>JAZJZJ010000109.1:0-86348 GCA_040389925.1 Pseudomonadota bacterium
GAACCTGATTTTCATGCGCCGCTGGCTGCAACTGCCGCTGTACCCGGGCCTGATCCTGGCGCGGACCATTGATCATTGATTCCAGCTGTATCCGCACCACCCATTTCCTGACCTTTGACCGAGCATCTTAAAGAGATACGCCATGACCACCCTAGCCACCCTGACCACGATCAAGCAAGAAGATCTCATCGAGTCGGTAGCCGCTGCGCTCCAGTACATCAGCTATTACCATCCCGTCGACTATATCCAGCACCTGGCGCGCGCCTATGAGCAGGAGCAGAACCCTGCGGCAAAAGACGCCATCGCCCAGATCCTGACCAACTCGCGCATGTGCGCCGAAGGCAAGCGGCCGATCTGCCAGGACACCGGCATCGTCAACGTGTTCCTGAAGATCGGCATGGACGTGCGCTTCGAGGGTTTCCCTTCAGGCATCGAGGAAGCCGTCAACGACGGCGTGCGCAAAGGCTATCTGAACCCCGACAACGTGCTGCGCGCGAGCATCGTGGCCGACCCGCATTTCGAGCGCAAGAACACGAAGGACAACACGCCCGCGGTGATCCACATGACGCTGGTGCCGGGCAACACGGTCGACGTGCAGGTCGCGGCCAAGGGCGGCGGCAGCGAGAACAAGTCGAAGTTCGTGATGATGAACCCGAGCGATTCGCTGGTCGACTGGGTCATGAAAACGGTGCCGACGATGGGCGCCGGCTGGTGCCCGCCGGGCATGCTCGGCATCGGCATCGGCGGCACGGCCGAGCGCGCGATGCTGATGGCCAAGCAAAGCCTGATGGAAGACATCGACATGTACGAGTTGAAGGCGCGTGGCCCGAGCAACAAGCTCGAAGAACTGCGCATCGAGCTGTGCGACAAGATCAACGCGCTCGGCATCGGTGCGCAAGGTCTCGGCGGCCTGACCACCGTGCTCGATGTGAAGATCTCGACCTACCCGACGCACGCCGCGAGCAAGCCGGTCGCGATGATCCCGAACTGCGCCGCGACGCGCCATGCGCACTTCGTGCTCGACGGCTCGGGCGCCGCCTACCTCGAGCCGCCGAGTCTCGATCTGTGGCCCGATGTGAAGTGGGCGCCCGACTACAACAAGTCGAAGAAGGTCGACCTGAACACGCTGACCAAGGAAGAAGTCGCCGCCTGGCAACCCGGCGACACGCTGCTGCTGAGCGGCAAGATGCTGACCGGCCGCGACGCCGCGCACAAGCGCATCCAGGACATGCTGGCCAAAGGCGAAACGCTGCCGGTCGACTTCACGAACCGGGTGATCTACTACGTCGGCCCGGTCGACCCGGTGCGCGACGAGGTCGTCGGCCCGGCCGGCCCGACCACCGCGACGCGGATGGACAAGTTCACCGAGATGATGCTGGCGCAAACCGGCCTGATCGGCATGATCGGCAAGGCCGAGCGCGGGCCGGCAGGCATCGACGCGATCAAGAAGCACAAGAGCGCGTATCTGATGGCGGTCGGTGGCGCGGCGTATCTCGTGTCGAAGGCCATCAACCACGCTGAGGTCGTCGGCTTCGCCGATCTGGGCATGGAAGCGATCTACGAATTCGACGTGCAGGACATGCCGGTGACGGTCGCGGTCGATTCCAACGGCGTCTCGGTGCACGAGACCGGGCCGAGGGAGTGGGAAGCGAAGATCAAGTCGAGCATCGGCGGGATTCCGGTCGCGGTGGTCTGATCGCGTTCGCGTTCGCGTTCGGGGCGGGAGCGAAGCCGACTGGGGCGCTGTGCTGCGCTCATGTCCCCCGGAATGGGCTGCGCCCATCCCTCCTCCTTTACTTCGCTCCGCACAACGCCCCAGCCGGCTTCGCTCGGGCCACCGCCGAGTCTGTTCGTCACCAAGTCAGCGAGCGCAGCATGGCCGAGCGCGGCGGGTGACCGGCGCAGTGAGGTCAAGGAGGAGGGTTGGGCGAAGCCCGGCCCGGGGGACACGAACGGAGCCGGTCACCCGTCGCGCTCGGCGCGCTCCGATCTCAAGGGACAAACCGAACCCGCTCAGGGCTGCTTGCCGACCTCGGTCAACAGCCGCGTCACCAGATACAGACGCGGCACGATCGAGTCGAGCTCGATGAACTCGTCGCGCGCATGGAAGCCGAACCCTGCGAGCCCGAAGCTCTCGACCACGGTCGCTTTGCCGGAGCGGCGCGCGTAGGCCGCATCGGTGCCGCCGCCGGTCATCGGCACGAGGCCGAGGTCGCGATCGATCTCCTTGTAGATCGCCTGCGCACGTGCGGCGAGCGCCTGGCCCGGCGCGCCGGCCAGGAAGGCCGGTCGGCTGACGTCGAGCTGCGCGGTCGTCACCGTGTCCGGGATCAGCTTGCTGCTGGCCAGCTTGGCCTGCAGCGCAGCGTTCAGCTTCGCTTCGGCGCCGGGCACGGTGATGCGCACGTCGCCCTTCGCGACCGCGAGTTCCGGGATCTGGTTGGTCGCCTTGTTCGAGACCACGTTGGTCCAGTTCAGCGTGACACCGGGGATTTCTTTCGCGATGTCCTTGGTCTGCAGCATCTGGTGCGAAATCTCGAGGATCGCGTTGCGGCCCATGTCGGGCGCGGCGCCGGCATGCGCGGCCCGGCCTTTCACCTCGAGCGTGACGCCGGCGATGCCGGCCGCGCCGAGCAGCAGCGATTCGCCCTTCGCGATCGTCTTCGCGGCGGTCGGCTCGAACGACAGCACCACATCGTGCTGGTCCGCGGTGGCCGAGATCAACTCGCCCGATCCGCGCGAGCCGATCTCTTCGTCGGGGTTGATCACGACGGTGAGCGTCGCGTAATCCTGCCAGCCCGCATCCTTCAGCAGTTGCAGCGAATGCAGGATCACCGCGATGCCGCCCTTGTCGTCGGCGATACCGGGGCCGAAGAGTTTGTTGCCGTCCTGCTTGTACGGCTGGGACTGCAGGATGCCCTTCTCGTAGACCGTGTCCATGTGGGCCTGCAGCATGATCTTGCGCTTGCCGCTGCCGGCGAGCGTGCCGATCACGATGTCGGCGCCGACCCCGGGCATCGCCTTGCGGCGCTCGGTCTTGAAGCCGAGTGCCTTCAGGCGGTCGTCGATCAGCGTGGCGATCTTCGCGAGGCCGTCGAGATCGGTGCTGCCGCTCTCGATCAGCACCAGGCTCTTCAGCGTGTCGACCACCTGCGGCTGCGCGGCCGTGGCCGCCGCCAGCACCTTGGCGTCGGGGGCGGCGACGCCCGCGGTGGCGGCGAGTGCCAGCGCGGCAGCGAGCGCGAGCCGTGTGCATGGAATCATTGAAGAGCTCCGGCAGTTTCGGTCGGGTGGTCGCCGCACGCCGTCGGGCGCGCGGCCAAGTTCGACTCTACTGCCTTTGCCACGCCACGAGCCACCGCGCCGGGCCGGCGCGTTTCTCAACCGCGCGGGTGGTGCTGCGCGTGCAGTTGCCGCAAGCGCTCGCGCGCGACATGGGTGTAGATCGTCGTCGTCGAGATGTCGGCGTGGCCGAGCAGCAACTGCACCGCGCGCAGGTCGGCGCCGTGGTTCAGCAAGTGGGTCGCGAACGCGTGGCGCAAGGTGTGCGGCGACAGCGGCACGTGCACACCGCCGCGCAGCGCATGCGCCTTGATCAGCTTCCAGAACATCTGCCGCGTCATCGGGCCGCCGCGGGCGGTCACGAACAGCGCGTCGCTGGTCTGCCCGTTCAGGATCGGTGCGCGCGCCTGCGCGAGGTAGCGCTCGACCCATTCGTGCGCCACTTCGCCGAACGGCACGAGCCGCTCCTTCGCACCCTTGCCGGTGACGCGCAGCGCACTGTCGGAAAGGCTCACGTGCACGCTCTTCAGCGTGACCAGCTCGCTGACGCGCAGGCCGCTCGCATACATCAACTCCAGCATCGTGCGGTCGCGCAGGCCGAGCGGCGCGTCGACATCGGGCGCACCGAGCAGCGCCTCGACCTGCGCCTCGCTCAGCGTCTTCGGCACCCGCAAGATCTGCTTCGCGCTCGCGAGCTTCAGCGTCGGGTCGGCGCCGAGCAGGTGCTCGCGCAGCGCCCAGCGGAAGTAGCGCTTGAAGACGGTCAGGCGCCGGTTGCTGCTGGTCGCCTTGCTGCCCTTGTGACGCGCGACAGCGTAGTCGCGCAGATCGGCCTCATGCGTCGCATCGAGCGCGCGCTCGTGGTTCGCGGCGAGCCAGTCGGCGTACAGCGCGAGATCGCGCCGGTACGCGGCCAGCGTGTTGGCGGCGAGGCCGTCCTCGATCCAGACCGCGTCGATGAAGCGATCGATCGAGGCCTGACTGGCGAGCCGCGAATCCTTGCTCAGGTGCTCACTCCAAGGTCAGCTTCTGCAGCGCGACGACCTTCTTGTAGACCTCGAACTCGGCCGCGATCTGGGCCGCGAATTCGCTCGGCGAGTTGGCGACGATCAGCGAGCCGGTCTCTTCGATGCGCTTCTTGACCGCCGGGTCTTCGAGCGTTTTCTTGACCGCGCTGCTGACCTTTTCGACCACCTCCTTCGGCAGCCCCTTCGGGCCGTAGATGCCGTAGTAGGCCATCCGGTTGACCGGTTCCAGCCCCACATCCTTGAAGGTCGGAATGCCCGGCAGCTGCGCCAGCCGCTGCGGCGCGGCCACCACGATCGCAATCAGCCGGCCGTCCTTGATGAAGGGCAGCGCCGACGGCAGGTTGTCGAAGATGACCGTGACTTGGCCGGCGACGGTGTCGTTCAGCGCCGGGCCGGCGCCGCGGTACGGGATGTGCGTGATGAAGGTGCCCGACAGGTTCTTGAACAGCTCCATCTGCAAGTGGCCGATGCCGCCGGTGCCCGAACTCGCGAAGCTGTACTTGCCGGGGTTTTTCTTGATTTCGGCCAGGAAGCCCTTGTAGTCGCGCGCCGGGAAGCTCGGGTGCACCGCGATCACGTTCGGCGTGGCCGCCACGTTGATGATCGGCGTGAAGTCGGTCAGCGGGTTGTACGCGATCTTCGGGTTGATCGCCGGGTTGGCCGCGGTGGTCGAGACCGTCGCCATGCCGAGCGCGTAGCCGTCGGGCACGGCCTTCGCGGTTTCGGTGGCACCGATCGAACCGCCGCCGCCGGCCTTGTTCTCGACGATCAGCGGCTGACCGAGCGGCCCGTTGATCTTCTCGGCGAGCACACGCGCAATGATGTCGGTGGTGCCGCCGGGCGCGAACGGCACGACCAGCCTGACCGGCTTGTTCGGAAAGGCCTGCGCCCAGACACCGCCACTGCAGGCGAGCAAGGTGGCGGAGCAGGCGGCAATCAGGAATCTGCGTTGCATCGGGTAAATCTCCGGTGGTGTGGCATGAGGAAGGTGCCCAAGTCTAGGGCCAGCGCCGGCCGCGCGACAGAGCGATCACCCTGCCCTGCGGTCGGCCACGCAGCCCGCGCTGGCACACTTGCCGGATGTCGACCGCCCTGCTGTTGTTGCCCGACTTCCTGTTGATCGCCCTCGGCTTCGTGCTGTGCCGCAGGACCGCGCTGAACGGCAGCGTCTGGCAGGCGGCCGAGCGACTCGTCTACTACCTGCTGTTCCCGGTGCTGCTGTTCAACTCGATCCTGAAGAGCCCGTTGCAGCCGACCCAGACCGTGAGTTTGGGCGTCGCCTGCCTGGGCACGACGGCAGTCGGCATCGTGATCGCACTGGCGCTCGGGCGCTGGCCCGGCGTCGACGCGCGCCGCCACGCGTCGGGCGCGCAGACCGCGTACCGCTTCAATTCCTTCATCGGCTTGGCACTGGCCGAACGCCTCGGCGGCCCGCCCGGCCTGGCCTGGATGGCGCTGTGCATCGCGCTGTGCGTGCCGCTCGCGAATGTGGCCGCGGTCTGGCCGCTGGCGCGCCACGGCGGCCACTCGTACGGGCGCGAGCTGCTGCGCAACCCGCTGATCCTGAGCACGGTCGCCGGGCTGCTCGCGAACATCGCCGGCGTCAGCTTCCCGGATGCCGTGTCGACGACGCTGCAGCGCATCGGCCTGGCCGCGCTGCCGATCGGCCTGATGGCGGCCGGCGCGGGGCTGCGCTTCGGCGGGTTGAAGGCGGCGCCGGGCTTGGCCGCGGCGTTCATGGCGATTCGTCACGCGCTGCTGCCGGCGGTGGCGATCGGCCTCACCGCCGCGCTCGCGCTGCCACCCGAACAGCGCAATATCGTCGTGCTGTTCGCCGCGCTGCCGACCGCGTCGAGCGCCTACGTGCTGGCCTCGCGCATGGGTGGCGACGGCGGCTACGCGGCCGGGTTGGTGACCTTGTCGACGCTGCTCGGGATGCTCAGCGTGCCGCTGTGGCTCGGCGTGATCAGCATGGCAGCTTGAACGGCGGGCGCCAGCGCCCAGTCGATGTGCTCGCGCACCAGCGCGCTGCATCCCTCGCGCCGGCCCGCCAACGCGCTGCGCACCGCCGCGTCGTCGCACGCGCGCAAGGCGTTGCCCAGCGCCACCGCCAGGTTGCGCTGCCAGCGCTCGAAACCGATGCGGCGGATCGCGCTGCCTTCGGTGTGGCGCAGAAAATCGGCTTCGGTCCAGGCCCACAACTGCAACAGCGTCGCGTGACCGACCGACGCGCGCACGTCGAAATCGGGCAGGCTGCTGCGGCGCGCGAACTTGTTCCACGGGCAGGCGAGCTGGCAGTCGTCGCAGCCGTAGATGCGGTTGCCGATCAACGCGCGCAGCTCGATCGGGATCGGGTCGGGCGATTCGATCGTCAGGTACGAGATGCAGCGCCGCGCGTCGAGCCGGTACGGGGCGACGATCGCCTGCGTCGGGCAGACGTCGATGCACGCGGTGCAGCTGCCGCAATGCGCATCGGCCGGGTCGGTCAGCGGCAGCGCCAAGTCGACGTAGATCTCGCCGAGGAAGAACATCGAGCCCGCCTCGCGGCTCAGTACCAGTGTGTGCTTGCCGCGCCAGCCGATGCCGCTCTTCGACGCGAGTTCGACCTCGAGCACCGGCGCCGAATCGGTGAACACGCGGTGGCCGAACGGGCCGACCGCATCGGCGAGCTGGTCGGCGAGCGTTTGCAGCCGCGCGCGCAACACCTTGTGATAGTCGCGACCGCGCGCATACATCGACAGCGCGGCCTGCGCCGGGTCGGCCAGGCGCTGCCACTCGATCGCCTGCCAACCGTCGGGCACGGATTGCGGCAGGTAATCCATGCGTGCCGTGATCACGCGCACGGTGCCCGGAACCAGCTCGGCCGGCCGCGCGCGCTTCAGGCCGTGCGCGGCCATGTACGCCATCGAACCGTGAAAGCCGTTGTCCAGCCACTGCATGAGCCCGGGCTCGGCGTCGGACAAATCCACATCGGCCACGCCGATCTGTGAAAATCCCAGCGACGCAGCCTGCACACGCAGCTGCGCCAGCAGCGTTTGTTGCTGTTCTGAACCCAACTGCCGAGTGCCTGACATTTGCCGATTCTAGAAACCCGCACGCAGCACTGGCCCGACGAGGCTGCTTGCGCCGCTTCGGCTCAGGCGCTGGCTCGGCATTCGGTCATCACCGACGCCCTCATCGAACTGCATGGCCCGCTCGGCGCCGGCAAGACGACGTTCGTGCGGCACCTGCTGCATGCGCTGGGCGTCGAGGGCCGCGTGAAGAGCCCGACCTACGCGGTGATGGAACCGTACGAGCTGACGCGCGACGGCGGCGCTTTCTGCATATGGCACTTCGATTTCTACCGCTTCAACGACCCGCAGGAGTGGGAAGACGCGGGCTTTCGCGACGTGTTCGCGGGCCGCGGGCTGAAGCTCGCCGAATGGCCCGAGAAGGCTGAAGGGCTGCTGCCGGAAGCCGACCTGCGCATTCACATCGAGCCACTGGCGGGTGAGGCGCGCAGCGCTCGCTTCGAAGCCCGCACGCACCGCGGCGTCGAGCTGCTCACATGACGAAGCCGATGCACCGCCGCGCCGCGCTGAAGTCGATGGGCTCGGTCGTGCTGTTGCTCGGAAGCGCAGACATCGCGTTCGGCGCCAGCATCGTTGCGGTGCGCGTCTGGCCCGCGGCCGACTACACGCGCGTGACGATCGAGTCCGACCAGCCGCTCGCGCAAAAGCACTTTCTGGCCGAGAACCCGAGTCGCCTGGTGATCGACATCGACGGCCTCGAACTCAGCCCGGCGCTGCGCGACCTGGTCGGCAAGGTGCGCGCCGACGACCCGTTCATCGCCGGCGTGCGCGCCGGCCAGAACCAGCCGCGCGTGGTGCGCCTGGTGATCGACCTGAAGCAGCCGACCGCGCCGCAGCTGTTCACGCTCGCGCCGGTCGCGGCCTACCAGCACCGGCTCGTGTTCGATCTGTACCCGACCCAGGAACGCGACCCGCTGCTCGCGCTGATTCGCGACAGGGAGAACGCCGAGCAGCAGGCCGCGAAGGCGGTGCAGGACGCGCTCGGCGAGTTCATCGGCAAGATGGACAGGCCGGCCCCGCTGCCGCCGCTCGCGCAGGGTCCGGCCCCGGCGCTGCCACCAGTCGGCGCGGCGCCGCTGCCGGGACCGGTCCAGCAGACGCCGGCACCGCTGCCACCGGCGGTGCAGGGCCGCATCGACCGCCTGATCGTCGTCGCGATCGACCCCGGCCACGGCGGCGAAGACCCGGGCGCAAGCGGCCCGAGCGGCTTGCACGAGAAAGACGTGGTGCTGCGCATCGCGCTGCAGTTGCGCGATGCGCTCAACGCGCTGCCGAACATGCGCGCGATGCTGACGCGCGACTCCGATTTCTTCGTGCCGCTGCACGAGCGCGTGCGCAAGGCGCAGCGCGTCCAGGCCGATCTGTTCGTGTCGATCCATGCCGATGCCTTCATCACGCCGCAGGCGCGCGGCGCGTCGGTGTTCGCGCTCAGCCAGAACGGCGCCACGAGCGCCGCGGCGCGCTGGATGGCGAACCGCGAGAACGCCGCCGATGCAGTCGGCGGCGTCAACATCAAGTCGAAAGACGCGGCCGTGCTGCGCGCGCTGCTCGACATGAGCACGACCGCACAGATCCGCGACAGCCTGAAGCTCGGCGGCGAGGTGCTGGGCCAGATCGGCAAGGTCGGCAGGCTGCACAAAGCCAGCGTCGAGCAGGCCGGCTTCGCGGTGCTGAAGGCGCCCGACATCCCGTCGATCCTGGTCGAATCAGCCTTCATCTCGAACCCCGAAGAAGAAGCCAAGCTGCGTGACCCGGCCTACCAGGCGAAGCTGGTGCAGGCGCTGGCGACGGGCATTCGGCGCTATTTCGCGAAGAACCCGCCGCTGGCAAGATCGCGGCAGCTGTAGCGAATCTCCTCTGGCTGCAACGCCGGGTGCGCCTGTAGACTGCTGTGCAGCCTGCGCGCCGCTCCTGGCCGCGTGGGTTCATCGAGCCGGTGTCGTTTCGAGCAGCCCATGCCTGATCCGAAGAGCAAGCACACGCCGCAAACGCGTCGCCCGCCGAGCCCGGCGGCCGGCGTTCCCGCCGGCGCTGCGGCGCAGGGCCCCCCCGAACAGCGGGTCACCGAGCTCGAGGCCTTGCTCGCGCAGCGCAACGCCGAGCTGGCGGTGATCAACAGCATCCAGCAGGGCGTCAGCGCCGAATTGAACTTCCAGGCCATCGTCAACCTGGTCGGCGACACCCTGCGCGAAGTGTTCGATACCGGCGACATTCTGATCAGCTGGCGCGACGAGGCCGCCGGCCTGCGGCGCATGCTCTACTCCTTCGAACACGGCGTGCGCCAGCATCTGCCGCCGGTGCCCGACCGGCTCGATCGGCCGATCGACCGGGCGATGCTGCAGCGCCGGCCGGTCGTCGTCGGCAACCAGGCCGAGGCCGACGCTCTCGGCCTGTTTCACTTCGCCGGCACCGACATGAGCCTGTCGTCGGTGTTCGTGCCGATGTTTTCGGGCGACCGCTACCTGGGCGCGATCATTCTCGAGAACTACGCGCGCGAGCACGCCTTCGACGACGCGGCCGTGCGCCTGCTCACGACGGTGGCCGCGAGCATGGGCGTGGGGCTCGAGAACGCCCGGCTGCTCGAAGAAACCCAGCGCCACGCGCGCGAATCGCAGGCTCTGTCGGACGTGGGCCGCGACCTGTCTTCTTCGCTCGACTTGCCCACCGTGATGGACCGCATCGCGAACCACGCGCGCGATCTGCTGCAAGCGAGCAATGGCGCGATCTTCCTGCCGGATGTCAGCACCCCGGCCGGCGGCCGCACGCACCGCGCGATCGTGGCCGTCGGCGAGTCCGCCGACGCAATCAAGGCGGTTGTGATCGAGGCCGGCGTCGGCATCGTCGGCAGCCTGCTGCACAGCGGCCGGCCCGAGCTGATCAACGACACCCAGGCCGACCCGCGCGGGTTGCAGATCGCCGGCACCCCGCGCCTGGCCGACGAGCGCCTGATGGTGGTGCCGCTGCTGGCCGGCGCGCAGGTGCAGGGCGCCATGGCGGTGTGGCGCCACGGCGGCGCACCGTTCGAGGCACACGAGCTGGAGTTCCTGGTCGGGCTGTCGCGCCAGGCCACGGTGGCGCTGCACAACGCGCGGCTGTTCGACGAGACGCGGGCAGCGCTGGCGCAACAGACCGCGACGGCCGAAGTGCTGCAGGTCATCAACGAATCGCCGACCGACGTGCAGCCGGTGTTCGATGCGATCGCCGAGCGATCGATGACGCTGTGCGGCGCCAAGTTCGGCATCGTGACCCGATTCGACGGCGAGCTGGTTCACATGGTGGCCTGCCACGGTGCGACGCGCGCGGCCACCGATGCGATGCGAGCCGGCTTTCCGATGCCGGCCGGTCGCGGCTCGGCCTCGGCGCGCGCGATCCTCGAGCGCACGCCGGTGCAGAGCGCCGACGTGCTCGCCGACCCCGACGACGCGCTGAAGGATGCGGCGCGCCAGAGCGGCTGCCGCAGCAACCTGGGTGTGCCGATGCTTCGGGACGGCCAGACCATCGGGGCGATTGCCGTCGCCCGCGAGGCACCCGGCCCGTTCCCCGACAGGCTGGTCAGGCTGCTGCAGACCTTTGCCGACCAGGCCGTCATCGCGATCGAAAACGTGCGCCTGTTCAACGAGACCAAGGAGGCGCTCGAACGCCAGACCGCGACCGCCGAGATCCTGCGCGTGATCAGCGCGTCGGTGACCGACTCGCGCCCGGTCTTCGACGCCATCGTCGGCAGTTGCCAGCGCCTGTTCGGTGGCCTGGCGGTCAATCTGGTGCTGGCGACGGGCGACATGCTGGAGCGCGTCGCCGAGGCGAGCGACGGAACGCTCGCGCTCCAGCGGGTCGGCCGCTGGCCGCTCGCTCACGACAGCGTCTCGGGCGACAGCGTGCTGAGCGCGCGCGTGGTCGTGGTGCCCGACCGCGACGAGGTGTTCGCCAAGTATCCGCGCACCCGCCAGCTCGCGACCGCGATCGGCTGGCGCTCCGGCATGTTCGTTCCGCTGCTGCGCGACGGCCGCGCGATCGGCTGCCTCGGCATCCTGCGCGCCGGCACCGGTGACTTCGCGGCCAAGGACATCGCGCTCGCACAGACCTTCGCCGACCAGGTCGTGATCGCGATCGAGAACGCGCGCCTGTTCAACGAGACCCGGGAGGCGCTGGAGCAGCAGACCGCGACCGCGCAGGTGCTCCAGGTCATCAGTTCGTCGGTGGCCGATGCGCGCCCGGTGTTCGACGAGATCCTGGGCAGCTGCCAGCACCTGTTCGACAGCGCCGAGCAAGGCATCCTGCTGGTCGGCCAGGACGGCCGTTTGCATCTGGGCGCTCACCACGGCTCGGCGCAGCCGCTGCTGCAGCAGATCTTCGCCGGAGGCGTGCCGACGGCGCAGTTCGGCAATGGCATGGCCAGCCGTCAGCCACTGCATGTGCGCGATGTGTTCGCCGCCGACGCGCCGGCGTGGCTGCGCCGGATCGCCGACCGGCTCGGCGTCGGCGCCTACTCGCAGGTGCTCGCGCCGATTGCGCGCGACAACCGTGCGATCGGTTACCTCTACGCGATCCGCCAGCCGGCGACCGGCTTCGAGCCGAAGGAGATCGCGCTGCTGCAGACCTTCGCGGAGCAGGCCGTGATCGCGCTCGAGAACGCGCGCCTGTTCAACGAGACGCAGGAGGCGCTGGCGCGGCAGACGGCGACCTCCGACGTACTGCGGGTCATCAGCGAGTCGCCGACCGACGTGCAGCCGGTGTTCGACATCATCGCCGAGCGCGGCGCGCGTCTCACCGGGGCCAGCTACGGCTGGGTGTTCCGCTTCGACGGCAAGCTGATCCATGTCGCGAGTGCGTTCGGCGTCAACCCGCAGGGTCTGGAGGCGGCCCGTGCGGCCTTCCCGATGCCGCCGGGCGCGGGCTCCGCCGCCGCCCGCGCGGTGCGCGACCGCACGGTGGTCAACATCGCGGACGTGCGGGCCGAGTCCGACCCCGAGTACACGGTCAAGGAAATCGCCGAGCGCGCCGGATACCGCGCGATCCTGAGCGTGCCGATGCTGCGCGACAACCAGATCGTCGGTGCGATCAGCGTGACCCGGCCGGAGCCCGGCGCCTTCGACGTCAACGAGATCGATCTGCTGCAGACCTTCGCCAGCCAGGCGGTCGTCGCGATCGAGAACGTGCGGCTGTTCAACGAGACCCAGGAGGCGCTCGAACAGCAGACCGCCTCGGCCGAGGTGCTGCAGGTGATCAGCAGTTCGGTCTCCGACACGAAGCCGGTGTTCGAACGCATCCTGACGAGTGCGCAGCGCATCCTGAACACGAACTACGTCAATATCGGCCTGATCGGCGAGGATGACCTGGTGCACCTGAACGTGAACAGCGCACCGCAGTTTCCAGGCGACCACCTGTATCCGAAGGTCGTGGAGTATCTCCATCGCAGCTTTCCGGCGCCGCTGCGCGAGACGCTCCACGGCTACGTCGCGCACAACCGGGTTGTCCTCCACTATCCGGATGTACTGAACGGCGAAGACGTGCCGCCGCAGGTGCGCGAGGCCACGCAGTGGCTTGGTGATCACTCGCAGCTGTACGTGCCGCTGATCTGGAACGGCCAGGGGATCGGTGCCTTGGGCATTGCGCGTTTTCCGGTCAGACCGTTCAGCGAGAAGGAAATCGCGCTGATCAGGACGTTCGCCGACCAGGCGGTGATCGCGATCCAGAACGCGCGCCTGTTCAACGAGACCAAGGAGGCGCTGGAGCAGCAGCGCGCGTCGGCCGAGGTGCTGAAGGTGATCAGCCACTCGGTGGCCGACACCGCGCCGGTGTTCGACGCCATCGGCCGCGCCTGCCAGCAGCTGTTCAGCGGCGACCAGGTCGTGATTTCGCTGGTGGACGGTGACGGCATGGTCGCGCATGCCGCGGCGACCGCGCCGCCGACCGTGACGGCCGACGAGCGCGAGCGGGGCTGGCAGCTGCTGAACCGCGGCTTCCCGCGGCCGCTGGCGCAGGCCTACCAGGCCTACCCGATCCGCAAGCGGCGCGTGGTCCATTACCCCGACATGCTCGACGGCCCCGGCGTGCCCGAGGCGATGCGGCAGATGGGCCGCGACATCGGCAATTTCTCGATGCTGATCGCGCCGATGTTGTGGGAGGACGGCGGCATCGGCACGGTGCACATCGTGCGCTATCCGCCGCGCCCGTTCACCGACAAGGAGTCCGTCCTGCTGGCCACTTTCGCGGACCAGGCCGTCATCGCGATCCAGAACGCGAAGCTGTTCAAGGAGGCCCAGCAGGCCCGCGCCGCCGCCGAAGCCGCCCGGCTTCTCGCAGAGGGCGCCAACGAAGCCAAGAGCTCGTTCCTCGCGACCATGAGCCATGAGATTCGCACGCCGATGAACGCGGTGATCGGCATGAGCGGGCTGCTGCTCGACACGCCGCTGAATGACGAGCAGCGCGACTTCGCCTCCACCATCCGCGACTCGGGCGACGCGCTGCTGACGATCATCAACGACATCCTCGACTTCTCGAAGATCGAGGCGGGGCGGATGGACATCGAGGCGCACCCGTTCGATGTGCGCGAGTGCATCGAATCGGCGCTCGATCTGATCGGCCCGCGCGCCGCCGAGAAGCAGCTCGATGTCGCCTACCTGTTCGACGGCGAGGTGCCGGTGGCGATCGACGGCGACGTGACGCGGCTGCGCCAGATCCTGCTGAACCTGCTGGCCAACGCGGTCAAGTTCACCGAGGCCGGCGAGGTGGTCGTCAACGTCGGCGCGCGCGAAGCCGAGGGCAGCGTCGAGCTGAGCTTCGCGGTGCGCGACACCGGCATCGGGCTGTCGGAGCAGGGCATGGGCCGCTTGTTCCAGAGCTTCAGTCAGGCCGATTCGTCGATGACACGCAAATACGGCGGCACCGGCCTGGGGCTGGCGATCAGCAAGCGCCTGGCGGAACTGATGGGCGGCACGATGCGGGTCGAGAGCGCGGGGCTCGGCAAGGGCTCGACCTTCCATTTCACGATCGTCGCGCCGCGTGCCGAATCGCCGCAAACGCAGCGGCGCGACTTCATCGGACAGCAGCCAGCGCTGGCCGGCAAGCACGTGCTGGTGGTCGACGACAACGCAACCAACCGCAAGGTGCTGGCGCTGCAGACCGCCAAGTGGGGCATGCAGGTGCGCGACACCGAATCGCCCGCCGAAGCGCTGGGCTGGCTCGCCGCCGAGGCCCGTCCGGTCGAGGGCTTCGACCTCGCGATCGTCGACATGCACATGCCCGAGATGGACGGTCTCACGCTGGCGGCCGGGCTGCGTGCGCTGCGGCCGAAGCTGCCGCTGGTGCTGTTCAGCTCGCTCGGCCGGCGCGAGGCCGGCGATACCGAGGGTCTGTTCAGCGCCTACCTGACCAAGCCGCTGCGCCAGAGCCAACTGTTCGACACGCTGGTGGACCTGCTCGCGCACGGGAAGGTGCCGCGCGCGGCGCAACCCAGGGCCAAGCCGAGCATGGACCCCGGCATGGCCGCGCGGCACCCGCTGCGCATCCTGCTGGCCGAAGACAACGTCGTGAACCAGAAGCTCGCGCTGCGGCTGTTGCAGCAGATGGGCTATCGCGCCGATCTGGCCAGCAACGGTATCGAGGCGATCGAATGCCTCGAGCGCCAGCCGTACGACGTGGTGCTGATGGACGTGCAGATGCCCGAAATGGACGGGCTCGAAGCCACGCGCCGCATCGTTGCGCGAGGGCCTTCGGTCCGGCGCCCGCGCATCGTCGCGATGACCGCCAACGCGATGGCCGGCGACCGCGAGGCCTGCTTGGCCGCCGGCATGGACGACTACATCACCAAGCCGATCCGGGTCGACGCGCTGGTCGAGGCGCTGAACGGCGTGACGGCACGCACCGACCGATGAAGGACCGACGAAATGAGCGACACCCCTGACGTGATCGACCGCCTGGCCTTCGCCGAGCTCGAGGCCTCGGTCGGCGCCGACTTCGCACTCGAGTTGGTCGACACCTTCCTTGAAGAAGCGCCGACGATGCTCGCCGAGCTGCGCAGCGCGCACGCGGGCGCGAACGCCGACGCGTTCCGGCGCGCGGCGCACTCGCTGAAATCGAACAGCCTGACCTTCGGTGCGACCGAGCTGGCGCGACGCGCGCGCGAGCTCGAACTGCAGGGGCTGCCCGCCGACAGCGCACCGCTCGACGCGCTCGACGCGGCTTGCGCGCGCGCCGCCGCCGCACTGAAGGGGCTGCGCCATGCGTGAGATCCACGCCTCGGGCGCGCGCCTGCTGGTGGCCGACGACAACAAGGTCAACCGCCTGCTGCTGACGCGCAGCCTCGAACTGCAAGGCCACAGCGTGGCGCCGGCCGAGAACGGCCGGGTCGCGATCGAGATGCTGCGTGCGGCGCTGAACGCGCAGGCCTTCGACCTGCTGCTGCTCGACATGGAGATGCCCGAAATGAACGGCTTCGAGGTGCTGGAGCAGCTTGCCGCCGACCGGGCGCTGCGCGATCTGCCGGTGATCGTGACCTCGTCGCTCGAAGGTCTGGCAAACGTCGTGCGTTGCATCGAACTCGGTGCCGAAGACTACCTGAGCAAGCCGGCGAACCCGGTGCTGCTGCGCGCGCGCATCGGCGCCAGCCTTGAGAAGAAGCGCCTGCGCGATCAACAGAAAGAGCTGGTGCGCCGCTTCGCGACCTCCGAGGTCGCGCAGGACCTGCAGCAATCGGGTTTCGCGCTCGGCGGCCGGCGCGTCCAGGGCGCGGTGATGTTTGCCGACATCCGCGGCTTCACCGCGCTGGTCGAGTCGCAGCCACCGGAAGAAACGATCGAGCTGCTGAACACCTGGTACACGCTGATGTTCGAGGCCATCAACGGCCACGGCGGCGTCGTCAACCAGATGATCGGCGACGGTCTGATGGCGATCTTCGGCGCGCCACTGCCGGTGCCCGACCACAGCGCGGCGGCGGTGCGCGCGGCGCTCGACATGGTCGAGATGATCGAGTTGCTGAACGCCGATCGGGTGGCTGGCGGCAAGGCCGCGATCCGCATCGGCATCGGCATCGCGACCGGCGAAATGGTGGCCGGCTACACCGGCACGCAGCAGCGCGCCACCTACACCTGCATCGGCGATACCGTGAACCTCGCGGCGCGCCTGGAGGCGCATACCAAGGTCGCGCAGCGCGCGATTCTGGTCGATGCCGCGACGCATGCGCGCCTGCCCGCCCCGCTCACGGCCGACGCGCTCGGCGCGGCGCAGTTCCGCGGCAAGGCCGCCGCGGTCGACGTGTTCGCGGTCAACCTGCCTTGACAGCGGCCCGATGCGCGGCGCCGGTGGCCGGCGCGGCGTGCGGCATCATTGCGGGATCACACCGAGGCCTCCCATGCTGCACCCCCAGACCCGCGCGCTGCTCGACCTGATCGAAGCCCGCCAGATCCCGCCGACCCACACGCTGAGCGTCGCCGATGCCCGCGCGTACTACCGCGACCGGCGCAGCGTGACCCAGCCGCCGCCGCCCGACGTGGCCCAGGTGCGCGAGTTGCAGGCGAGCGGCCCGCACGGCAGCATCCCGCTGCGGCTGTACCGGCCGCTCGGCTCGGCCGCGACCGAGACGCTGCCGGTGCTCGTCTACTGCCACGGCGGCGGCTGGACGATCGGCGACCTCGACACCCACGATTCGCTGTGCCGCGCGCTCGCCAACGGCGCCGGCTGCGCGGTGGTCTCGGTCGACTACCGGATGGGGCCCGAGCACCGCTTCCCGGCCGCCGTCGACGACAGCCTCGCCGCGACGCGCTGGGTGCATGCAAACGCCGCAACGCTGCAGCTCGATCCCGCGCGCCTGGCGGTGGGTGGCGACAGCGCCGGCGGCAACCTCGCCGCGGTGATCTCGATCGCCGCGCGCGACGCCGGCGACCTGCCCATCGCGTTCCAGCTGCTGATCTATCCGGCCACCGACCAGCACCGCAGCGCGCCGTCGCACACCGAGAACGGCCAAGGCTACCTGCTGACCACCGACACGATGGATTACTTCACCGGCCACTACATCACTGACGCGGCCCAGTACGCCGACTGGCGCGCCTCGCCGCTGTTGCACGAGAACCTCGTGAACCTGCCGCCGGCGCTGGTGCTGACTGCCGGCTTCGACCCGCTGCGCGACGAAGGCCAGGCGTATGCCGAGCGCCTCACCGCGGCTGGCAACCGCGCCAGCTACGTCTGTTTCGATCGGCAGATCCACGGCTTCATCACGATGGGCAAGCTGATCGACGAAGCCAACACCGCGGTCGCGCTGTGTGCGGCCGAATTGCGGCGCGCATTGCAGCCCTGAGGCCGGTCGTCTCGGGCCAGCGCCGGGCCGCCCCAAGCGGCCCGAGCGCCCCTCGGGGGCCGGGCGCCGCAGGCGACCTTGGGGCCCAATTTCTAGGCCAGGCGCGCCTTGCGCCGCGCCCGCCACGCGCCCCACATCACCAGCAGGCCGGGCAGGAAGATCGCGCCCCAGATGATCTTGTCCAGGTTCGCCTGAACCCACGGGATGTTGCCGAACAGGTAGCCCGCCAGCGTCAGGCTGACGACCCACAGGATGCCGCCGGCGATGTTGAACAGCGTGAACTTGCTGCGCGTCATCTGCGCGACGCCGCCGACGAACGGCGCAAAGGTGCGCAGGAACGGCAGAAAGCGCGCCAGCACGATCGTCGTGCCGCCGTACTTCTCGTAGAACGCGTGCGCCTGGTCGAACGCCTTCTTGTTGAACAAGCGCGAGTTCTCCCATTGGAACACGCGCGCGCCGAAGTGGCGGCCGATCGAATAGTTCAGCTGGTCGCCCAGGATCGCCGCGACGCACAGCAGCGCCATCGCCAGCGGCAGGCTCATCAGCCCGACGCCGCACAGCGCGCCGACCACGAACAGCAGCGAATCGCCCGGCAGGAACGGCATCACCACGACGCCGGTCTCGACGAAGATGATCAGGAACAGCAGCGCATAAACCCAGTCGCCGTAGGCCTGGACGAAATCGCGCAGGTGCACGTCGACGTGCAGGATGAAGTCGAGAACGAACTGAAGGAATTCCATGCGGCGCGATTATCGGGGCGCGCCGCCGGCCGCGGCGCTGGCCGACGGCCGCACGGGGTCAATCGGCGGTGTCGAAAGACTCGACCTCGTCGAGCCAGGTGGCCACCGCCGGCGGAAACGGCTGGCCCGCCGCAGCGGCGCGCCAGCGCCGGCGCAACTGGTTCGCGCCCGACCGCAAATTCCATTGCAACTCGCGCGTCAGGGCCCACATTTCGGCGCGCAGCTGCATGTCGGGCTGCTGGAGCCCGGTCAGGAAGTCGAGCTGCCCCGGCGTGATGCCGGCCTCGAACAGCATGCGCTGCAGCGTTTCGGCCTGCCCGGCCATCGCTTTCAGCACCGCGCCCGCAGGCCCGTCGAAGGCCGTCGTCGACGCCGCCGCGGCCGCGTGCCAGCGCGCCAGCAGGTCGGCCAGCGCGCGCAGGCGATCGGCCGAATCGGCGACGGTCGCCTCGACCGTCTCGTCGGCCGGTGGCAGCGCACGCAGCAAGCGGTGAATCGACGGCACCAGCGTCGGCTCGAAGCGCCGCGGGCTGACCCGCAGCAGCAGCGAGACGCGCTGCTCGGGCCGCTCGCGCTCGCCATCGAACATCGCGGTAACGACCTCGCACAGCGACAGCAGGCGCCCGAGCGGGCTGATCGCGTCGGCGGACAGGCCGCGCGGGTAGCCCGAGCCGTCGAGTTGCTCGTGGTGCTCGAGCACCGCGCGCGCGACGCTCGACGGGTATTCGTGAAAGCGCTCGATCAGCATCGACGAGGTGACGGTGTGCGCGTACAGCGGCCGCAATTCGTCGGCCGTCAGCGGGTTGCCGGCGTCGAGCAGCGCCGCGTCGATGTGCAGCATGCCCAGGTCGTGCAGCAGGCCGGCGCTGGCCGCCACCGTCATGTCGTGAATCGGCGCGCCGCCCTCGCGCACGAGGTGCGCGCACAGCAGCGCCATCAGAATGCCGTGCTCGAAGATGGCCGGCCGCGTCTCGCGGGCGAGGGTCAGGTGAAACGCCACCGGCGGCGGCAGCGGAATCGCCTCGATCGATTGCAGCAGCATGCTGCGCACCCGGCCGGCCGGGCCCATCAGGCCGAAGAACGGCAGGCGCGCCATCGCGGCCTCGGCGGCCTCGCGCAGCAGCGCGCCGGTGACGGGCGAGTCGGTTGCGAGGCTCTCGTCGAGCGGCGCGCTGAGGCGGTGCGACAGCAACCGGTCGTACAGCCCGCCATCGACGGCCAGGCCGCCTTCGAGCAGCTTGATGCCCTGGTGGTTGTAGATGGCGCGCGAGGTCGCGACCGGGCGGCGCGCGCCCATGTCGCTGACGGCGCGCAGGAACGCCGGGCTCTCGGGGGCGGAGGCGATCAGGGTGGGGGTTTCAATCATCAGGTGCTGCGCGTGACTGCGAGCCGATTGTGAGCGCGCCTCCCGTTGCCGCGATCGGTCGAAAAGCTGCGGCAAGACTCGCCTGATCGCGGATTCTGCCGGGTTTCTACAATGCGCCGATGAATGCCGCCTCTCTGGCTCAACCGCAGCCCCGCCCCCGCCGCCCGATCCGCGAATTGCCCGACGAGCTCGTCAGTCAGATCGCCGCCGGCGAGGTCGTCGAGCGGCCGGCGTCGGTGGTGCGCGAGCTGGTCGACAACGCGCTCGACGCCGGCGCGACCGAGATCGCGGTGAAGCTGGTCGGCGGCGGCATCCGCGCGATCGTGGTCGAAGACGACGGCGCCGGCATCCCGGCCGACGAGCTGCCGCTCGCGCTGCGCCGCCACGCGACCAGCAAGATCGCCTCGCTGACCGAACTCGAAGGCGTCGCGACGATGGGCTTTCGGGGCGAGGCGCTGGCCGCGATCGCGTCGATCGCCGAGGTCGGAATCGCGAGCCGCACGCCCGATGCGCCGCATGCGCAGCGGCTCGACGCGCGCTCCGGCGAGCTGGTGCCGGCGGCGCGCGGCGTCGGCACCAGCGTGGAGGTGCGCGAGCTGTTCTTCGCGACGCCGGCGCGGCGCAAGTTTTTGAAGACCGAGGCGACCGAGTTCGCGCACTGTGTCGAAGCGGTGCGCCGCCATGCGCTGGCACGGCCCGAGGTCGGCTTCACCGTGTGGCACGACGGCAAGCTGAGCGCGCAGTGGCGCCGCGCCAGCGCCGCGCAACGCGTGATCGACGTGCTCGGCGCCGAGTTCGTCGACCAGAGCCGCGAACTCGCGATCGAATCCGGCGTGCTGCGCATCCGCGGCCGCAGTGGCACGCCCGAAGCGGCACGCGCGCGCGCCGATCAGCAGTACGTGTACGTCAACGGCCGCTTCGTGCGCGACAAGCTGATCGCGCACGGCGTGCGTTCGGCCTACGAAGACGTGCTGCACGGCGGACGCCAGCCGGCCTATGTGCTGTTCATCGAGATCGCGCCGGATCGGGTCGACGTGAACGTGCACCCGACCAAGGTCGAGGTGCGCTTTCGCGAATCGCGCGAGGTGCATCAGGCGGTGCGGCGCGCGGTGGAAACCGCGCTGGCCATTCCTCGCGCGGGTTTGGCGCCTGCGGAATCGAACGCAGCGCCGTTCGTCGCGCCGGAACTTCGCCGGTACGACAGCGCGCAGCAGGCCTCGCTCGGCCTGCAGCAACTCTCGACGCTCTACGCGCAGGAACTGCCGGCGCGCTGGAGCGGCGAAGCCGCTTCAGCGCCGACCGAGCTGAGCACCCTGACCGCGCCGGTCTACGCGCTGCCCGCGGCCGCGCCCGACGCCTGGCCGCTCGGCCGCGCGGTCGCGCAGATCGCCGGCATCTTCGTGCTGGCCGAGAACGCGCAAGGGCTGGTGATCGTCGACATGCACGCGGCGCACGAACGCATCGTCTACGAACGCTTGAAGGCGAGCCTGGGCGATCAACGGGGTCGGGCGATCGAATCGCAACCGCTGCTGATCCCGGCGACCTTCACGGCCACACCGCAAGAAATCGCGACCGCCGAAGCGCAGGCCGACAACCTGCGTGCGCTCGGCCTCGACGTGACGCCGCTCTCGGCGGCCGTGCTCGCGGTGCGCTCGCAGCCGGCCGCGCTCGCCGGTGGCGATGTGGTCGAACTCGCGCGCAGCGTGCTCGCCGAGCTCGCACAGTTCGGCGCCAGCAGCGTGATCGAGCGTGCGCAGCACGAGATCCTGTCGACGATGGCCTGCCACGGCGCGGTGCGCGCGAACCGCCAGCTCACGCTCGACGAAATGAACGCGCTGCTGCGCGACATGGAGCGCACCGACCGCATCGACCAGTGCAACCACGGCCGGCCGACCTGGCGCCAGATCACGCTGAAAGAGCTCGACGGCCTGTTCTGGCGCGGGCGCTGATGCGCTGCGGTTGAACTTTCGCGAACCCGCGCGATCTGTTCCCGATGCCGATGGTCCTGACGACGCTGCGCTGGCGCTGGCCCGCCCTGGTCTTGCTTGCCTCCTTGTCGTTGGCCGCGCTCGCCGGCTGCGTGAGCCTCGACACGCAACAGCGCAAGTGGATTTTCCAGGCCAGCGTGCTGGCGACCCAAAACGACGGCGCGCACATCGACGGTTTCGACGACGTCTGGATCACCTTGCCCGAGACGCCCGGCAAACCCAAGTTGCACGGCCTGTGGCTCGCCGGCCCGACGCCGACCGCGCCGGTGATGCTTTACCTGCACGGCGCGCGCCGCAATGTCGAGAGCAGCGTGTTCCGCATCCGCCACATGCGCGAGCTCGGTTTCGCGGTGCTGGCGATCGACTATCGCGGCTTCGGCCGCAGCACCGACGAGCTGCCGTCGGAGGCCAGCGTCAACGCAGACGCGCGCGCCGGCTGGGCCTGGATCGAGGCCAGGTACCCGGGCCGCGACCGCTACATCTTCGGCCACTCGCTCGGCGGCGCGATCGCGGTGCGGCTCGCCACCGAGGTCGACGACGCGAAAGGGCTGATCGTCGAGGGCACGTTCACGTCGATCCCGGCGGTGTTCGAGACGATGAAGTGGGGCTGGCTGCCGATCACGCCGTTGATCACGCAGCGTTTCGACTCGGCCGACCGCATCGCGAAGGTCAAGGTGCCGGTGCTGGTGGTGCACGGCGCCGCCGATTCGCTGATTCCGCCGGCGCTCGGCCGTGCGCTGTACGAGAAGGCGGCGGCGCCGAAGCGCTTCGTGCTGGTCGAAGGCGGCACGCACTACAGCACCAACGGCCGCGGGCAGCAGCAGTATCGCGAGGCGTTGCGGGCGTTGTACGGGGTGGGGGCGTGAGATTGGCGTCGGCAATCCGGCGCACAACGCGAATGCCTACGCCAGCAGCGCGGCGACGAAATCGCCGAAGGCACGCACCTTGGGCGGCATGTGCCGCCGGCCATTGGTGATCAGCATGATCGGCGGTCCGTTTGCGACGAAGTCCGTCAGCACGCATCGCAGTCTGCTGTCCGCGAGCAAGCCGCGCGCCGCCGCCGCGTCGACCTGCACGATGCCCACGCCGGCCGCAGCGGCATCGAGCAACGGATCGAGCGAGTCCATGACCACGTTGCCGCGGACCTCCAGCGATACGGTTCGGTCACCGCGTAGAAACTGCCACGGCGCTGGTTGACGCTCGCCGACCGGCATGAAACCCAGGCAGTTGTGCCGGGCCAGATCCTCCGGCGTGCCCGGTTCGCCGGCGTGGCCGAGATAGGTCGGCGCAGCGCAGGTGATCCAGCGCACCGTCCCCAGCTGCCGCGCGATCAGCGAGGAGTCTGGCAGCTCGCCGATGCGAATGGCGCAGTCCCAGTCGCGGCCGATCAGGTCATTGGAGCGGTTCTCCATGGTCAGCTGCAGCGTGATCTGCGGGTACTGGCGCAGAAACGCCGGCAATTGCGGCGCGATGATGCGCCGGCCGAGCACCACCGGAACGTCGCAGCGCAAGACGCCGCGCAGCGCCTTGCCGCGCGCGGCCAGCAGGGTTTCCATCTGACGGATGTCGTCGAGTGTCTGCCGGCAATGCTCGACATAGATCGCGCCGTCCTCGGTGAGCTTCAGGGAACGCGTGTTGCGGTCGAGCAGGCGCACGCCGAGCGTCTGCTCGAGATGGCGCACATGGGTGGTCACCGTGGCCGCAGACACCCCCAGTTCGGCGGCAGCGCGGCTGAAGCTCTTCAGCGCGACCACACGCACGAAGCACTGCATGCCCTGGAGGCGATCCATGGATTCTTCGGCGGCACCAAAGAGTGAATTCGAGCCCGGGAGGATACGCTGGCGCTTGCGACGGCTAGAGTGCCATCGTCGACAGCCAGCGTTTGGCTCATACCTGTTCACTCTCCCGCCCGGACCCACATTCATGCGACGACTCGTGACAGCCTTGGCCGGCCTGCTGATCATCGGCGCGGCAACCGCCGCGCAGCCACTGGCGGTCTTCAAGCTGGAAAGCTATCGCAAGACCGTTGCACTGCATGCTGCCGTGAACGGTCACGGGGGGCTGTTTCTGCTGGACACGGCGGGCGGGATCACCCTGCTTTCACCGTCCTTTGCCAAGGCCATCGGGTGCACGCCCTGGGGCCGGCTGAGCGGCTTCCAGATGATGGGGCAGCGACTCGACGGGCCCCGCTGCGACGGCATCGACTTCCAGGTGGACGGCCAAGTCCTGCATGCCCCGGTGACGCTGGTGCTCGATCCCGCGCCGCTGCTGGCCCCGGACGCCGCGCCCGTGGCCGGCTCCATCGCGCTGGACCTGTTCGCGGGCAAGACCATCACCGTTGACATCCCGGGTCGGCGTTTGATCATCGAGTCGCCTGCCAGCCTGCAGCAGCGCATCGCCGATGCCCAGCCGCTGCCCGTGCTGCTGTCCCGCGAAGTGCAGGGTCACGCGCTGGCCGCCTCACTGGGTGTGCCGACGGCCAAAGGCATGCTCTGGTTCGAGCTGGACACCGGCAATGGCGGCACGATCCTCGTCTCGAAGCCTTACGCGACTCTGTTCGGCCTCGACCCCGACGCGGACGGCCCGCAGCAGGCGAACTTTCCGCTGGCCCCGCGCTTGCATGCCCAGGGCAACGCGTTCACGCCGGACATGATTCTCGACGGCAATCTGGGCATGCCCTTTCTGCGCGACAAGGTCATCACACTGGACCTGCAAACCGGGCGGCTGTGGATCGCCGGCGGTCAGCAATGATCGGCGGCATGAACCTCAGGTGGCGTCGACACCGCCTGTTGAACCGATCTCCTGCCTTCACGCGATGCGATATCTGACATTCGACTTCAGCGAGGGCGACGACGGCTTGACCACCCTCGAGGCGATGGCCTCGACGCGCGCCGCCGAACATGCCGCGGTGATGAACGAAGTGCAGCAGATCATGGACTGGGCCTGGCGGCACTTCCCGCACAGCCACGGATCGGCGGACGACGGCGCCGATTGGGACCACGACCTGCAGGTGAGCGTCGAAGACGGCAGTTGGCATGCGGTCGCGCTGACGCTGACCGCGTCGGCGCGCTTCGTCGAAGGCTTCCTCGCCGAATTCGGCGACCCCGACGCCGGTTGATCAGCGGCTGCGGCGGCGGCGGCGCGCCGCCGTCAATTCGCGCCCTGCTCGACCGGCAACGCTTCGGCGCGCCAGCGCAGCATCCCGCCGGCCAGATTCGCCACCTGCGTGACACCCGACTTCTGCAGCAGCACGGTCGCCTGCGCCGAGCGCACCCCCGAGCGGCAGACCGCGACCACGGGACGGGCCGCGTCGATCTCGGCGCTGCGCGCAGCGAGTTGCGCCAGCGGCAGCAGGCGCGCGCCGCGAATGTGGCCGAGGCCACCGGTGAACTCCGCGGGCTCGCGCACGTCGATGACCTGGATGTCACCGGCCGCAGCACCGCGGGCCAGGCACTCCTCGAGCGCCGCGGGCTGAATCTCCCACACGCCGCTGAAGGTGCAGGTCAGCGGCGCCCACGCCGGCGCTTGAGTCTGGGGCGTGGTCTGGTCCGGTTGGCCGCAGCGCAGGTTCGCGGGCACGGCGATGTCCATCAGCTTGGGGTGCGGCAGGCCGAGGTTGTTCATGTAGCCGGTGAAATCGGCCTCGTCGACATCGCCGCCCAGGCGCGGGTTGAAACGCACCTCTTCGGCGACGCTGGTCACCGTCAGGCCGCGGTAGTCGTGCGCGGGGTACAGCAGGCAGGCCGGCGGCAGCGACAGGATCTGCTCCCGCACCGACCGGTACAGCCGCCCGGGGCTGCCCTGCTGAAAATCGGTCCGGCCACAACCGCGGATCAGCAGGCTGTCGCCGGTGAAGGCCATGCTTTGGTCGTCGAGCACGTAGGTCAGGCAGCCGCTGGTGTGCCCCGGCGTGGCACGGACCTCGACGTAGCGCGTGCCGAACGCGACCCGGTCGCCGTGTTTCAGCAACCGGTCGGCGTTCGTGGCCGCCGAGGCTTCCGACACCATGATCCGGCTGCCGCTGTCGGCCTTGAACAGCCAGGCGCCGGTGACGTGGTCGGCATGCACGTGCGTGTCGAGCGTGGCGACCGGTCGCAGGCCCAGCTCGCGCAGCAGCGCCGCGTCGCGCCGCACGTGCTCGAACACCGGATCGATCAGCAGCGCCTCGCCCGACGCCGGATCGCCGAGCAGGTAGGTGTAGGTCGACGACTGGGGGTCGAACAGTTGGCGGAAGACGAGCATGAGGGTCTCCGGAAGCGGGATCGGCCTTGGCCGTCGAGGCAGCAGCCAAGCTTGGCGGCAGGTTCGCCGCATGCGCCTTCTACGCCGTCCTCGCGACAATGGCAATCGGCGCTGAAGATGGGGCTCGGCAGGGCGCGTGCGGGCTTGGGCCGCGATTGCGTCGGCGGGGCGTGTCCGTGCTCCAATCGCGCATGGCCACGATCAAACTGAAGAAGCCCGGCGGCGCCGGCGCGCCGTCACCCTCCCCGGATCGCCCGCCCGTGCGCGGTGTGGGCGCAGGCGCGAAGGGCGCACGGCCGACGCTCGCGCAGGCCCAGGCGCAGCGCGCCGAACGCGAGGCGCGCTACCAGGAGCAAGTGCGTCAGCGTTTCGGCGATCGCCCGCCCGAAGGGTTCGTGCGCCGTGGCGACAACCCGGCGCCGCAGCAGCAACGACCCGCGCCCGCACCGCGCGGCGCGAACACCGCGTTCGGCGCGCGCGACGACGCGCGCACGGCGCCGCCACAGCGCGACCCGCGCAGTGCGACCCGGGCCCAGCCGCAGCGCGATGCGCGCGATGTGCCCGGCTCTCGCGATGCGCCGCGAACGCAGCCGCCGCGCGATCCGCGCGCCGCGCCAGCCCGGCCACCGCAAGCCCGCTTCGACCCACGCCCGCCGCCCCGCGCTGCGCCTCGCGGCGCACCTCGCAATGATCAGCGCAACGACCCCCGCGCCGATCGCCGCCCGCGTCACGACGATGACGACGACGATCACTTCGAGCACACCGCGCACGCGCCCGGCAGCCTGCGCCTGTCCAAGCGCATGAGCGAACTCGGCATCGCGTCGCGGCGCGAAGCCGACGAGTGGATCGCGCTGGGCTATGTGCGGGTCGACGACCAAATCGTCAGCGAGCTCGGCTCGCGCGTGATGCCGCACCAGCGCGTCACGATCGATGCGAAAGCGAAGTTCCAGCAGGCGCAGCGCGTCACGGTGCTGATCAACAAGCCGGTCGGGTACGTCAGTGGCCAAGCCGAAGACGGCTACGAGCCGGCCGTCGTGCTCGTCACGCCCGATCGGCTCTGGCGCGAAGACCGCTCGGGCACGCGCTTTCTGCGTTCGCACCTGAACCACCTCGTGCCGGCCGGCCGGCTCGACATCGATTCGGTCGGCCTGTTGATCCTCACGCAAGACGGCCGCATCGCGAAGCAGCTGATCGGCGAAGACAGCGAGGTCGAGAAGGAGTACCTGGTGCGTGTGGCGTCGCTCGACCCGCGCGGCCTGCCCGAATCGGGCCTCGCGCTGCTGCGCCACGGCCTCGAACTCGATGGCGAGGCGCTGCGCCCGGCGCAGGTCGAGTGGGTCAACGACGACCAGCTGCGCTTCGTGCTGACGCAGGGCAAGAAGCGCCAGATCCGCCGCATGTGCGAAGCCGTCGGCCTGCAGGTGCTCGGGCTCAAGCGCGTGCGCATCGGCAACGTGATGCTCGGCGATCTGCCGACCGGGCAGTGGCGCTACCTGCGCGCGGACGAGACCTTTGGCTGAATTTCGGCTGACCCGCGCTACTTCGGGCTGACCGCGTCGCCGGCCGGCCAGCTCGTGTCGCCGACGCGTTTCAGGCGCATCTCGAAAATGCGCAGCGGCGGCTGACCGGGCACGATCCGGTCGCCGACTTCGTGGAAATCACCGCCCTTCACGACCGCGGTGTAGCGGATCGTCATCTGCGGCCCGGCCGGGATCTCCCAGACGTAGCCGTCGGCGGTGGGCGTGATCACGAAGTCGCCCGTCATGCCCTGCGCGTACGAATGGAAACGGTAACCCTTGCTGGCGACGTCGTACGAGATCGTCGCGAAGGCGTTGAAACCCGACCGGCCGTCGGCCTCGTAGCCCTTGCCTTCAATGACCTTGATCGAACCGTCGAGCATCGGGCCGATGCGCTCGGTCTGCGTGATCTCGTGCCTCACGCCGGAAGGCAGCAGCGTCCAGGCCGGGCCGCGCCAGACACCGTCCATGAACGCGAACGACTTCATCGCTTCGCGTTGCGCCGCGATCAGCGCGGCGGGGTCGGGACGGCCCTGGGCGCCGGCGGCCGATGCGATGCCGAGCGACAGCGCGGCGACGAGCATGTGACGACGAGACGGGTTCATTCGATCTCTCCCTGACGAGACCAACGCATGATGCCACCGCTGCAGGCCTGATACCCTCGCCGGATGCCTCTTGAAACCGTCGCGCGCGAGCGCTCTTCCCCAGGGGCCACGAAGGGGCCTCTTCGTGGCCCCCGCATGACCCCGGGCGTGATCGTGCTGACGATCACGCTGCTGCTCGCGCTGCAACCGATCACCACCGACCTGTACCTGCCGGGCCTGCCGACGCTGCAACGCGAGCTCGGCGCGAGCGTCGGCGCGACCCAAATGACGCTGTCGGCGCTGATCATCTGTTTCGGCATCGGGCAGCTGGTCTGCGGGCCCTTGTCGGATCGTTTCGGTCGCCGCCCGGTGCTGCTCGGCGGCATGGCGCTGTACACGGTCGCGAGCGTGCTCGCGTCGGCCTCGCAAAGCATCGAGGCGCTGATCGGCTGGCGCGCGCTGCAGGGCGCGGCGCTGGCCGCGGCCGTCACCTGCGGCCGCGCTTTGGTGCGCGACCTCTTCCTGCCGCACGAAGGTGCCCGCGTGATGTCGCGCGCACTCGGCGGGCTCGGCGTGGTCGGCATGCTGGCGCCGCTGACCGGCGGGCTGCTGGTGCACTTCGTCAGCTGGCATGCGGCGCTGCTCTCGACCGCGGTGTTCGGCGCCGCCACGCTCGCCTTCATCGCGGTAAAGTTCGACGAGACGCTGCCGCAGCGCAACCCGCGCGCGACCGAGCCGGCAGAGCTGCTGCGCAACTGGGGCGTGGTGCTCGGGCACCCGACCTTTCGCGCCTGGGCGCTGCTGCTGTGCTGCAGCTGGGGCGGCCTGTTCTTCGTGCTCGCGGGATCATCGTTCGTGTTCATCAACATGCGCGGCACCTCGCGCATCGCGTACGGGCTGATTCTGGCGAGCTGCTCGCTGGCCTACATCGTCGGCACGCTGATCTGCCGCAGGCTGCTGCTGACCCACGGCCTGCGCGGCACCGTGAAGCGCGGCGCGTGCTTTTCGCTCGGCGGCGGCCTGAGCATGGCGGGCCTGAGCCTCGCCGGTGTCGACACGGTCTGGGCGCTGATGCTGCCGCAGCTGCTGTACGCGGTCGGCCACGGCATCCACCAACCCTGCGGGCAGGCCGGCGTGGTCGGGCCGTTTCCCGACAAGGCCGGCACGGCGGCCTCGCTGTCGGGCTTCGCGATGATGCTCACCGCGTTCGCGATCGGGCTGTTTCTGGGCGGCACGCTCGACCACTCGGCGCTGCCGGTGACGCTCGGCGTCGGCGCCTTCAGCATCGTGCTCGCGGGGATCGCGTGGACGCTGGTGCAGCGCGACGGCGACCCGGCGGACGCGTGGCACGCGCCGGGCGCGCCAGCCACGCCGGAGCCGGCGCGATGAGCGGCTTCTCCTACCTGTGCCTCGCCGGGCCGACCGCCTCCGGCAAGACCGCCGCGGCGCTCGCGATCGCGGCGGCCTGGCGCGACACGCGACCGGTCGAAATCGTCAGCGTCGACTCCGCCCTCGTCTACCGCGGCATGGACATCGGCACCGCGAAGCCGAGCGCCGCCGAGCGTGCCCTCGTGCCGCACCACCTGATCGACATCATCGAGCCGAGCGAGGCTTATTCGGCCGCGCGCTTCGTCGTCGATGCGCAGCGGCTGATCGCCGAGATCAGCGCGCGCGGGCATCTGCCGTTGCTGGTCGGCGGCACGATGCTGTATTTCAAGGCGCTGTTCGAGGGGCTCGACGCGATGCCGGCCGCCGATCGCGAAGTGCGCGCCGCGTTGGCCGCGAAGCTCGAACGCGACGGGCTGCATGCGCTGTACCGCGAGCTGCAGCGCGTCGACCCGGTCACGGCGGCGCGTTTGAAGCCGGCCGATCAGCAGCGCATCCAGCGCGCGCTCGAAGTGTTTCGCGTCAGCGGCCAGCCGCTGTCGTCGTTCCATACCGAGAAGGCCGCGCTCGCGCACGCGCCGCTGATCTCGCTCGAACCCGACGACCGCGCCTGGCTGCACCAGCGCATCGAGGCGCGCTTTCATCAGATGCTCGACGCCGGCCTCGTCGATGAAGTGCGCACGCTCGGCGAGCGCGGCGATCTGGATGCCGACATGCCGTCGATGCGCTGCGTCGGCTACCGCCAGACCTGGGAGGCGCTGGTTGAAGGCGACCTGAGCGATCTGCCCGAGCGCGGCGTCGCCGCGACGCGGCAACTGGCGAAGCGGCAGATGACATGGTTGCGCGGCATGCCGCAGCGGCATCGCATCGCCTGCGATGCGCCCGACGCGACCGAGCAGGCCGTCGCGCTCGCGACGACGCTGGTCGAGGGCGTGCCGCGCGCATGACAGCGTTGCTCGATGTCAGCGGGCTCGCGAAGCGCTACGGTGACAGCGTGGTCTTCCAGAACGTCGACCTGCATGTTTCGCCCGGCGAGTTCGTCGCGATTCTCGGCGAATCGGGGGTCGGCAAATCGACGCTGCTGAACTGCATCGCCGGGCTCGACAGCGTCGATGCCGGCCACGTCTCGATCGCCGGCACCGACATCGTCGCACTCGGTGAGACGCAGCAGGCGCTGTTTCGCCGCGCCCACCTCGGCTTCGTGTTCCAGGCGTTCCATGTGTTGCCGCACCTGAGCGTCGCGCACAACGTCGGCCTGCCGCTGTTGCTGCAGGGCCGGCCCGATGACGCGCGCGTGCAGTTCGTGCTCGGCGCGGTCGGGCTCAAAGGCTTGGGCGATCGGCTGCCGCAGACCTTGTCGGGCGGGCAACTGCAGCGCGTTGCGATCGCGCGCGCGCTGGTGCACCAACCGCAGCTGATTCTCGCCGACGAGCCGACCGGCAACCTCGACCCGAGCACAGCCGAACGGGTGATGGACCTGCTCTCGGCGCAGGTGCGCAGCGAAGGTGCGGCCTGCGTGCTGGTGACGCATTCACGCGCCGCCGCGGCGCGCGCCGACCGCGTGTTGACGCTGACTGCAAACGGGATGCGCGAAGGAACGGGCTGATGCTGCTGCCTTCGTTATTGCGTCAGTTGTCGTGGCCCGAGTTGCGGCACCACCCGTGGCGCAACCTCGCGGCGCTGCTCGCGGTGATGCTCGGCGTCGCGCTCGCGTTCTCGGTGCAGTTGATCAACCAGTCGGCGCTGAGCGAGTTCAGTTCGGCGGTGCGCGCGGTCAACGGCGTGCCCGACTTCGAACTGCGCGGCCAGCGCAGCGGGTTCGACGAAGCACTGTACGAGCGCGTCGCGCGGCACCCGCAGGTCGTGATCGCGAGCCCGGTGATCGAGCTCGATAGCTATGCACTCGACGCGCAGGGCCAGCGCGTGCCGCTGAAGCTGGTCGGCCTCGACGCGCTGGTCGCCGCGCCGCTCGCGCCGGCGTTGCTGCCGCGGCCGGCGAACAACGCCAACCGCATGGCGGTGCTGGAGCCCGACGCGGTGTTCCTGAACGCACGGGCACGCCAACGCCTGCCCGGCGACACGCTGCGCGTGCAGACGCCGACCGGCACCGTCGTGCTGCGCGTGCAAGGCAGCATCGCCGCCGAAGGCGCCGCGCTCGCGGTGCTCGACATCGCCGGCGCGCAAGCCCACTTCGGCTGGCTCGGCCGGCTCGGCCGCATCGACGTGCGGCTGCGCCCCGGCGCCGATCGCGCGAGCGTGCTGCGCGAGCTCGCGCTGCCGGCCGGCATTCGCGCGGCCGCGCCCGACGAAGCCGCGCAGCGCGTCTCGAACGTCTCGCGCGCCTACCGTGTGAACCTGACGGTGCTGGCGCTGGTCGCGCTGTTCACCGGCGCGTTCCTGGTGTTCTCGATTCTGGCGCTGTCGGTCGCGAAGCGCGCACCGCAACTCGCGTTGCTCGGCGTGCTCGGGCTGTCCGGACGCGAGCGGCTCGCGCTGGTGCTGGCCGAATCGGCGCTGCTCGGCGCGCTCGGCAGCGCGCTCGGACTCGCACTCGGCACCGCGCTGGCCGGGCTCGCGCTGCGGTTGCTCGCCGGCGATCTGGGTGGCGGCTACTTTCCGGGCGTCGCGCCGGCGCTGCAATTCGATGTCGGCGCTGCGGCAATCTACGGCGCGCTCGGCATCGCCGCCGCGATGGTCGGTGGCTGGCTGCCAGCACGCGATGCGCAGCGGCTCGCGCCGGCGCAGGCATTGAAGGGGTTGAGCGCGAGCGGCGCCGTCGGCAGCCCGGCGTGGCTCGGGCCGGCATTGCTCATCGCTGGCGTCGCGCTTGCGCTGCTGCCGCCGATCGCGGGGATTCCGCTCGCCGCCTATGCCTCGGTCGCCTGCCTGCTGCTCGGTGGGATCGCGTGCGTGCCGGCCGGCGTGGCCGCGCTTTTGCGCGGCATCGCGCCGCCGCGCAACGCCCTTGCCTTGCTCGCGGTGGAACGCGCACGCCACCAGCGCCACACCGCGACGATCGCGGTCGCCGGCGTGGTCGCGAGCCTGAGCCTGGCGGTCGCGCTGACGGTGATGGTCGCGAGCTTTCGCGACTCGGTCACGCAGTGGCTCGATACGGTATTGCCGGCCGATTTGTACGTGCGCGCGGCCGCGTCGATCGGCGCCGGCGATGTCGTCACGCTGCCGGCCGCGATGCCGCACCGCGCCGCGCAACTCGCCGGCGTCGCGCGCGCCGAATCGCAGCGCGTCGTGCAGTTGCAACTCGATGCCGCAAAGCCTGCCGTCGTGCTGATCGCGCGCGCGCTGCCCGAGCCCGAGCAGAATCTGCCGCTGGTCGGCGAGCTGGTCGCCGCGCCGGCGGGCGCGACCGCGGTCTTCGTCAGCGAGGCGATGGTCGATCTGTATGGCGCGCGGCCGGGCACGCTGCTCACGCTGCCGCTGGCGGGTAATCCCGAGATGTTCGTGCGCGGCGTCTGGCGCGACTACGCACGCCAGCACGGCGCGATCGCGATCGCGCGCGACGACTACCAGCGACTCACCCAGGACACGCGCGTCAACGACCTCGCGCTGTGGCTGCAGCCCGGCGCCGACACCGCGCGCCTCCAGCAAGCATTGCGCGCACTCGCCAGCGAACTCGGCCTCGACGGCGCGCTGCTCGAGTTCGCATCAGTCGGCGAGATCCGCACGCTCTCGCTGCGCATCTTCGACCGCAGCTTCGCGGTCACGTACTGGCTCCAGGCGGTGGCGATCGCGATCGGCCTGTTCGGCATCGCCGCGAGCTTCTCGGCGCAGGTGCTGGCGCGGCGCAAGGAGTTCGGCCTGCTCGCGCACTTGGGCCTGACGCGTGCCCAGGTGCTCACGGTCGTGGCGGTCGAAGGTGCGGTCTGGACGGCCGCCGGCGCGTTGCTCGGGCTGCTGCTCGGCCTGGCCGTCAGCATCGTGCTGGTCAAGGTCGTGAACCCGCAGAGCTTCCACTGGACGATGGACTTGCTGCTGCCCTGGGCGCGCCTGGCCGCACTGTGCGCCGCGGTGATGATCGCCGGCACAGCCACCGCGTGGCTCGCCGCGCGCAGCGCGGCGGGGCGGCAGATGGCGCTGGCGGTCAAAGAGGATTGGTAGGGCGACCCGCTGGCCGAATAGACTGGGACGTCTCGAATCCGGAGGGAAGTCGCGATGGCAACCGTGCGCGAGGGCAACAAGAGTGTGTTGATGGTCGTCGACGTGCAGGTCGGCGTGGTGGCGGACGCGTGGGAGGCTCCACGCATCATCGGCAACGTCGCGCGCGCCGTCGCGCGCGCCCGCGCTGCGGGCGTGCCGGTGATCTGGGTGCAGCACAGCAGCGACGAACTGGCCCGCGGCAGTCCGGCGTGGCAGTGGGTGCCCGAACTGCAGCCTGCGCCGGGCGAGCCATTGATCCACAAGCGCTTCAACTCGTCGTTCGAAGACACGCCGCTCGAAGCCGAACTGGCCAGGCTCGGCGCGACCCACATCGCGCTGGCCGGCGCCGCGACGAACTGGTGCATCCGGGCCACCGCGTACGCGGCGCTGGAGCACGGCTACGACCTGACACTGATCAAGGACGCGCACACCACCGGCACGATGGCGCTCGACGACGGCACGACCATCGAGGCAGCGAACGTCGTGCGCGAACTCAACATCGCGATGACCTGGCTGAGCTACCCGGGCCGCAGCAACGGCACGGCAAAGGCCGAAGCGATCGACTTCGCCAGCGCCGCGCGTTGACGGGTGATGTAGCGGCCGCTGCATGCTGATCCACATCACCGGCGCGTCGGGCTCCGGTACCTCGACGCTGGGCGCGGCCCTCGCCACCGAACTCGGCGGCGTGCACCTCGACGCCGACGACTACTACTGGCTGCCGACCGCGCCGCCCTTCCTCCACAAGCGCCCCGCCGCCGAGCGGCTGGACCTGCTGCTGGCCGATCTGCAAGCGCACCCGACCTGCGTGCTCGCCGGTTCGGTCGTCGGCTGGGGCGCCGCGCTGGAAGACGCGTTCGACCTCGTCGTCTTCCTCTACCTCGACGCGGCCATCCGCCTCGAGCGCTTGCGGCGGCGCGAGACCGAACAACTGGGGCACGCCGACCCGGCGTTCCTGGCGTGGGCCGCGCAGTACGACGCCGGGCCGCCGGTCGGGCGCAGTCTCGCCAAGCACCGCGCGTGGTTGGCGCGCCGAAGCTGCCGCGTGATCGAGTTGAGCGGCGACCTGTCGGTGCGCGCGCGCGTCGCCGCGGTGCTTCAAGCCTTGGCGGCCCACACCGGCTGACCGCTCAACTCGGCCTGCATCAGCGCCAGGCGCAGGTCGAACTCGAGTTGGTGGTAGTCGGGCTCCATGTGCTGGCACAGCGCGTAGAAGGCCTTGTCGTGCGCGCGCTCCTTCAGGTGCGCGAGCTCGTGCACGACGATCATCTTCAGCAGCGGCTCGGGCATCGCGCGGAACACGCCGGCGATGCGAATCTCGCGCTTCGCCTTCAGCTTCGTGCCCTGCACGCGCGAAACCGTGGTGTGCGTGCCGAGCGCGTTCGCGATCACATGCAGGCGGTTGTCGTAGACGACCTTGTTGACCGGATCGGAGCTGCGCAGATAGCGCGTCTTCAGCGCCATCGTGTAGTCGTACAGCGCGCCGTCGGTGCGCACGCCGTGCGGCGCGCCGTAGCGGCGCCGAAGGCGCTCGGCGAGCAGGCCTTGCGCGATCAGTTCCCGCACCTGCGCCTGGACCTCGCCGGGGTAACCGGCGAGGTGGTTCGATGCCGGCGGTGCGCCGTTCGCGGTCGCTGTCATGCGGGGACTCCTTCGTCGCCGCGAGCATACGCGGGCGGTTCGCGGTGCGGATACCGGGCGAGAATCGCGCTCGTTGAAAACAAGGTCGAATGACTTGGAGGGAGTTCCCGATGGTTGCAAATATCCTGGTGGGCCTGGTCGTGTTGATCCACCTCTACATCGTCGTGCTCGAAATGTTTCTCTGGGACAAGCCGTTCGGCCGCAAGGTCTTCGGCAACAGCGCCGAGTTCGCCACCGCGTCGAAGGTGTTGGCCGCGAACCAGGGCCTGTACAACGGCTTCCTCGCCGCCGGGCTGATCTGGGGCCTCGGCATGGGCGCCGCCGGGCAGCCGGTGCAGCTGTTCTTTCTGGGCTGCGTGATCGTCGCCGGGCTGTACGGCGCGATGACGGTGGGCATCAAGATCCTGTTCGTGCAAGCGGTGCCGGCGGGGCTGGCGGTCGCGGCAATCCTCGCGAAGGTCTGACCGCAGAATCGGCGCTCGGCCCGCTTCGGGCGAGGACGGGTCCCGATGGCGCGGCGCATTCGCAAATCTCTCTGGGGTCGGTCTTTGCAGCGCACGCTGGGCGCGCTGACCCGCTCGACGCTGCGCAGCGGCACGCGCGCCGTCATGGCGGCATCGGCACAGGCGCTGAAGGCTGCCGCGCAGGCGTCACCGGCGGGGCCGCGCCAGTTGCCGGCAGGAGCCGGCAACTGGCTCAGCGGCGCGGCGATCGGCCCGGCCGGTGCGCGCCGCTACCGGCTCTTCAAGCCGCCGGGGGCGCACGAGTCGGTGCCGCTGCCCTTGCTCGTGATGTTGCACGGCTGCGATCAGGACGCCGCCGCCTTTGCGCGCAGCACGCGCCTGCAAGCACTCGCGGCGCGCGCAGGCTTCATGCTGCTGTTTCCGGAGCAGGATCGCCTGGCCAACGCGCAAGGCTGCTGGAACTGGTTCGAGACGCGCTCCGGGCGCGCGTTCACCGAAGCCGCGAGCCTCATCGCGACGATCGACCAGGCCTGCGCGCTGCACGGCGCCGACCCGGCCCGGGTCGCGATCGCCGGCATGTCGGCCGGCGCGAGCATGGCGGCCTTCACCGCCCTGCACTACCCGGATCGGTTCAAGGCGGTCGCCATGCACTCGGGCATCGCGCCCGGCAGCGCGCACTCAACCGCGACCGCGTTGGGTGCGATGCAGGGCCGGCACACACCACACCCGCTGAAGCCGACCGCGGAGCTGCCGCCGCTGCTGGTGATCCAGGGCACGGCCGATCACCTCGTGCGGGCGCGCAACGGGCTCGCCGCAGCGCAGCTGTGGGCCGACGCGGCGGGCGCATCACCGGGCGCGCCACGCACCGTACAGCGTGGCGCGCGCCGCGCGATGACGTTGACGGATTTCAAACGGCACGGGCGTCTCGCCGCCACGCTGTGCGAGGTGGCCGGGCTCGGCCACGCGTGGAGTGGCGGCGCCGCGAGCCAGCCCTGGGGTGACGCGACCGGGCCGGACGCGTCACGCCTGATCTGGGCCTTCGCGGCGCGCCGGTTCAGGCGCCAGGCTCAGTCGGCCGCGAAGCAGTAGAACAAGCCGGCGCCGCCGGTCGCCTTCAGCGCATCGGCGCTGCAGCCGCGACTCATGTGCGACGAGTTCCACGATTTCGCCGGCACGCTCTCGTCGAGGCCGGTCCTGTCGTGGTGGCCGAGCATCGCCGAGCCCTCGCCGCTCTGCGTCCAGTTGCCGCAGGTGGTGTTGACGTTGCCGGCGATGAAGCTGCCGTCGGGCTGCGAACCGGTCAGGATGTCATGCATGTTCGGCGTGTCGCCGCGGCCGTTGATACCCGCGCCTGTCTCGGTCAACGCGGTCTGCTTGTTCAGGTTGTTCGCGGCGTGCAGGTTCGCCACGTCGGTCGCGACGACGACGCCCTTCGCGTTCGTCCACGGCCCCTTGCCGATGCGATCGCGCGCGTTGATGCCGGGCACGTTGGCGGTCGGCTGCTGGCTCAGGTAGGCGCGCCAGGTGCGGTTGCCCGCACCGGCCGCGGTGGCAAGCGCCTGGCATTGCTTGTCGGCGCCGGCCAAGCCGCCCAGGTCGGCGCCCTTGCCCGGCCCGGCGCTGGTGACGAAGAAGCTCATGCCGGTCTTGGCGCCGCCCATCGTGCCGCAGGCGGCGAGCAGCGCCACCGCGGCAGCGCCGGCGACGAGGCCCCAGGTGCGGGTCGAGTGTTTGTACGTTTTGCGGGTTTGCAGCATCTTGTTTCTCCTCTGAGGTGACGGGATCGAAGCGGAGAAGTCTGCCGCAAAGCGGCGCGCCTTCAGACCAGGGCAAAGACCGAGCCGGCTCGAGCGCCGAGTCGGGGAATTCAACGACCGCGCGCGCGTACGCTCCAGGTGCGAAACGCATTCGGCGTCAACGCCCGCTTCAGCAGTTGGACGAGCTGGCCTTCGGTGAGGCCGTGCGCCATCAGCACCGCGTTGAACGGCGGGTGGTCGTCCCACGCCGTGGCGATGACGCGCTGAATCTCGGCCGGACTGAGTCGGGGAATGGGTTTGGCCATGCGGGTCATTGTGCGTCAGCGCGACGGCGCGGCTTGCGGTCCCGGCGCTGTGCGATGCTCGCACGATGGACCGACGCTCCCTGCTGCTCTGGCTCGCTGCCTCTTCGGCGTTGGCGAACGCACAGGCGCGCAGCGGGCTCACCTTCCCGACCGACTTCGGCGCGCACCCACAGACCCGCACCGAGTGGTGGTACGTGACCGGCAGCCTGCGCAGCGGCACGCGGTTGTGGGGCTTTCAGGTCACGTTCTTCCGCTCGTCGACCGGCATCGCGGCGGCGGGCAGCCGCTTCGGCCCGATCCACCTGCTGTTCGCGCATGCCGCGCTGACCGACCTGGAGGCGAGGCGCCTGCGCCATGATCAGCGCATCGCGCGCAGCGGCTTCGGCATCGCGCAGGCACGTGGCGACGACACCGGCATCGTGCTGCGCGACTGGCAAATGAGCCGCACGCCCTTGCCCGCCGACACGCGCCTGAGCCGTTATCGCGCGCAGGTCGCGAGCGACGGCGCCGGCTTTGCGTTCGAGCTGCAGTTCGACGCGACCCAGCCGGTGCTGTTGCAGGGCGATGCCGGCGTGTCGAAGAAAGGCCCGGGGGCGGCCGAGACCAGCCGCTATTACAGCGAGCCGCAACTCGCGGTCAGCGGGTCGCTGACGCTCGACGGCACGCCGATCCCCGTGGCCGGCCGCGCTTGGCTCGACCACGAGTGGAGCGACGCGTTCATCCCGCCGCAGGCGGTGGGCTGGGACTGGATCGGCATGAACCTCGACGACGGCGGTGCGCTGACCGCGTTCCGCTTGCGGCGCGCCGACGGCAGCGCGGTCTACGCCGGCGGCAGCCTGCGCCGCGCCGGCGAAGCGGTGCGCAACTTCGGGCCTGACGAAGTGACGTTCACGCCCGGTCGCGTCTGGGAAAGCGCGGCCTCACGCGCACGCTACCCGGTGCAGTGGACGATCGCGACACCGGCCGGTCGCTTCGATGTGAACGCCTTGCTCGACAACCAGGAACTCGACAGCCGCGGCAGCAGCGGCGCGATCTACTGGGAGGGGCTCAGCGACCTGCTCGATTCAGCAGGCCGCCGGGTCGGTCGCGGCTACCTCGAAATGACCGGATACGCCGCGGCGCTGCGCCTGTAGTTGTCAGCGCGCGATCAGTGCGCCCCGCCGCCACCGGCGCCGGCGCCCGGCTTCGGTTTCGCGAACCAGATCAAGACGATCAGCGCGAAGAACATGATCGACGACATGTAGAACACGTCGGTCACCGCCATCGTGTAGGCCTGCTGGTCGATCATGCGGTTGATGTTGGCAGCGATCTGCTCGCTCGTCAGACCGCTCGCCGCAAGCTGGGCCGCGAGTTGCGTGGCGGCGCTGTTGGTGGTGCTGATCGATTCGGTGAGTTGCGCGTGGTGCAGGATCGCGCGGTTCTCCCACAGTGTCGTGAACAGCGAAGTGCCGACCGCGCCGGCCGTGATGCGCACGAAGTTCGACAGGCCCGCCGCCGACGGCATCCGGTCGGGCGTGAGGCCCGAGAACACGATCGCCTGCAGCGGAATGAAGAAGAACGCCATCGCCGCGCCCTGCAGGATCGTCGGGATCAGGATGGTGTAGAAATCGGCTTGGGTGTTGAAGTTCGAGCGCATCCACAGCACCGCACCGAAGCCGAGAAACGCCACGGTCGCGAGCTTGCGCGGATCGATCTTGCTGACGTTCTTGCCGACCCACGGCGACAGCACGATCGCGAGGATGCCGACCGGCGCGGTCGCCAGACCCGCCCAGGTCGCCGTGTAGCCCATGTACTGCTGCAGCCACAACGGCAGCAGCACGACGTTGCCGAAGAACAGGCCGTAAGCGATCGACAGCGAGACCGTGCCCATCGTGAAGTTGCGGCGCGCGAACAGCCGCAGGTCGACGACCGGGTGCTTCTCGGTCAGCTCCCAGGCGAGGAAGAACAGGAACGCGACCACCGCCGTCACGCCGAGGATGACGATCTGGCCCGAGTTGAACCAGTCGAGCTCCTTGCCCTTGTCGATCATGATCTGCATCGCGGCGATGAACAGCACCAGCAGGCCGAGGCCGACGACGTCGAGCGGCAGCTTGCGCGGGCCGGGGTCGCGCTTGTGGTAGATCGACCAGGTCAGCGCCGCGGCGAACAAGCCGACCGGGATGTTGATGTAGAAGATCCACGGCCACGAGATGTTGTCGGTGATCCAGCCGCCGAGCAGTGGCCCGGCGACCGGCGCGACAAGAACGGTCATGGCCCACATCGCCATCGCGGTGCCGGCCATCGCGGCCGGGTAGCTGGCGAGCAGCAAGGTCTGCGACAGCGGGATCATCGGCCCGGCGACGAAGCCCTGCAGCACACGGAACGCGATCAGCGACTCGATGTTCGGCGCGAGGCCGCACAGCCACGAGGCGATCACGAACAGCAGGATGCTGCCGGTGAACAGCCGCACCTGGCCGAAGCGCTGCGACAGCCAGCCGGTCAACGGCACCGAGATCGCATTGGCGACCGCGAACGAGGTGATGACCCAGGTGCCCTGGGTCGGGCTCACGCCCAGATCGCCCGAGATCGCGGGGATTGAAACGTTCGCGATCGAGCTGTCGAGCACGTTCATGAAGGTTGCGAGCGACAGCGCGATCGTGCCGAGCACGAGCTGGCTGCCGCTCAGCGGCGGGAAGGCGACGGCTTTCGGGGGCGTGGCGGGTGCAGCCGGTGGCGCAGGCGGCAGTTCGCCGGCGCCGGCCGGCAGCGCGGCAGTCGTGGAAGACATGGTCAGTCGCTCCGGCAGATCACTTCAGGTTGACGACCGGCTGCACGGCGTGCGAGCCGGCGATCATCGCGACCGAGGCGGCCGACGACACGCTCCCCGCGGCCGCAGCCACCGGTGCCGGCTTCCGCGTCTTCTCGTTCGCCGCGATGGCCGGCGCGTTGACCTTGCCGCCGATCTTTCCGCCGTTCGCGACGATGATCTTGCGCACTTCGGCATCGGCCGCGCTGTTGTTGGCGTCGAACACGCGGGTCTGCGCGATCGTCGAGACGCGCGAGCCGTCGGCCAGCATCGCGCCGTCGGTCTTGCGGATGTCGACCTTCGCGTCCATCGACAGACCGACACGCAGCGGATGCGCGACCAACTCTTTCGGGTCGAGCGCGATCCGCACCGGCACGCGCTGCACCACCTTGATCCAGTTGCCGGTCGCGTTCTGCGCCGGCAGCAGCGCGAACGCCGCACCGGTGCCCGCGCCCAGCCCTTCGATCTTGCCGGCGTACTCGACCTTGGTGCCGTAGACATCGGCCGCCAGCGTCACCGGCTGGCCGATGCGCAGGTTCTTCAGCTGGCTTTCCTTGAAGTTGGCCTCGATCCAGACCTGGTTCAGCGCGATCACCGACATCAGCGGCGCGCCGGCCTGCACGCGCTGGCCGAGCTGGACGCTGCGCTTGGCGACGAAACCATCGACCGGCGCGAGCAGGTCGGCGCGGTGCAGCGCGAGATACGACTCGCGCACCTTCGCGGCGGCGCGCAACACGTTCGGGTGCTGCTCGACTGCGGTGCCGTCGGTCAGCGTCTGGTTCGACGTGAGCTGCTCGCGCGCCGCGACGACCGCCGACTGCGCGGCGACGACGCTGCTCTTCGCGGCCGACAGCGACGCAGTCGAGTGGTTGAACTCTTCCTTGCCGACGGCGCCGGTCGCCACCAGCGGCTGGCGGCGCGCCACGTCGTCCTGCGCGCGGGCCTGATCGCTCTTGGCGCGCGCCAGATCGGCTTCGCGCAGCGCGATCTGCGCCTTCAAGGTGCTGTTGTTCGCGTACAGCGTGCGCACTTCGCGCACCGTCTGCGCGAGCTGCGCCTCGGCCTGGTCGAGCGCGACCTGCGCATCGGCCGGGTCGAGCTTGACCAGCAGCTGGCCGGCCTTGACGTGATCGGTGTCGTCGGCGTTGATCGCGATCACGGTGCCGCCGACCTGCGGCGTCAGTTGCACGACGTTGCCCTGCACATAGGCGTTGTCGGTCGACTCGTAGTGGTTCAGCACCAGCGCCCAGTAAGCGCCATAGGCGATGCCGGCAACGACGACGGCGGCAGCGACACCGGTCAATGCGCGCTTGCGCTTCGGATTGCCTTGAGGAGCTGCGGCAACAGGGGTGGTGGTTTCAGGGGCGCTCATGGAATCTCTCCGGAAATTCGTTCAGATGTTCGTGAATTCGGTGCTCGCGCGGCTCACTGGCCGGCTGCAGCGGTCTGCGTGGCTGGTTCGACATAGCCGCCGCTGGCCTGTGTATCGGCGACGTAGCCGCCGCCGAGGGCACGGATCAGGCCGATCTGCACATCGAGCGCACGCGCTTTCAGGTCGGCGCCGAGGCGGCGCTGGTTCAACACGCCGGCTTCGGCGTTCAGCACCGTGAGATACGTGCCGAGGCCGGCCTTGTAACGCTGCGTCGCGAGGTCGTACGCCGATTCGGACGCCGCCAGCGCGTTCACCTGCTGCGCCTGCTGGCGCTCGATCGAACGCACCGAGCTGATCTGGTCGGCCGCGTCATGGACCGCATCGATCACGGCGCCGTTGTAGCTCTCGATCGCGGCGTCGAGGTCGGCACTTTTGCCGCGCAGGTTGGCGCGCAGGCGGCCGCCGTCGAAGATCGGCAAGGTCAGCGCCGGGCCGATGCCGTACTGCTCGCTGCTGGCTTTCACGAGATTGTTCAGGCCGATGCTGGCGAGGCCGACGAACGCACTCAGGTTGATGTTCGGATAGAAGCTCGCCTTCGCGCTCTTCACGTCGCTGGTCGCGGCCTCGATGCGCCAGCGCGCGGCGTTGATGTCGGCGCGGCGGCCGAGCAAGTCAGCCGGCAGCGTGTTCGGCACCGGCACGGCCTGCACGGTGCGCAGCGGCACGACGAGGCTGTCGTACGCGCTCGGCGCCTGCGCAGTCAGCGCGGCGAGCGCGTGCCGGGCCAACGCGATCTGCTCGTCGAGCTGCTCGATTTGCTGGCGCGATTCGGGCAATGCGCCCTCGCCCTGGCGCAGCTCGACATTCGTGTCGAGCCCACCCGAGACGCGCTGCTTGATCAGCGCGAGGATTTCGTCACGTTGCTTCAGCGAGCGCTCCGCGACTTCGCGCTGCGCGAACAGGCGACCGAGCTGCACATAGGTGCGCGCGACGTTGCTCGCGAGCACGATGCGCGCGGCCTGCAGGTCGGCCTGCGCGGCGCGCTGCGTGCCGACCGCGGCTTCGATCGCGGCGCGGTTGCGGCCGAAGAAGTCGAACTCGTACGACGCGCCGATCTGCGCGTTCGCGAGCGTGCGGATCGAGCCGCCGAGCGGCGGCGGGTAGATGCTGTTGGCGCTGAAGCGCTGGCGCGTCGCATCGGCCTCGGCGTTGACATGCAGGCCATCGGCCGACTTGTTGACGTCGACGGCGGCCTGGGCGCGTTCGAGGCGGGCCTGCGCGACCTTCAGGTTCGGGTTGCCGGCGAGCGCGCGGTCGACGATCTCGTTCAGCGTGGTGTCGCCGAAGTTCTTCCACCAGTCGGGTGTCACGGCCGGGGCGACCGGCGCGGTCGAGCTCGCCTCGAGGCCGACGCTGGCCGGTGCGATCGTCTGTGCCGTCGACGCGATGCCGGCGCTGTTGGCGCAGCCGGCGAGCGTCAACACGACGCTCGACGCGATCGCCACGGCGATCGCGGTGATCGTCGGGAAAGTGGTGCGCGCACAGGCGACATGGTCTTGCAGAACCTGACCCAGCGCGGACGCTTCGTGAAATAGTTGTTGTGGCTTCATTTGCTTAGGCAATCAATTGGGTGCAATTCGGGACGAGAAAAACGACGCACGGCGGGCCGCGCGTCAACCCGCTTCGCGCATCGTTTCGCCGTTTTCGAGCATGCGCTGCAGGTAGGTGCGCAACGCCTGCCACTCGGTCTTCGAAAAGCCCGCGAGATGGCCGTTGAGCACCTCGGCCAGCACGGCAGGCACTTCGGCGATCGCAGCCGCGCCGTCGGCGGTGAGTTCGACCTGAACGACGCGCCGGTCTTCGGTCGATCGCACGCGTTTGCACAGACCCTTTTTCTCCAGCCGGTCGAGCAGACGGGTCATCGCACCGGCATCGACGTTGAGCCAGCGCGCGAGTTCGGCAACGGTCGAACCACCGGTCGTGCGCAGGCGCATCAACGGGCCCCATTGCGCGCTCGTCAAGCCGTGCACATCGAGGCGCTTGTCGACCTGGACGACGACCGACATCATGATGCGTTTCATCATGTAGCCGACGCTCTCTTCGGCACAGTAGCTGGCGGCTTGGTAGAAGTCTGCGGGGGGCGCGATGCGGGTCACGGTGTGGGCTTCCTTCGAGGGGATGGATGGAATATACATGCCTAGGCAACTATTGTCAAGGCTGTAACTGCTGGAGCAAGGGTGGGCGGCTGCGGGATGGCCAGCGCCCCTACACTCGCCGCATGTCCAGCCCCGCTCAACCCCGTCCCGTGCCGCCAGCGGCCGGCGCCCGCAACACGGCCGCGCCCGCGCCGGGTCGCAACGTCAAGTCGCTCAGCGGCCTCGTCCCTTTCCTGCGGCCGTACCGCGTCAAGATCGGTCTGGCGGTCCTGTTCCTGGTCGGTGCGGCACTCAGCACGCTGGTGTTCCCGGTCGCGATGAAGTCGCTGATCGACGAAGGCTTCGTCGCCGCCGACCCCGGCGCGCGGGTGATGGCGATGCGCGAGCACTTCTTCGCGCTGTTCGCGGTCGGCGCCGCGCTCGGCCTGTTTTCGGCGCTGCGCTTCTACATGGTCACGTGGCTTGGCGAGCGCGTCACGGCCGACCTGCGCAACGCGGTGTATCGGCACGTCGTGACGCAAAGCCCCGAGTTCTTCGAGAGCACTCAGACCGGCGAGGTGCTCTCGCGCCTGACCACCGACACGACGCTGGTGCAGACCGTCGTCGGCTCCAGCCTGTCGATGGGCCTGCGCAACGCGGTGCTGGGCATCGGCGCGATGGTGATGCTGATCGCGACGAATCCGGTCGTGATGACACAGGTGCTCGGCATTCTGATCGTCGTGGTGCTGCCGAGCCTGTACTTCGGCCGGCGCGTCCGCAATCTCAGCCGCGCGAGCCAGGACCGGGTCGCCGATTCGAGCGCGATCGCCGCCGAGGTGCTGAACGCGATTCCCGTGGTGCAAAGCTACACGCAGGAGGCACGCGAGGCGAAACGCTTCGACGTGTCGACCGAGAACGCGTTCGACACCGCCGTGAAGCGCACGCGGATGCGCGCGGCGCTGGTCGGCTTCATCATCACTGCGACCTTCGGCGCGCTGCTCTGGGGCTTGTATCAGGGCACGCAGGCGGTGGCGCGCGGCGACATCACGGCCGGGCACCTCGGGCAGACCGTGGTCTACGTGATCATCCTGGTCAGCAGCGTCGCGGTGCTGTCGGAGGTCTATGGCGACCTGCTGCGCGCTGCCGGCGCGACCGAGCGGCTGATGGAGTTGCTGAACCTGAACTCGCCGATCACGTCGCCGGCGCGGCCGGTGGCGCTCGCGGCGACGCGCGGCGGCTCGGCGGTGAGCCTGCGCGACGTGACCTTCCGCTACCCGTCGCGCCCCGCAAACGCGACCTTGTCGCACTTCGATCTGAACGTCGCGCCGGGCGAGACCGTCGCGCTGGTCGGCCCGAGCGGCGCCGGCAAGAGCACCGTGTTCCAGTTGCTGCTGCGCTTCTACGACGTGGCGTCCGGCGAGATGACGGTCGACGGCGTGCCGGTGCGCAACGTCGCGCTGCACGACCTGCGCGAGCGCATCGGCATCGTCCCGCAAGACAGCGTGATCTTCTCGGCCGACGCGATGGAGAACATCCGCTACGGCCGGCCGACCGCCAGCGACGCTGAGGTGATCGCCGCCGCAAAGGCCGCGTTCGCGCACGACTTCATCGGCGACTTGCCCGAGGGTTACCAGACCTTTCTCGGCGAGCGCGGTGTGCGCCTGTCGGGCGGGCAGCGCCAGCGCATTTCGATCGCACGCGCGATGCTGAAGAACCCGCCGCTGCTGCTGCTCGACGAAGCCACCAGCGCGCTCGACGCCGAGAGCGAGCGCATGGTGCAGGCCGCGCTCGAATCGGCGATGAAGGACCGCACGACCCTCGTCATTGCGCACCGGCTTGCGACCGTGCAGCGCGCGGACCGGATCGTCGTGATGGAGGCCGGCGAGATCGTCGAGACCGGCACGCATGCGCAGTTGGTCGCATCGGGCGGGTTGTATGCGCGGCTCGCGGCGCTGCAGTTCGATCGCTGATACGCTGATACCGGCGTGTGGCTGTAGGTTTCAACTGACACCGACGCTTGCACCGCTCCGACATCCGGTGTCACACGCTGTCGCGAGAATCGTTCACCACGCGCGGGCATCGGGCCCGCGCCGCCTTGTCTGGAGGACAACAACATGAGCACCACTCACCTCAATTTGCGTTTCGGCGCCTGCGCGGTCGCGGCGGCCGCCTTCTTCGTCACCGGCTGCGCCGACATGAGCGAGCGCCAGAAGGGGACGGCCATCGGTGCGGGTGCCGGCGCTGGCGTCGGCGCGGTGATCGGCTCGGTGACCGGCGGCAAGGCGGGCACCGGCGCGGTGATCGGCGGTGCGCTCGGCGCGGTCGCCGGCAACCTGTGGTCCAAGCGCATGGAAGACCGGCGCAACGCGATGGAACAGGCGACCAGAGGCACGAACGTCGAGGTCACGCGCACCGCCGACAACCAGCTCAAGCTCAACATCCCGAACGACATTTCGTTCGACACCGGCAGCGCCGCGATCAAGCCGCAGCTGCGCGCGGTGCTCGATCCATTCGCGAACTCGTTGCGTGACGACCCGAGCGCGCGCCTGATGATCGTCGGCCACACCGACAACACCGGCAGCCCGGCGATCAACAACCCGTTGTCGATCGAGCGTGCGCAGAGCGTGCGCGACTACCTGACGACGCGCGGCGTCGCCGGCGCGCGGGTCGAAACCGCGGGCCGCGGCGAGCGCGAGCCGGTGGCCGACAACACGACCGAAGCGGGCCGCGCGAAGAACCGCCGCGTTGAGATATTCCTGCGCGAACCGGCACCGGCCTGAGCGGCCGGCGGGCGGCGCGGGCCGCATGGATAATCGCGGCAGTTTCCGCTGAAAGACGCCGCCGCGATGCCCTCCTCCGCCCGCCCGATTCGCTCCCAATACGAAGACTTCATGCGCCACGTGCGCACCCACGGCGTCTACAAGTCAGACCGCACCGGCACCGGCACGACCAGCGTGTTCGGGCACCAGATGCGCTTCGATCTGAACGAGGGCTTCCCGCTCGTCACGACGAAGAAGGTGCACCTGAAGTCCGTCATCCTCGAGCTGCTGTGGTTCCTGCGTGGCGACGGCAACGCCAAGTGGCTGCAGGACCGCGGCGTGACGATCTGGAACGAATGGGCGAAGCCCGACGGTGACCTCGGCCCGGTCTACGGCGTGCAATGGCGTTCGTGGCCGACGCCCGGCGGCGGCCACATCGACCAGATCGCCGAGGTCGTGAAGCAACTGAAGACCAACCCCGATTCGCGCCGCATCATCGTCAGCGCATGGAACGTGGCCGATCTGGGCAAGATGGCGCTGATGCCCTGCCACGCGTTCTTCCAGTTCTACGTCGCCGAAGGCCGGCTCAGTTGCCAGCTCTACCAGCGCAGCGCCGACATCTTCCTCGGCGTGCCGTTCAACATCGCGAGCTACGCGCTGCTGACCCACATGCTGGCGCAGCAATGCGATTTGAAGGTGGGCGATTTCATCTGGACCGGCGGCGACTGCCACCTTTACAGCAACCACGCCGAGCAGGTCGCGCTGCAACTCGCGCGCACGCCGCACGCGTACCCGACGCTCGTGATCAAGCGCAAGCCGGCGTCGATCTTCGACTACGCATACGAAGATTTCGAGGTGCTCGACTACACGCACCACCCGGCGATCAAGGCACCGGTCGCGGTCTGAGCCGAGGGCGCACAACGCCGGTCGGTGCAAAGAACAACGCCCCGGCAGCGCGAGGCCACCGGGGCGTCGAGTCCGATATCCACCCAAGAGTTATCCTGCCTGATCTGGCCTTCGCATAGGGGCTCGCGGGAACACGGGCTGAGAGTGCCATCAATGGCGCACCGACCCATCCTCGGGTCGATGGTCGCAGGCACCGCATTCGGCTGCAACACGCCTGTTGCCGCGCGGACAATGGCGAGTTGAGACGTGCCGGCTTGTTTCGCATGGACGCTTGGCGTCACGGCGCGTCGTTGCATCGGCTTCCCCAGGCTGAACAGGCCGCGGACAAGCAAGACCCAACGGCGCTCCGCATCGATTCAAGATCTGGTCGGGCATCGCGCCTGTTTGTCCGTCGCTGCGCCAATGGGAGCAAATAGCGCGATCACCCGCTTCCGGCAGGGCCTGATTGCCATCGACATCAGATCGAACGCAGCCAGCGCGGCATCGTTTGCGTGCTCGGCGACGGCCAAGTCTTCGCCGTCTTCGTGGGCCTTGACGGTCGACGTCACCGACGTTGGGCAGGTGCGGCTCTAGCCCGAAGTGGTGAGGTCTTGCCGCATGCGGCGCAGCACACTCATCGAAGTCCGTCGCCACCGCCAACGCGTACCGGTACGTCCGCGTCAACACCATCAACAAAGGACAAATCCAATGAACACGATCCCGGGTTACACCTTCGGCACCTCCGAAATCGAGCCTTCGTCACTGTCCGATTCGGAGTTGCAACTGCTCATGGCGACGTTGATGTTCACCGAAGACGACGTCGTCGCGTTGCGATTGGCGGGCCAGGTCCTCGATGACCAGATCGAGGCTGTGCTGGACGTCTGGTACGGATACGTCGGTGCCAACCCACACCTGGTGCACTACTTCAGCGGTCAGAGCGGCGCGCCGAATCCGGATTACCTGAGCGCCGTGCGCAAACGCTTCGGGCAGTGGATTCGAGACACGACCAACGCAAACTTCGACCGCAAGTGGCTCGACTATCAGCGCGAGATCGGCCTGCGCCACACGCGCATCAAGAAGAACAGGACTGACGGCGTCAAGTCGGCGGCCGACGTGATTCACCTGCGCTATCTGATTGCCTTCATCTATCCCATTACCGCGACCATGAAGCCATTCCTGGCGAAGAAGGGGCACAGCCCCGACGATGTCGAGAGGATGCACCAGGCTTGGTTCAAGGCGGTCACGCTGACCACTGCGCTGTGGAGTCAGCCGTTCGTCCCCGAGCAGGACTACTGAGTCGGATGCGGCACGCGCTTCGACGGTGTCAAGGGCCGAAAGCATCGGGCTTGATGCCGTCGACGCTGGCCAGCGCGTCCAGGCGAATGACGTCACCGCTGTCGAGCAACAGAAACTCCGCGCCCTCTCGGGCAAACACATCCGCGATGACGGCCTCGACGAATCGTGTCGATCCGTCAGATGAGCGGTAGGTGACGACGCAACGCCGCTTTCTCGTTGCAAGCGATTCCAGTACGTCGTGAAACTCGCAGTTGATGGGGTGATAGTCGTTCAATCGAAGTTCCTCCAAACTGAGCCCGAACGTCGATGGTCACGCGCTTCATCGCGATCGTCGACGCGCTGCACCACCTGCGGGCAGCGGGCACCCGTCGCAGCCCGCTTGACGCAGCCGTCCTTGAACCCGCGGTGCAACCCCGATCAGCGCCGTGCGAGCGGCGTATCGGACGACAACGCGGACATGCCGAACAAGAGCGCCATTGGAAGCACCAGCGACGCGAATCCCAGCGCAACGTAGCCGAAGGCTCCCGCGGTCGCGCCGAGCGCAAAGGCCGCGATCGGTGCGACGAAGCGCTGGCTGCGCTCGCGCAAGGCGGCATCCCCGGCGCCGCGCAGCAGGTCAACGGCATCGATCACCAATTGCGTGACATTGCCCGTCATCACCGTCGTCGGTGTGAGTGTCGGGAGCACGAGGCGAGCGGTGGCGTTCTGAACGCCCATCGCCGCGGCACCCAGCGTGCCGGCCCACAGCGCCAGCGGCGTGTGGTCGCTGTGGATGGGCGTCGCGCCCCAGCCGCACAGCGCGAACCCGCCCAACAACAGGCTCTGCAGCATGAGCAGGGGCGGCAGGGCAACGCGTTGCCGATGATCCAACATCAGGACGACGATGCGTGTCAGCGCCACGGCGGCAATGAAGGCCGGAAACACCAGCAACTTGAGCAGCACGTTGCCCGCCGACTGCGCCAGCGTCGCCCCGATGAGGACGAAGTTGCCGGTGACGTGGGCAGTGAACAGGCCGAACAGGGCGACGAACCCCAAGGTGTCGACGTAGCCTGCGACAAACCCAAGACCGGCAGCGAGCGCGCCGTTGCCGAGTTTCATGGGTCGGCTTTCAGCGCACCGTCGGGGCCACCGCAGAGGTGGCGGTGTCGCGCCTCGCGCTTGGCGAACCAGCGGTCGGTGCCGATGTAGCCCAGCGTCATCGCGACGACAAGCATGGCACCCGCCAGCACCGGCGGCGCCGGCGAAGGAATGCCGAGCAGCCGGCACGATGCGCCCACCGCCAGACCGACGAGCAGACCAAGCCCGATCTTGATGCGTTTGAGCGTGGGCGGAGTCATCACAATCCTTGCAAGAGATGGTCGGCGCCGACAAAACCGAGAGTCATCGCCACCACCAGCAGGGCGCCGACGAGCTTGGGTGGTGCCGGCAGCGGCAGGTCGAACCAGCGGCAGCCGGCGCCGATGCCCAGGCCGAGGGTGATGGAAATCAGCAGGTCGTTCATGGGCCGCCCCTCAGAACGCACAGCCGCAGCCGAGTGCACCCCAGAAGGAACGGGGGTCGCTGACCACGGGCACCTGGCGAGCCGCGAACAGGTGCCGATGGCCGTGCACGTCGCAAGGCGCCGCACAGCACGCGGCAGCAGCAGGCACAGCGCGCAGCGGCGTGTAGCGACCGACCGGCGACCAGCTCGGGCTGGGTGTCGGACGCGGTGGCGCCAGGTCGGTGAACTCTTCGTCGCCATGCACGATGCGGCCGCCCACGACGGTGAGCACCGAGGCCAGTGACTTGATGCGTGATTCGGGCACGGCGAAGTAGTCCTCGGTCAACGCGGTGAAGTCGGCGTACTGCCCGACCTTCAACGCGCCCTTGCGGTCTTGTTCGGTGGAGAACCAGGCGCTGCCTTCGGTGTACAGGCGCAGCGCGGTCTCGCGGTCGACGAGGTTGCGCTGCGGGTACAGCCGCGTGCCGCCGACGGTTTCGCCCGACACCAACCAGTGCAGTCCGACCCAGGGGTTGTAGCTGGCGACTCGCGTTGCATCGGTGCCCATGCCCAGCGGCACGCCGGCAGCAAGGATCTTCTTCACTGGCGGTGTCTGCTCGGCCGCGCGGGCACCATAACGTTCGATGAACTGCTCGCCCTGGTAGGCCATGCGATGCTGGATCGCGATGCCACCGCCCAGCACCTTGATGCGCTCGATGTTGCGTTCACCGACGGTCTCTGCGTGGTCAATGATCCAATGCAGCCCGGTGAGCGGAGTCTCGCGGTGCACACGCTCGAAGACATCAAGCACACGGCCGATCGATTCGTCGTAGGTGGCATGAATTCGGAACGGCCAGCGGTTGGCCGCCAGCACACGCGTCACCCCCAGCAGTTCGTCTTCCATGCCTGCAGCCAGTTCGGGGCGGGGTTCGCGGAAGTCCTCGAAGTCGGCGGCCGAAAACACCAGCATCTCGCCGGCGCCGTTGTGACGCAGGAAGGCGCCGCGCGCATCTCGAGAGTCCCCGGGTTTCACCAGCTTCGCCCACTTCAGGAAGTCCTCCTTCTCCTGCTTTGGCCGCTGCGTGAAGAGGTTGTAGGCGATGCGCACGGTCAGTTCGCCATCGTCGGCCAGCTTCTGCACGATCGCGTAGTCGTCAGGGTAGTTCTGGAACCCACCCCCGGCGTCGATGGCCGAGGTGATACCGAGGCGATTCAACTCGCGCATGTACAGCCGCGTCGAGTTGACCTGGTCTTCGGGCGCGAGGCGCGGGCCTTTGGCCAGCGTCGCATACAAGATCATCGCGTTCGGCCGTGCCACCAGCAGCCCGGTCGGCTCGCCGCGCGAGTCTCGCTGGATCTCCGCACCGGGTGGGTCGGGTGTGTGTCTGGTGTACCCCACGGCGCGCAGCGCGGCCGCGTTGAGAAGTGCGCGGTCGTAGAGGTGAAGGATGAAAACCGGCGTCTCCGGCGCGGCAGCGTTGATCTCGGCAAGCGTCGGCATGCGCTTCTCGGCAAACTGGAACTCGCTGAAGCCACCGACCACGCGCACCCATTGCGGGGCAGGTGTACGAAGCGCCTGTTCACGCAGCATCGCCATCGCATCGGCGAGTGTCGGCACGCCGTCCCAGCGCAGTTCCATGTTGTAGTTCAGGCCGGCGCGGATCAGGTGCGTGTGGCTGTCGTTCAGACCCGGCAGCACGCGGCGCTGATGCAGGTCGACAAGCCGGGTTTGCGGACCCGCGTGTTGCCGCACTTCCGCGCTGCTGCCGGTGGCAAGGATCGCACCCGCCTTGACCGCCAGCGCCTCGACGTCGGGCTGCGCGCGATCCAGCGTCGTGATGCGGCCGTTGAAGAACACGGCGTCTGCGGTCTGATTCATCGTCGGTGGCTCCAGGAGCGGCTGCGCTTGAGTTTTCCCCCGGCCCAGTGCACGTTCAACCACCCCATGGACAGGCTTCCAACTGACCAAAAGTAGGTGCCGTCCAATCGTCACGACCGGCGCTTGCCAGCAAACCCTCGGCGTACTTGTGATGCCAAAGGAGTAGCGGACCGTTGTACCCGGTGGCGATTCTCAACTGGTGACTGATGCTTAACCTGCGGGTCCGACCTCACTTGGAGAAATCCATGAAGCTTCTGATTGCGCTGGCCGTTCTCGGCAAGCTCCCGCGCACCCAACTGGTGGTCTTGCCTGAGTCCGGCCACGGACCTCAGCACCAGTACCCCGAGATGTCGGCGCGGCTGATCTCCGACTTTGTTGCCAGCGTGCGCTGAAGAGAAGGAGTTCGCCATGCGATATCAAGTATTCGGACGCCACACGGGGCTGCGAGTGTCCTCCCTCGCTCTCGGGACCGGCAATTTCGGCACGGCGTGGGGGTACGGCGCTGAGCCCGACGAAGCGCGCCGCATGTTCGATTGCTACCTCGACGCGGGCGGCAATTTCATCGACACGGCCGACCAGTACCAGGTGGGGCAGTCTGAGTCCCTGCTCGGCGAGTTCATCGGCGCACGACGTGATCATCTTGTGCTCGCGACGAAGTACACGATGGGCCAGGATCCAGGAGGCGGCCTGCTGGTCACCGGCAACAGCCGGCTGACCATGCGCCGCTCGGTCGAGGGCAGCCTCAAACGCCTGCGAACCGACCGAATCGACCTGCTGTGGGTTCACGTGCCCGATGGCGTGACGCCGATCGACGAAATCGTGCGAGGGCTTGATGACCTCGCTCGCGCCGGCAAGATCCTGTACGCCGGGCTCTCCGACTTTCCCGCCTGGCGCGCGTCGCGTGCGGCCACGCTGGCCGAGCTTCGCGGCACGCTCCCGATTGCGGGGCAGCAGATCGAGTACAGCCTCGTGGAGCGGACGCCGGACCGCGAGTTGCTGCCCATGGCTCGTGCGTACGGGCTCGGGACAGTTGCATGGTCCCCGCTGGGCGGCGGCCTGCTTACGGGCAAGTACCGTCGTGGAGAGCAGGGCCGGGCGACCCAGCTGGGCTTTCTGATTCACCAGGAAGACAACGCGCAGAAAGCAGCCATCCTCGACGAACTTGACAAGGTGGCCGCGGAGCTGAGCACAACCCAGGGCCGGGTGGCTCTGGCCTGGGTCGGCGCACAGGGCATTATTCCCATCCTCGGTCCGAAATCCTTGAAGCAGCTCAAAGACAACCTTGCGGCAGCGGACCTGCAGCTGTCGCAGCAACAGCTCGCAAGGTTGGATGCCGTGAGCGCCGTTTCCGCCGGCTTTCCCCACGAGATGGTGCTCGCCCCGAGCATCGCCGAACGGCTGGCTGGCGGCAAGCAAGGTCTGATCGATGCCTCCGGCGAAGCGGTGCGATGAGCCGCACGACGATGCTCGGCCCCTGCGTGAAACGCCAGCCGCGAACTCGGCGCCGACTTCAACCGCGCAGCACGTCCACTTCGGCCTTGAACAGGTAGCCGGCGCCGCGCTCGGTGACGATCAGCCGCGGCAGCTTGGGGTTGACTTCGATCTTCTTGCGCAGCCGTCCCACAAGCACATCGACGGCGCGGTCGTAGACCTCGGCGTTGTGCAGGCGTGAGAGCTCGAGCAACTGCTCGCGCGCCAGCACACGCTGCGGCGCCGCCAGAAAGGCCACCAGCATGTTGAACTCGCCGTTGCGCAAGGCCACGGTGGCACCGCCCGGTGCCAGCAGTCGGCGCAGGCGCAGGTTGAGTTCCCAGCCGGCAAATCGGTAGGCGCGCACCTGGGCCAGGGTTGCGGACACCGACTCCTGCATCTGCGAGCGGCGCAGCAAGGCTCGGATGCGCGCCAGCAGTTCGCGCGGCGAGAAGGGTTTGGTCAGGTAGTCGTCGGCGCCCAACTCCAGGCCCATCACGCGGTCGGCCTCCTCGTTGAGACCGGTCAGCATGATGATGGGCAGCTTCGATGTCTCGCGCAGCTGGCGAGCGAGTTGCAGGCCGTCCTCGCCGGGCAGGCGCAGGTCCAGCAGCACCAGATCGACCTTGTCGCGGGTCAGCAGGGCTGTCATCTCGCGTCCGCTGTCCACGGCGCTGACGCGCAAGCCGTGGTCACCCAGGTAATTGCTGATCAGTTGCCGGATCAAGGGGTCGTCGTCTACCGCCAGCACATGGGACTGTGTGGCTGGTGCGGCGAAGCAGCTGGTTGACATGTCCGCGATTCTGACCCCGACCAGACCGCTGCGCACCACCACAGTTCGTATCTGTTGAGGGCTGCGCAGATGTCAGGTGACACATTCGCGTGTCCTGTCAACACGCACGCCCGGTGGCCGCGGGGTCCAATGGCATGCAACTGAACAACTCCGCGACGCTGCACCCCGGGCCCGTGCGCGCCGCCCCGTACCGTGCCCAAGCAACTGCTCATCGCCCTGGTCGAGAACGACGACTTGATCCTGAGGCTGCTGCAACTCTGGTTGACGCAAGCGGGTCACGTCACGCGCACGATCCGCGAGCCCGACCTTCGTGCCGGCGATGCCATCGATCTGATCGTGGCCGATGCCGCCGATGCCGCCGCGGCCGCCGCCATGGCTGTGCGCCTGCGCGCAGTCCATGCGGCGCCACTCCTGCTGATGTCGGCCCGCTTTCACCGCGGGTCGGCCCTGTCGGGTGCGTTGGCGGCGCAAGTGGCCGTGGACGCTGTGCTGCCCAAACCGTTCACGCGCGACGAGTTGCTTGCCGCGGTGGCCGCAGCCGCCGGTTCGGTGCGGCCATAGGCGGCGCATCCTGCAAAGCCAGGGCCATCGCTGCGGCCAGGTCGCGGCGCGAGACCGGCTTGCCGAGAATCGCCTTGACGCCGGCCGCGCGCGCGCGCGCGTTGACCTCGGCGCCCACGAAGCCGGTCATCAGCAGCACCGGGATGCTGGGCCGCAGCGCACGCAGGGCCTGGATCAGCATGGTGCCCGGCATGTCGGGCATGCGTTCGTCGCTGAGTACCGCGTCGAACCGTTCGGGATGGGCGGCAAATGCCGCCAGTGCTTCGGTGCTGCTGGTGAAGCCCACCGCCACGTAACCCAGCTCGATCAGGGTCTCGGTGGCGAGGCGCACCAGGAGTTCTTCGTCGTCCACCACCAGCACCTGCTGGTGGCGGCCGCGCGGCACGACAGGGCGTTGGTCGTTGCCGCGATCAGCCGCTTCGCCTGTTCGCGGCAGATAGACCGTGAAAGTACTGCCTTCGCCGGCGGCGGTGGCCACGTCGACCGCGCCACCGACCTCGGTGACGATGCCGTGCACCAGCGACAGGCCCAGGCCCGAGCCGGCGCCCACCTTCTTCGTGGTGACAAAGGGGTCAAAGATGCGTTCGCGCACGTCGTCGGCAATGCCACTGCCGGTGTCAGACACGGTCAGCAGCAGGTAGTCCCCGGCAGGCAAGGTGCCGGTGGTGGCCAGCCTCGGTTCTGCCAAGGTGGTGGCCTGTAGCGCCACGCGCAGCAGGCCGCCGTCGGGCATGGCCTGCACGGCGTTGGTGGCCAGGTTCACGACCACCTGATGCACCTGGGTGGCATCGCCCAGCATCGCCGCGGCACCAGCAGCCAAGTGCGTCCGCAATTGCACGCCTGCCGGCAGCGTGGCCGACAGCAGTGTCAGCGCTTCGTGCACCACGCCTTCCACATGCACGGCCACCCGTTCGCCGCTGCCGCTGCGGCTGAAGGCGAGCACGCGCTCCACCAGCGCGCGGCCGCGTTCGCCGGCCGTCATGATGCACTCCAGGTCGCGCCGCATGCGGCTGCCTGCCCGTGTGTTGCGCAGCGAGACTTCGCCGAATCCGAGGATGGCGCCGAGGATGTTGTTGAAGTCATGTGCGATGCCGCTGGCCAGCGTGCCCACCGCTTCCAAGCGCTGCGCCTGCTGCAGCGAGGCTTGAGCGCGTTTGTGGGCGTCGATGTCGCTGACTGACCCGGCCAGGCGCAGCGGCGTGCCACGGTCGTCGCGCACGCACAGACCGCGCACCCGCACCCAGCGGTAGCTGCCGTCGGCATGGCGGACGCGCCATTCGCCGTCGTAATGCGGCGCGCTCCCGTCGAGGTATGACTGAATCGCCTCGCGCTGCGCTGCCATGTCTTCGGGGTGCAGCCGAATCAGCGCGAGCCATTCGTCGCGCAGCCGCATCGTGCTGCCTGACTCGAGCCCGTAGATGCGCTGGGCGCGCTCCGACATGAACATGCGGCCGCTTGGTGTGTCCCAGTCCCAGATGCCGTCGTTCGACCCTGCCACGGCCAGCGCAAAGCGCTCTTCCGATTTGCGCAACGCCTCTTCGCTCAGCTTGCGCTCGGTGACGTCGCTGAGCGAGCCGGTCCAGCGCAAGGGCTGGCCTTCGCCGTCGCGCACCAGCAACCCCGTGATGTGCACCCAGCGAAGCTCGCCCTGACGCAGGACCTGAACGTCGGTGTCGAGCCGTGTCTCACGGCTGGCAAAGTGCGCAGTTGCCACACGCACCCACTCGGCGCGTGCTGCTTCGGTCGCAAAGGGCACCCGGCGAAGGCAATCCTCTCGCCCGCGATACTGGAAGTCGGGGCCCAGTCCGTATATCTCCACCGCCCGCGGCGAGACATAGTATTCATCTGTGACCACGTCCCAGTCGAAATTGCCGTCCTGCGACGCCTGCATCGCCAGCGCATAGCGCTGCTCCGACTTGCGCAGGGCGACCTCGATGCGCTTCTGCGCGTCGATGTCGATGACGGATCCCGCCGCGCGGGTGGCCCGCCCGTTGGCATCTCTGACGCACAGGCCACGGATGCGCACCCAGCGGTCCTGCCCGTCCGGCAGCCGCACGCGCCACTCGCCATCGTAGCCGGGCACTTGGCCTGCGAGGTAAGCCTCGAACATGTCGGAACGGCGCTGAGCATCGTCGGGGTGAAACTTCATCGCGGCGTTCCATTCCGCGCGAGTGCGCTCCACCGGACCGATCTCCAGTCCATGCAGCCGCTGTGCCTGTTCGGACATGAACATCTGCCCGGTCACAAGATCGAGGTCCCAGATGCCGTCGTTGGATCCGGCCACGGCCAGCGCAAAACGTTCCTCTGACGCCCGCAGCGCGGCCTCGGCCTGGCGACGCGCGGTGATGTCGGTAGAGATGCCACTGACCTTCCGTGGACGGCCCTCGGCATCGGCGATGACCGACCCGCGTTCGTGGATCCAGCGCAGATCTCCGCCGGGCTGGCGGATGCGGTACTCGGCCTCCCACGGGCCTGGCGACTGGCCTCCGATCCAGCGTCCGAAGGCGTCGTGGATCCGCTGGCGGTCTGCCTCGTCGATGCTGGCGGTCCAGAGCCGCGGGTCGCGGTACAGATCCTGAACGCTGTAGCCCCAGATGCGCTCGAAGCTGGGGCTGGCGTAGACCACTCGCTCCGGTTCGAGGTCGGTGATCCAGATCACGTCAGCCGTTGTTTCGGCCATGCGGCGAAAGCGACCCTCGCTCTCCTGCAGGGCATCGTTGATGCGCTGGCTCTCGGCCACCGCGGCGCGGCGTTCGTGGTTCTTTCGGTTCAGCGCTTCGTACAGCTTGGCGTTCTCCAGCGCGCTGGCGGCCTGCGAAGCCAGGAGTTCGAGCAAGGCCATCCGGTCGGGCGTGAGGGCATGCGTGTTTTCCAGGTAGAGAAGCCCAACCAGCCGCGCCTGCTTCAGAAGCGGCAGACACAACACCGAGCGCAGGCGCCGGCGGCGCAGCGTCTCGTCGGCCGAGAACGCATGGGTCGCCATTGCGTCGTCCAGCAGCACGAGCTGTCGGCGGTCGGCCACGTACTGCAGCAGCGTGGTCGGCAAGTCGGAAATATGGCGCGCGGCGTCTGCGAGTTCGACCTGGATGCCGTCGGCATTCAGTGCGGCGACGGCTTGCACTTGCATCCGCGCGCCGATCGGCAGCACCAGCATCGCACGTTCAGCGCAGGCGTGTTCCAGCGACAGGCGCAACAGGATGTCGAACAGGCGATGCAGCTCAACCTCTCCAGCGATCGCCTGCGAGACCTTCATCACAGTGGCCAGGTCGAGCCGCTTCAGCGCTGAAGGAGGTTGCGCCTGCGCTTTGCAGGAGGAACTCAAGTCACGCCTTTCGTTTGCCCTATTGGACTGCAACGAACCGACCGCCGTGTGAGACGCGGACGCATCCGGATGTCACATGACATGCGCCAGCTTCGCACGTCCTCGCTTCTTGACCGCAGGCGGGCCCGGCCGCGGGCGCTCGCCATCCCACGTTCACACCCGAACCTGGACGACTCGCAGTCCGGGCGCAACATAGCATGACCGATCAGCGGATGCCATAAAAGTTGCCAGCCACAACCGCCGACGTGCTGCTGGTGGACGCTTCCGACAGAGAAGCCGACGTGCGCGCCGCACTCAGCGCCGCGTTCACGGCGACCTGATCATCACCTGCGAGTTGCGCGAACAGGCGCAGGGAGTGGCCTGCTGCCAGCGGCCGGAAACCGGAAGCGGCCTGATGCCGCACAGCGGCGCCCAGGCACGGTCCCGCACCACGGATCCGCCCAAAGAGGTAGCCGGCACCTGCCGCATTGGCGTGGCCGAGGCTTGACCGGCAGCGCAATGCACAGCGGCGCCGGCCCGCGCACGCTATCGGCATTGCAGCGTTGTGCTGTCTTGCCGAGGAGCCGATGAACAAACTCACCCACGCCACCGGTGCACCGGTGGTCGACAACCAGAACACCCTGACTGCCGGGCCGCGCGGCCCGGCATTGCTGCAGGACATCTGGCTGCTGGAGAAGCTCGCCCACTTCGACCGCGAGGTCATACCCGAACGCCGCATGCACGCCAAGGGCTCGGGCGCCTTTGGCCACTTTACGGTCACGCACGACATCACCGGCTACACGCGCGCCAGCCTCTTCTCAACGGTCGGCAAGCAGACGCCGGCGTTCGTGCGCTTCTCCACCGTGGCCGGCGAGCGCGGCGCCGCCGATGCCGAACGCGACATCCGCGGCTTCGCCGTCAAGTTCTACACCGATGAAGGCAACTGGGACCTGGTGGGCAACAACACGCCGGTGTTCTTCATGCGCGAGCCGTTGCGCTTTCCCGACCTCAACCACGCCGTCAAGCGCGATCCGAGAACCAACCTGCGCAGCGCGCAGAACAACTGGGACTTCTGGACCCTGGTGCCCGAAGCCCTGCACCAGGTGACCTATGTGATGGGTGACCGCGGTCTTCCTGCGAGCTACCGGCACATGCACGGTTTTGGCAGCCACACCTTCAGCTTCATCGATGGCCAGCAGCGCAGGCATTGGGTGAAGTTCACGCTGAAGACGCAGCAGGGCATCCGCAATCTCACCGACGCCGAAGCAGCGGCGCTGGTGGCGCACGACCGCGAAAGCTCGCAGCGCGACCTCTTCGGCGCCATCGAGCGCGGCGACTTCCCGCGCTGGACGCTCTTCGTGCAGATCATGAGCGAGCAGCAGGCGGCCACGTCGCCCTTCAATCCCTTCGACTTGAGCAAGGTGTGGCCACGCGCCCAGTACCCGCTGATCGAAGTGGGGGTGCTCGAGCTCAACCGCAACCCCGACAACTACTTTGCCGATGTCGAGCAGGCGGCGTTTTCCCCCGCCAACGTGGTGCCGGGCATCGGCTTCTCGCCCGACCGCATGCTGCAGGCGCGCCTGTTCTCCTATGGCGACACGCAGCGCCACCGGCTGGGTGTCAACTTCAACCAGATCCCCGTCAACGCGCCCCGCTGCCCAATCCACAGCTACCACCGCGACGGCGCGATGCGGGTCGACGGCAACCAGGGCGGCACCATCGGCTACGAACCCAACAGCCGGGGTGAGTGGCAGGACCAGCCGCAGCTGAGCGAGCCGCCGTTGTCCATTGACGGCGCGGCGGCGCACTGGGACCACAGGGCCGACGACGACAACCACGGCCAGGCCGGTGCGCTGTTCAGGCTGATGAGTGCCGATGAGCGACAACGCCTGTTCGACAACACAGCACGCTCGATGGGCGACGCCAGCGCCGCAGTCAAGCAGCGTCATATCGCCAACTGCACCAAGGCCGACCCGGCCTACGGCGCCGGCGTGCTTGTGGCACTGGCCGCCGCGGCCGAGCGCCAGGAGCTTCAACGATGAACACGCACCTCGAACCGGACTGCTTCGATCCTGTACGCCGCCAGCTCGTGACGCTTGGCCCCGCGCTGGCCGTCGGCCTGGCATTCCCCCTGGCGGCATTGCCCGCACCGCTCATCCCCAACGAAAGGCGAACCATGAGTACCTTCACCACCAAAGACGGCACGCAGATCTACTACAAGGACTGGGGCTCGGGCCCGGTTGTCAGCTTCAGCCACGGCTGGCCGCTGAGCGCCGATGCCTGGGAGGCGCAAATGTTTTTCCTGGCCAGCAACGGCTACCGCTGCATCGCACACGACCGCCGCGGCCATGGCCGGTCCAGCCAGCCCTGGAACGGCAACGACATGGACACCTACGCCGATGACCTGGAGCAGCTGTTCGCGCACCTGAACCTCAAGGGCGTGACGATGGTCGGCCACAGCACGGGCGGCGGCGAGGTGGCGCGCTATATCGGCCGGCACGGCACGAAGCGCGTTTCGCGCGCGGTACTGATGGGCGCGGTGCCGCCGATCATGGTCAAGACTGCGGCCAACCCCGGCGGGCTGCCGATCGACGTCTTCGACGGCTTCCGCAAAGCCTACCTGGCCGACCGCTCGCAGTTTTTCCTGGACGTCGCCAGCGGCCCGTTCTTCGGCTTCAACCGGCCGGGCGCAAAGGTCTCGCAAGGCCTGATCCAGTCGTGGTGGTTGCAGGGAATGATGACCGGCCACAAGAACGCCTACGACTGCATCAAGGCATTCTCGGAAACCGACTTCACCGATGACCTGAAGAAGTTCGACGTACCGACGCTGATCCTCCACGGCGACGACGACCAGATCGTGCCGATCGGCGCCTCGGCGATGTTGTCGTCGAAGCTCGTCAAGGGCGCGACGCTGAAGATCTATCCCGGCGGCACGCACAGCCTGGGCGACACCAGCAAGGACAAGCTCAACGCCGATCTGCTCGCCTTCCTGAAGGCCTGATCCCCAACCCCGAAGGAGATTCACATGCCGCAGGCCACACCCGCCGCAGCGAAGGCGTTGCTGAACCCCGGCGATCACACGCTGGTCCTGATCGACCACCAGTCGCAAATGGCGTTTGCCGTGCGCTCCATCGACGCCATCGAGTTGCGAAACAACGCCGGACTCGTGGCGCGCGCGGCCGAGGCTTTTGGTGCCCCGACCATCGTCACCAGCGTTGCTGAAAAGAGTTTCTCGGGTCCGGTGTTCGACGAGATCAAGGGCGCCCTCCCGGCGACCAAGGTCATCGACCGCACGACGATGAACGCATGGGAGGACGCGCCATTCGTCGCCCAAATCAACGCCATCGGCAAGCAGCGCATCGTGATGGCAGGCTTGTGGACTTCGGTCTGCATCGTCGGGCCAGCGCTGTCAGCCATGGAACAAGGCTTCGAAGTCTTCGTCATCGCCGACGCTTGCGGCGATGTCTCGGCCGAAGCCCACGACCGCGCGATGGACCGCATGGCGCAGGCCGGCGTACGGCCGATGACCTCGCTGCAGTACCTGCTGGAACTGCAGCGCGACTGGGCGCGCAGCGAGACCTACGGTGCGACGACCGGCATCGCGAAGGTGTACGGCGGCGCGTACGGGCTGGGCATCATCTACGCCGGCTCGATGTTCGGCGCCAGCGATGGGCACTGAGACCATGCCCAACGTGTTCCCTCTGGTTGACCGCTTGCTTGCACCGTTCACACCCGCGCTGGGGGCCGACTACACAGGCTACCGCAACCACGTGCAGCGCGTCCTGAACCAGGTGCAGGCCTTGTCGGGCGGTGTCGCACCGCCCGACACCGTGCAGCTGGCCGCGCCATTCCACGACCTCGGAATCTGGACGGCGCGCAGCTTCGACTACCTCGCGCCGTCGATCCAGCTGGCGCTGGCACATCTCGCCAGCGAACGGCTCGAACGGCATGGCCCGGAGGTGGCTGCGTTGATCAGCGAACACCACAAACTGCGGCGCTACCGCGGGCCGTTTGCGGCTACGGTGGAAACCTGCCGTCGCGCCGACCTGGTCGATGTCTCGCTCGGCTTGGTGCGCTTCGGGCTGTCGCGTGCCCACTTGCGCGCGGTGCAAACAGCCTTTCCCGACGCGGGGTTCCACCGGCGGCTTGCCAGCCTGACGGCGCAGCAGTTCTTGCGCACGCCGTTGCGGCCGCTGCCGATGTTTCATTGGTGAGCTTCAAATGATCGATTCAACACATCGCCTGGCCGCCACGGTGCTGATGCTCGCCTGCGCCAGCGTTGCGCCACAGGCCGCGGCGTCCGGCCCACCGCGCATCGCGGTCGAACCCTTCGTGACGCTGCCCGCTGACGTGCGCCACCCCGAAGGCCTGGCAGGGAACCCGGCGAACGGCGAGATCATCGTCGGCACCTTCGACGCGCGCATTCCCGAAGCTGCACGCAACAACCAGTTGCTGCGTTATGCCGCCGACGGCCGGCTGCTGGCGCGCAAGGACTTCGGTGCGACACCGCTCACGGGCATCGAGGTCGCCGACGGCAAGGTCTACATCCTGAACTTCGGCGCCTCAAAGCTTCAGCGCATCGATGCCGCCTTCACCGCAACCTCGCAGGTCGAAGATCTCGCCACGTTCCAGGCCCTGGCGCCAGCGGCACCGCCTCCAAGGCCCGTCGTCAACCCGGATGGCAGCCACGACGAAGTGGTGTTCGGGTCGGCGGGATTCCCGGCGCCCAACGGCCTGGCGTTCGACAAGGCGAAGAATCTCTACGTCTCGGACTCGTTCCAAGGCACGATCTACCGCATCGAAAACGCAACCAGCTGCGCGCCACCCTGCAGCGTGCAGACATTCTTGCGCGACCCGCTGCTGGCAACCGCAGGCGCTCTGCCTTTTGGTGCCAACGGCCTGGCCTTCAATGCCGCCGAGAGCCGGCTCTACGTCAACAACGCCGGCGACAGCCGTGTGCTGCGCTTTGCGATGCCCAGCGGGCCACTGGAGGTGCTTGCCGAAAGCATCCCTGGTGCCGATGGGCTGCTGTTCCACCAAGGCCGGCTCTGGGTGGCGGCGAACCAGGCCGACGTGGTGTTGGCGCTGGACGAGAACGGGCGCACGCAGCTGCGCGCCGGCGACTTTCTGGGCATCCGCGCCGACGGCACGCCCCGCGGGCTGCTGTTCCCCGCGAGCACAGCGGTCAGCGGGCCGTGGATGGTGGTCACCAACTTGGCCCTGCCGCTGACGCCCGCGGTCGGCGACGAGTGGGAAGAACAGGTGCGCCGCTGGACCTTGGTGCGTTTCCGGATCCCCCGCCCGACGCCGTAAGCAACGGGCCATTGCATGTCACAACACGTCAGGAGGGCAACACCATGCTCGGCTTTCAAGCTCTGATTTCCGCTTTTCTTGTGCTGATGATGTTGACCGCCCCAGGCCATTCAGCCGCGGCCAGCGCCACGGCCACTGCGGCGACGCAGCACATCGACATCGACGGCCAGCGCATCGCCTACCGCCGCATCGGCACCGCGACCGGTGTGCCCCTGCTGCTGCTGAATCGCTTTCGCGGCACGATGGACCATTGGGACCCGCGCCTGATCGACCGCATCGCGACGAAGCGCGCGGTGTTGATGTTCGACCAACCTGGCTTCGCACGCTCGACCGGCGCGCCGCCCGACTCGCTGCCCGGCTTTGCGGCAGCCGCTGCTCGGCTCGTGCGTGCGCTCGGCCACAAGCAGGTCGACGTGCTGGGCTTTTCGATGGGTGGCACCGTGGCGCTGCAGTTTGTGCTCGACCACCCGGACCTGGTGCGACGCTTGATCGTCGCCGGCTCCGGCCCGGGCTTCGTGCCGCACATCCCGCCCGGCGGCGAGGCCGGCGCGGCGGCGATCTGGCAGGCAGCGACGAAGCCGGTCAATGACGACGCGGACTTCCTGTTGCTGTTTTTCGAGAACACCCCGAGCAGCCAGAGCGCCGGCCGTGACTATCTGGGACGCCTGACGCAGCGGGCCGATGCGTTTGCGCAGCAAGTCGACGCGGCGGCTTGGCAAGCACAGCTCAAGTCGGCGATGGCCGTGGGATCGGAGCCTACCTCGCTGTTGTCGCGCCTCGGCGCGGTGCGTCAGCCGGTGCTGGTGTCGAATGGTCGCCACGACATCATGGTCTCGACCTATGCCTCATACGCGATGGCCCAGGCATTGCCCAACGCCCGGCTGGTCATCTATCCCGACGCCGGCCACGGCTTCCTGTTCCAGTACGCCGACGACTTTGCCGACGAGGTGCTGCGCTTCCTTCGTTGACCTGCAAGCGCCTCTTCGTCCCGAAGCCTGCTCCGGCACATCGAGGCCAGGCCCGCAGGCCGATGCCCGTCTATGTCTTTCGGCATAGAGATGTCTCTGGCTGGGGGATGCGCCGGCGCGGCGCAGAAAGTCACACCATGGTCGCCTCGCACTCCCCCTCGAGGCGCGTTCCTTCAATCACCCTGAGGAGAATCACATGCTCGGACTCACGAACCTGGGTGTCATCCACACCCTCATCAGCTTGGTCGCGCTCGGCGCCGGCTTGGCCGCCATCGTGCGCGACAAGGCCATCCTGCCCGACAGCGGGCTCGGCCGGGTCTATCTCTGGACCACGGTGCTGACCTGCCTGACCGGCTTCGGCATCTTCGAGCATGGCGGCTTCGGCAAGCCGCATGCGCTGGGCGTCCTGACTTTGCTGGTGCTGGGGTGCGCCGCGCTGGCACAACGCACCGCGCTGTTCGGGCGTGCTGCCGCCTACGTCATCACCGTGGGCTACACGCTGACCCTGTTCTTTCACTTCGTGCCCGGCATCACCGAGACCTTCACGCGATTGCCAGCCGGCGCGCCGCTGTTTTCCAGCCCCGAGGACCCGGCCTTGCAGAAGGTGGTTGGCGCGATCTTCCTGGTTTTTCTGGTCGGGGCGGTGCTGCAGGTGCGGCGGTTGCGCGCCGGGAGCCATACCGGCACGGCCGCCAACATTGTCCCGAAGTCGCGCCAAGCATGAGTCGGCACGCCATGCGAAGTGCTGGCTTGGCGGGCTCTCTTATGGGCCGTGCAGCGCCAACACCACCTCGCCGATGCGCCTGCCTTGGTAGCGCGCGCCGTCGAGCTCGATGGTGCTCGGTTCACGAGAGCCATCCGGACCTGCGATCGTGCCGGCACCGTACGGCGATCCGCCATGCGGGGCGGCCAGATCAAACTGGCCGTGGTATCCGTAGTCCATGCCCACGACCACCATGCCGAAGTGAAGCATATTGGTGATGAGGGACAACTGCGTGGTCTCCTGACCACCATGCTGCGTGGCGCTCGACGTGAACGCCCCTCCCACCTTGCCTCGGAGCGCGCCTCGTTTCCACAGGGCGCCCGCGCGGTCGAGAAAGCTGGCCATCTGCGAGCTCATTCGTCCATAACGCGTCGGGGTTCCGATGATGAAGCCGTCATAGTCTCCCAGCTCAGCAGGGTCGGCGACAGCCGCCGGCTGCTCCAGGCGATAGCCGGCGGCCCTGGCGACCTCCTGCGGCACCAGTTCCGGCACGCGCTTGATGTCCACCACTTCGACTCCAGCGCGGCACGCCCCATCGGCGGCTGCATAGGCCATCACCTCGACGTGCCCACGCGCTGAGTAGTAGAGCACCAGGATTTTTACCACTGCGATGACCCCGCAAGAAATGCCGGTGCGATCACCATGCCTCGACGCTCATCGTCTGCCTCGATGAGGAGGGCACGACGCGCTCGTGCGAGCTTTCAAGTCGAGCTCTGGCGCTGAGCAGGCCCCTCTGTTCAGCCACGATCAAGGCTTGCGTGCGTGTTCGCACATGGAGCTTCGCAAGAATCGCCTTCACGTGCGCCTTGACGGTACCGAGCTGGATATCAAGGGCATTGGCAATGTGCTTGTTCCCGGCGCCCTCCGCTATGAGGTAGAGAACATCCTGCTCCCGATTGGTCAGGGCCTCATGCACAAGGCTCTCGGCAATGCGCTCTGACACGGCGTCATCAAGGCAGCGTCCACCGCGAGCCAACGATCTCACGGCATGCACGAGCTTGTCGGCTGCACACCCGAGTAGAAGGTAGCCTTGAACGCCCTGGCGCATGGCGAAGCGGATATCCCATTCACCCGCCTGAGCAGCGATGATCAGCACCTTGGGTACTTTGTGGCGCCCGTCGGCTGGTGTTGAAACTCCAAGCGCGCGAATGCAAGTGGCGTAGTCTGCGACGAGCACATCGCAAGGCACCAACAGCGCCGGCCCTCCCGGCCGTGGCGGGCACTCCACGCAGACATCCAGGTCCGAGTGCTCTCGGAGAGTGGCAGCCAACCCGGCGCGAATCAACGGGGAGTCATGAGAAATGAGCACGCTTATCCGGTTCATGGCACTACTCCCATTGCAACTGCAGAGAGCCGGCAGACACTTGTCCAGCCCCGCGGTCAGTGCCAGTCTCGTATGGGCATGTGTCGCGCCGTCGCTCGATCTGTCGGAGAATGTGTCAGGCGACGCATTGATCACCAAGAGCATGTGCGCATCGGGGAAAATCGGAGCGTGTCTCGCCAGCCCCTTCTCCGCTCAACCCATTCCTGATTCCGGGGTTGGCGCGGTCATGCCGGGAGCACCACACGTTCATCGATGGAGTCCGAACGGGTGACCCAACCCACAATCAGCCCAGACGCGTTGTCGACCGAAGCAGAGGAGTCGCTTGACGTTGCGACGCTGCTCGAACGAGCACGTGCACTTGCGTCGGGGACAGAACTGGACGTCGTGACCCGTGCACTCGCGCATCGAGTCAGCTCCTTGTTGGAGGACAACCGCGCAATGCGCGGACGTCTCGCCGAACTCCCGCAAAACGAGACTCTCTTCCGCTACCTTGCCGAGGTCACGGGTGATGTGGTCAGGATCACGGAGTGCGATCCCGAGCGCGTGGTTCACTGTAGCGCCAGCTTCGAGAGCGTCTGGGGGCACTCTGTCGATGAACTCTACCGGGACCCCGGTTTGTGGACGAAGTGTCTTCACGAGGACGACTGCGCGCGTACCAGCCAAGCCTTTCGACGCTGGCTTGAAAAGCCCGTTGGGCGGTGGGAATCCGAGTTCCGGATCGTCCGGCCCGACGGCCAGGTGCGTTGGATCCACGAACGTGGCGTGCCGATGTCGGCGCATGGCGAAGTCACGCGTGTGATGACGACTTCGACCGATGTCACCCGGCAGCGAGTGACCTCGGCGGCCTTGCACGAAAGTGAAGAGCGCTTCGCCTTGGCCGTTGAAGGGTCGGCCGACGGCATCTGGGATTGGGACCTTCAATCAGGCTTGATGTACATGTCTGAGCGAGCACAGTCCTTGTACGGACTGGTCCCGAGCTCTGTCACTGTGCGACCGCGCGCAGAGTGGCTGACGCTCGTTCAAGACCCTGAACCGGACGTCATGGCTCGGCGGCGGGCGATGGATCGTTACATCGCTGGCGAGGCGGACTCGCTGGACGCTGACTGGACTTTCCGCCAACTGGACGGCACTGATCGCTGGAGACGGGTGCGCGGCCGTTGTTTGAGAGACGCCAGCGGCCGGGCAACGCGCCTGAGCGGCTCCATCAGCGACGTGGACGCCCGCAAGCGCGCTGAGCAAGCTCTCGAACGGTCCGAGCAGCGCTACGCGCTGGCAATGGAGGCCTCACAGGAAGGTCACTGGGACTGGAGCGCAGAAACCAACGAGTTCCACGCGTCACCTCGCACACTCGAAATCTTCGGCATGCCGCTGGATACCCGGTTCTCCGGAATCGACGAGTTCCTGCAAAGTTGTCCCGTCCACGCAGAGGACCGACCGCAGTGGGAACAAGCGCTTCAAGCGCACGCGTCCGGCAAGTCCAATCGGTTTGTCGTCGAACTGCGCATTGAGCGAGGCGACTCACCGGGCTGGGTACGGCTCGGCAGTTTGCTGGCGCGCGATCCAACCGACAAGATTGTGCGCTGGACGGGCTTTGTGAGTGACATCACCGATCGGAATGCGAAAGAGAACGCGCTGCGGGAATCCGAGGAGCGCTTCGCCCTTGCGGTCGCCGGATCCGACGATGGGATCTGGGACTGGGACATCGCCACGGGGGTTCAGTATTACTCCGAGCGTGCACAGCGCATCTATGGCTTGACGCCCGGACCGACCAAGCGCCACCGCTCTGAGTGGCGTCGGCTCGTTCCAGTGCACCCGGATGACTACCACGAGCAAGTCAACGCCATCACCGACTACCTGGCAGGGCGAACGTCAACGTATGGCGGGGAGTGGCGAATCCTGCAACCCGATGGAGGCTACAAGTGGATTCGCCTGCGCGGCGAATCCGTCCGGAACGCGGCAGGCCTCCCGATTCGCCTTGCCGGATCGTTGAGTGACATCGACGCCCTCAAGCGGGAACAGGCGGCCCGGCAGCAGTCACAGCGGCTGGAAGCGGTTGGCACCTTGGCGGGGGGCATTGCTCACGACTTCAACAATATCCTGGGCGCCATTCTCGGGTTTGGGGAGATGACCCTGAGACGATCCCGCCCAGGTAGCCCCATGCGTCGCGATCTCGAGTGCATCGTCACGGCCGGAGAGCGGGGGCGTGCGCTGGTGGATCGCATCCTGGCATTCAGTCGGAGCAGCGTCAGTGAACGCGTTCCGGTCCATGTCGAGAAGATTGCGCGCGAGTCGGTGGAACTGTTGCGGCCGACCTTGCATCCGGACGTGCGTCTCGAATGCGACTTTCGAGCAGAGCTCGCGGCCATCATGGGCGATTCGACTCAAGTGCACCAGGTGTTCGGAAACCTCGCGACCAACGCAGCTCAGGCCATGCCGGATGGCGGCAGTTTGCGCATCACGCTGGAGTGCCTGTCACTCGCACAAGGTCGCTCGGCGACGACAGGGTCGATCGAGGCTGGCGACTACGTCGTGCTGACCGTCAGCGACACGGGCGGCGGCATTGCGCCCGAGAATCGTCAACGCATCTTCGACCCGTTTTTCACGACCAAGGAGGTCAACGTGGGGACGGGGCTCGGGTTGTCACTGGTGCACGGAATAGTCTTTGAACTGGGGGGTGCCGTCGATGTCACGTCGACCGTTGGCGAGGGGAGCACCTTTGTGGTCTACCTGCCTCGCAGCGGAGACGTTGCAAAGCCTCGAGAGGTGTCCCAGCTGAATCTTCCACGCGGTACCCTCGAACGGATTTTGGTCGTCGACGACGACCCGGCGTTGACCCGTTTGATGTCCGAGTTTTGTGCCGACCTTGGGTACCAGTGGATGGCGTGCACATCCAGCGTCGAGGCCGCCCGCGTTTTTCGCAACCGCCCGGATCACTTCGACGCAGTCGTCACGGATGAACGAATGCCGGGTCTGTCGGGCACCGCCCTCGCCCGTGAGCTGCGGGAGATTCGCGTCGACACACCGATCATCATGGTGAGTGGTTACCTCGGTGACGCGTTGATAAGCAGGGCTCAGGCATTGGGTGTGACGGCTGTTCTGGCAAAGCCCGTGTCCAAGGCTGAGCTTGCCACGGCTCTGTCTGGGGCACTGGCTCGTCGAGCCGACGCGATTGTTCCCAAGCGGCGGGGAAGGTTCGTCAGTGCTGAAGTCAATCGTCAGTCGCCAAGGCGGCGGCGACTGCCGTGAGCAGCTCCTCGCGCGTATAAGGCTTCGGCAGTACGGCCGCCGCTCCAAGTTGGAGCGCCAAGGTTGGCGACGGATCGTGGTTGCGGCGGAGGCGCCCCGACACAAGGAGCAAAGGCGCAGGATGGACCGCACGCAGCGACCGCACTCGCTCAGCCGCGCTTCTGGGATTGGCCACGTCGACCATGATGAGGTCCAAACCCGATGTCAGACCCAGTTCGTTCACGGACGACAGTACGACGTCATGACCTGCTTCGCTCAGCCAGCGCTGGGCCAACTCTCTCATCAGTAAATCGCTCTCAATGACCGCGATGCGATAGGTGCTGCGCAATTCGGAATCCCGTCAAGTGCTGGCATGCTTCCAGCAATGTCCCATGACACTGGTGACCAGTGCACACCAGCATCGTCGCCGACATGAGACGCGAACGGGGGTCTTTGTGTCACATGACATTCGGCGGCCATGGAACTGCGGCAGCGCTGCGCCCAAGGCCGTTGTGACGATGACTTGCCAGGACAGATGCAATAGACTCGTTTCGCACTTCGCAGCGTAACCACATGCGGCAAGTTGCTCCGTGTCGATTCAGGACGACAACCAAAAGGTGTCAAGTCATGCGCGCCTCCAGCCTGTTTGCGGTCCTCGCCCTGAGTGCGTCGTGCGTGTTCAGCGTCCACGCACAGCCTCTCAAGACCCTGAAGCTGGTTCCACACGCGGACGTGAAGATCCTCGATCCCACCTTCACCACCGCGTACGTGTCGCGCAATTTCGGGTACATGGTCTACGACACGTTGTTCGCGCTCGATGCGGCGGGCCGACCACAGCCCCAGATGGTGGACACACACAAACGGTCGAAGGACGGCAAGCGCTGGACTTTCGTGCTGCGCAGCGGGTTGAAGTTCACTGACGGCAACGCCGTCACTTCGGTGGATGTGATTGCGTCCCTGCAGCGATGGGCTGCTCGCGACAGCATGGGTCGCGCCATGGACAATGCCGGCGCGAGATGGGGGGCTGTCGACCCACGCACCTTCGAACTGACGTTGAAGGAGCCGTTTGGCCTTGTGCTCGAGGCTCTGGCCAAGCCGTCCGGATTCCCACCGATGATCCTCCCGGAGCGCTTGGCCAAGATGCCCACGACGTCGCCGCTGCCAGAGGTTCTGGGCTCCGGCCCGTTCATGTTCAAGCGGGACGAATGGGTGCCTGGAAGCAAGATGGTGTTCGTGCGCAATCCCCACTATGTGCCGCGCAAGGACCCTCCCAGCGGATTGGCTGGTGGAAAGAGCAGCGCATTCGACCGCGTTGAGTGGCACTACCTGCCAGACGCGAATACCGCCGTAGCGGCACTCAAGCGAGGCGAGGTCGACCTGATTGAACAGGTGCCGCCGGACCACATCACCGGCTTGAGGTCCGAACGCGACATCAGGATTGGTTCGGGGGGTAGCTACCAGGCCGTGCTCATCCTGAACCATCTTTTCCCACCGTTCAACAGCGCGAAGGCCCGCCAGGCCCTGGTCCACGCCGTCAATCAGGATCGCTTCACTGCGGCGATGGGTTACCCGTTGGATATGCGTGTCACGTACTGCGCCACCTTCTTCATCTGCGGTGGGCCGCACGAGACCGAGGCCGGCGCCGATCGTTTTCGTCGACCCAACATCGCGGAGGCGAAGAAGTTGCTTGCCGAGGCCGGATACAAGGGAGAAAAAGTGGTCCTGCTCGTCCCCGGAGACGTCACCTACTTGAACGCGGTCGCGATGATGGCCGCGCAGACAATGCGCGACATGGGGATGAATGTCGACATGCAGACCATGGACTGGGCGTCGATCGGCAGCCGCAGAACGAAGAAGGATCCCGCCGCGTCTGGAGGCTGGAACATCTACGGCTCGGTCGGTGGAGAGTTCGACATCAACTCTCCGATCGCGAACGTGATGCTCGGTGCCGCGTGTGGCAACAGCCTCCCCGGCTGGCCGTGCGATTCACAGCTCGATATCCTGCGCACCTCGTGGATCAAGGAGTCGGACCCATCGAAGCGCAAGGCTCTGCTCGACGCGTTCCAGACTCGGGCCTACGAAGTCGTGCCCTATGTGAACGTGGGTCAATACTCCGCGGCGTTTGCCGCACGCGCGGACCTGAAGGGGGTCGACAAGCTGTGGGCAGGACTGCCCATCGCCTGGGTACTGGACCGGTAGTGCCGGGCGGCCTGAAGCAGTCATGGGCCACGTGCTCCGGCGCATTGCCGCGACACTTCCGGTCGTGGCGTTCGTCGCCGTGTTGGTATTCCTGCTCGTCCGCCTGGCTCCGGGTGACCCTGCCGCGCTGATCGCGGGCGACTTGGCCAGCATCGATGACATTGCGAGGCTGCGCATCCAACTGGGGCTGGACCAACCCCTCTGGCGACAGTTCGCACTGTGGTTGGGACGAGTTGCCACGGGCGACCTGGGTACGTCGATATTCACGCAGGTGCCGGTCACGCAGCTGATCGCACAGCGGTTGGAGCCTACCGTCTCGATCGCCGTTCTCACGATGGTTCTGACGCTGGCTCTGGCCGTGCCCTTGGGCACGTTCGCCGCTTGCCGAGCCGGCACCTGGCCGGATCGCCTCGTCATGTTGCTGGTTGTGCTCGGTGCTTCGGTACCGGTGTTCCTGATTGGCTACCTGCTGATCCTTGCCTTCGCGATTCGGCTGCCGTGGTTCCCGGTACAGGGCTATGTGCACCTGCTCAACGATCCAGCAGCTTGGCTTCGCAGTCTGATGCTGCCTTGCGTGACCCTCGCGCTCGTGTATGGGGCAGTCATGACGCGCATGACACGCGCTGCCGTCCTCGACGTTCTTCCGGAGGACTACATCCGCACTGCCCGCGCGAAAGGATTGGGTGCTTTTGGCGTCCTGATGCATGCACTGAGGAATGCGGCGTTGCCCATCGTGACGTCGGTCGGGGTCGCGGCGACCCTTCTGATCGGCGGCGTGGTCGTCACCGAAAGTGTCTTTGCGATCCCGGGCATCGGCCGCCTGGTCGTCGACTCGGTCTCACGACGAGACTACCCGGTCATTCAAGGAGTGCTCCTGGTCTGCGCCGTTGCGGTGGTGTCGATCAACCTGCTTGTCGATCTGAGTTACCAATTCTTCGACCCTCGCGTGCGCCACTGACAAAGATGATCAAGCTGTCGAAGGTCGGTGTCGTGCTGTTGCTGACGGTGAGTGCTGCGGCGGCCGGCGCGCCTTGGATCGCCACATATGATCCTGGTGAGATTGACCCGCTGATAAGGCTTCAGGGCTCGTCAGCTCGGCACTGGATGGGCACCGACTCACTCGGACGTGACGTCTTGAGCCGTACCCTTTGGGGCGGGCGCGCATCGATGATCGTCGGCGGGTCCGTTGCGGTGCTCGCGACAGCGTTGGGTGCTCTGGCGGGCCTGGCAGCAGGATTCGTTCGCAACGTCGACGGGTGGATCATGCGTGCAATGGACGGCCTGATGGCCATCCCGGGCGTGCTGTTGGCCATTGCGCTCACGGCATTCATGCGGCCAAGTCTCGCTGCGGTCATTATCGCGATCACGGTGCCGGAAGTGCCGAAAGTGGCGCGCCTGGTCCGTTCCATGGCGCTGCAGTTGCGCGAGATGCCTTTCGTCACGGCGGCTCATGCGATCGGTGCACCCTTGCCCACGATCGTTCTGCGTCACGTCTTGCCTCATATGGCCGGCCCCTTGCTCGTTCAAGGCACGTTCATCGCCGCTTGGGCCGTTCTCGTCGAGGCCACCTTGTCGTTCCTCGGTGTCGGTCTGCCGGCGCAAATGCCGAGCTGGGGCGGCATGATGGCCGAGGGGCGTTCGGTGCTGTCGGTTGCACCTCACATCGTGCTGTGGCCGGGTCTTCTGGTGGCGGCAACTGTGTTCGCCATCAATCTGCTCGGTGATGGCCTGCGCGATGCGCTCGACCCGCACCTGCCTCGTGGCAGTGCGCATCGATAAGTAGCGCGGACTTCGTTTCGGCGCAAGGCCCGAATCACCTCGTGTCGCAATCCAGCAGGAGTTCCTTCTTGGTCTCGCTGTTGTTGGACCTCAGTGGTCAGTACGGGATCGCCCATCGCCACGCTGCTGCTCGCGGCCGTGTTGGCCTGCCTGTGGTGTCGGACATCTTTGGGTACGTTGCGGGCAAACGTTGCGGCGGCAGGGTCCTTGGAATCGATGCCTCCTTCGAAAGGATTAGTTCACCGTTGGTCTCTCGGCCCCGGTCGGATGCGCTTCTTTGGCCGATGCTCGTCGTGGCCGGATCGCCGAAGCTGGAGGCCCCGGTAACCCGCGAGGCGATCCATGAAACTTCTTCGGTCTCCCTCAGTCGCGAACTTCAGGCTCACCCATCGCACGCCGCATCGCATGCCAAAGCCGAGGTCCACGTACCCGACGGCTTCCCTGGTTCGGCTGCGGCGGGGCCTCTTGCAGAAACTGGCCTGGATCTTCGGCTTCGGCCCTTAGGGGCCCGGCAGCGCAGCTCACAGCCGCGGCGAACCGTCGTCCTGTTTGCCGTGGCATTGCTCTTTGGTTTCAAGGTGCGTTGGGTCGCCTTTGCACTGGCTGCATTCACCTTGCTGGCGAGCCTCCTGTTCCACAACTACTGGTCCGTCCCGGCCGAGCAGCAATTCATGCAACAGCTCCTGTTCTCGAAGAACGTCGCTGTCGCGGGTGCTTTGCTATTCCTGACCGCGGTCGGCGCGGGACCATGGAGCATCGACTCGCGGCTCGGCGCCGCAGAACCTCGGCAAGGTGCCTATGCGCGCTGAGCGAAATGCGAGCACTCGAGCTTGGCCTCACACGGGCAGCAGCGTCGCAGTCATCGTGATATCGGCCTTCAGAACCTTGGACACAGGGCAGCCTGCTTTGGCCTTGCCCGCCAACACTTCGAATGTTGCCTGATCGGCGCCCGGCACGACGGCACTCAGCGTCAGATGGATCGCACTGATCGAGAAGCCGCCCTCGACCTGCTCCAGCGTGACCTTCGCCGACGTGCTCATGGTGTTGGCCTTGAGCCCCGCCTCACCCAGGATCAGTGACAGTGCCATCGTGAAGCAAGCGGCGTGCGCCGCTCCAAGAAGCTCTTCCGGGTTACTGCCGGCCATGCCCTCGAATCGGCTTGAGAAGCCGTACGGATAGGCTTTGAGCGCCCCGCTTTCGGTCGAGATCGTGCCCTTGCCGTCCTTGATCCCGCCGGCCCACGAGGCTGATCCATTTCGATTGATCTTCATGAGTACCCTTTCGTCTGTGGTGAGTCCGGACAAATATGCCCGCCGTGAAGGCCAGCGTCTCCTGCAACCGTTGCATGGAGCTGCCCGTCGCGCCATGCCGTCAATGAGCCCTTGTCGACGATAGCTTCGAGGCAGATCGAACTTCGCACATTGCACTTTCGGCCTGGCTGGCGACCCCGCCGGCGAGGCTTACGTGGTCGCTGCAGCAGAGTCACGATATGCGTCAGGGTCCGTGGGGATCTCCTTCTTGTCGAGGCATCACATGGCAAAGGTTTTGGTTCTCTATCACAGCATCTACGGTCACATCGAGCGCATGGCTGAGGGCGTCGCCGAGGGCGCCCGAGAAGTCGCCGGCGCGCAGGTCATCGTCAAGCGGGTTCCGGAAACTCTCTCTGACGAAGCCTTGGCCGGGGTCGGCGGCAAGCTCGGTCAGACAGCCCCGGTCGCGCAACCCCTGGAACTCGCCGACTATGACGCCATCATCTTCGGAACGCCGACGCGGTTCGGCAACATGACCGGCCAGATGCGCACCTTCCTCGACCAGACCGGTGCGCTCTGGATGAAGGGCTCCCTCATCGGCAAGGTCGGCAGCGTGTTTGCGTCGACGGCAACACAGCACGGCGGCCAGGAGAGCACGATCCTCACCTTCCATCCCACGCTGCTGCACCATGGAATGGTCATCGTCGGTCTGCCCTACAGCGAACAGCGGCAAATGGGCCTCGATGAGATCAAGGGTGGCAGCCCTTACGGCGCCGCGACCATCGCTGGCGCCCAAGGCGAGCGCCTGCCCAGCGAGCAAGAACTCGGAATGGCCCGCTTTCAAGGTCGACACGTTGCCACGATCGCGACCCGATTGCACGGCTGAGTGCCGCTGCGACAGATGAACAAGGTAGTGCCCTTCCCACCCTGTCGGCGGTCGATTTCGAGCGCCTGAATTGTTTCGGCTCACCCTGTCAGTTCCTCGGCGAAAGCGGGCAAAGGGCGGGCTGCGTGTCGATGGCGCATGCCGTCGAGATTGGCACACGAGTCCGCGTCTCGGGATGTAGCGACCGCAGCAACAAGCTGCGGTATCACTTCAGTCCAATAGCGCGACACCACTCAAGCGACATTCGCATCCTTCTGCCAAGCGCGAACATGGGGCTCGCCCGCCCCGCGCGTTCAGCCAGGCTCCTCAGCAACTCAGCTGGTCTCTTGCGGGTATCCACGTCTCTACCAGGAGAGCTACATGTTCAAGACGATCCCGATGAAGTTGCTTGCCCTCACCGGCGCCATCACGATGACGGCTGCTTGCGCGCAAGTGGCGTTCGCTCAGAACAGCGAGCCCAGCCCGACCCGCGCGCAAGTGAAGGCGGAGACCCGTGCCGCTGAAAAGTCGCACCAGCTGGCACCCGCAGGCGACGCTGCCGACTTCCAGAAGCCGACGAAGTCGACATCCAACAAGACACGAACGGAGCGCAAGGCCGAAACAGCGCAGGCGCGCAAGGACGGCGCGCTTCGGCCGGCAGGCCTTGCTGGTGAGGTTCAGGCGGAACGCGCCGCCGCCAAGTTGCCGCGGTCGTCGAAAACTCGCGCGGATCGCAAGGCTGAGACCCTGGCCGCCGCGAAAGCGCATCAATTGACGCCTGCCGGCGAAGGCAGCCCCGCGCCTGCGAAATAGCCCCCGATCCACCTCGTGGCGGCCTCGGCAGGTGTGGTGGCCGTCCTGAGCGACAAGTAGATCATGCGAAATCCGCCTACCCATCCACCAAAGCGAGAGCACAAATGACCACCGACGCATACGCCAAAGAAACGACCGGTCTCCTGCTGGTCGATCCGTACAACGACTTCCTCAGCGAAGGCGGCAAGCTCTTCGGCCTGGCCAAGCCGGTGGCCGATTCGGTGAACACGCTTGCGCACATGCGTGAAATGATCGCGGCCGTCCGAAAGGCCGGCGTCCAGATCTTCTACGTTCCCCACCATCGGGCCAAGCCGTCCGACTTCAGCATGTGGAAGCACGCGTCACCCTACCAACTCGCCAGCGACAAGAGGCAGGTGTTCGCCGAGGGTTCGTGGGGCGCTGAGTGGCACCCCGACTTCCTGCCGCACGACGGAGACGTCATGGTCAAGGAGCACTGGAACTCGAGCGGGTTCGCGAACACCGATCTGAACATCCACTTGAAGCAGCGCGGCATCGAGAAGCTGATCCTCGTCGGCATGCTGGCCAACACCTGCCTGGAGACCACGGGGAAATTCGGCGTCGAGCTTGGTTACCACGTCACCCTGGTGCGCGATGCAACCGCCGCGTTCTCGCCAGAGGCGATGCGGGTTGCGCACGAGATCAACGGCCCGACTTACGCCCATGCGATTCTGAGCACGAGCGAAGTGCTGGCGCTCCTGCCGAGTTCCTGACGGGAGTCGGTGGCGATACCCAAGCTGAACATCGCCGGCCGTGACATGTCAGTCGCCGGACCTGTGGACATGCGGCGGCCGTGGGCTTTGCGGTGACGTGCTCGTCGTCACTGGTCCCTTCCCTTGAGGAGACGATCTTGCCCTTCGATCCCAAAACGTATGTGCTTGTCCATGTTGTGCTCAGCATGGTTGGAGTTTTCGCCGGCCTGATCGTTGTCGGCGGCCTGATGGCAGGTGTCTGCTTCCGCCGCTGGGTCGACGTGTTCTTGACGACCACGTTCCTGGTGACCGTCACGGGCTTCGGCTTCCCATTCGCAAGGCTTCTGCCGTCTCACATCGTCGGGGCGATTTCTTTGCCCGTCTTGTTCGGAGCGGCCTCCGCGGTGTATTGGAAACGCCTCGAAGGTGCGTGGCGCCAAACCTTCGTCGTTCTCAGTGTGTTCGCGCTGCACCTGAACGTCTTTGTACTCGTGGCACAGCTGTTTCAAAAGATCCCCGCCATGGCAATGCTCGCACCGAGCCCGGCAGCCCCGGCTTTCGCCGCAACACAGACACTCGCACTCATACTTTTCGTTGTGCTTGGTTGGGCATCCGTCGAGGGTTTCAAGAAGGGACGTGCGCCTGGGTTCCTTTGACACCCAAGATCTGATAGCAGCCCATGGAAGGCAAGCGCGCCCGACAGAGGAGTTCCCTGCACGATGTTGGCGCGTGACAACGCGAGTGGCGGCATCGGTCAGCGCTTGAACCGACACATCTGGGCGAACAGGCTCGATGGAGCAATCGGCAGGTCTGCGCGAGCGGTGTCGGGAGATACGGCAGCCGATACGGCGCAGAGAGCGGCGATGTTGGCCATCTACCGTGAAAGTTTCAGCTGATCTACAGAGCGACAAACCGCTGCGCCGCGTCGATATCGCCGCAGGCAAGTTGGTGTTGCGCAAGCGAGGCCCGAGCGACGCGGTGCTGCCGAACAAGCAACGCGTGAACATCTTTCTCGACGGCGCGGTGATCGAGCACTTCAAATTGAAGGCAGGTGAACGCGGCTACCAGACGCTGATCAATGAAGCGTTAAAGCAGGCCATCCATGCCGAGACCATCGAGGGTGTCGTTCGCAAGACGATTCGCGAAGAACTGCGAAGAGCATGAGGCGGGGCTCTGCGCTTCGCCCGTCCGTCATCGCATCTTGCAAGCCGGCGTCGATCTTCGACTACGCATACGACGATTTCGAGGTGCTCGACTACACGCACCACCCGGCGATCAAGGCACTGGTCGCGGTCTGAGCCGAGGGCGCGCAACGCCGGTCAGTGCAAAGAACAACGCCCCGGCAGCGCGAGGCTGCCGGGGCGTTGAGTCGATACCGATCGCACTGTCTTGTCTGGTGGGCTGGGGTCACTTGAACATCGCTCGCAAAGCCTCGCCAATGCTTGATCTCGCCAGTTCGTCCACCACGAGTTACCCCAAAAGTTATCCTCCGCCTGCCCAGGTCCGAGTCGGAGCGCGCGCAAACGCTCATTGCGCGCGCTTCAATACCGCACAGAGCGACTGGGCGTTGAGTTGTCGCGTGCAGGGATTCTGGCCGCAGCCCAGCGCTCAGGGGCGTCTGTGCCCCGCTATCGCGGCGCGAGTTCCAGGTGATCCCCGAGCTCGTGCGCTACCAGGCCGTGGAGCGCAGCTACTGCGCGCGCAAAGCCGACGTTGTCACCGGTCCGGAACAGCCCGCTGATACGCAGCCCCTTGGCTGACCCGTCGCCGACGAGAACGATAGGCTGCTGGCTATACCTGTTCATTTCTACCACGGCGTCGGATAGCGGAACGTCATCGAAGACGGTCTCGTTGCGCCGCCACGCCATCAATTGATCGACGTTTGGCCGATCCATGTGGGTTGTCTCGCGCCGGGCGCCCTTGGGGACTTCACCGCCTTGTTCACTGAGCCGCAATCGATCACCGGGCTTCAGAAGAACGGGTCTCGTCTGCGCCGTCTTATCTCCCTCACCGGTTGTATTGCGAACGCTCACTTGTCCCTCAACCAGAGTCACGTCCAATGCGCTGGCCCTGATTGCTTTGGCGGGGGTGAGTCGCACAGAGAACACCGTGCCGAGCGCCACGACCTCGCGGTCGGCCACCTGGACGACAAATGGTCGATGGGCATCCTTTGCGACCTCGAACAACGCCTCGCCCTCATCGACTCTCACGGTGCGTTCTGTCGGACCCAACTCCACCCGCAAGCTGGTGGCGGTGTTCAGCGACATGCGGGTACCGTCTTTCAGGATCACCGTCCTCTGCTCGCGGACGCCGGTAGCAAAGGTGTCGTTGGCTGACCACAGCGGGGCTGCCACCAAGAGGCCCGCCACGACGGCCCCTGCCAATGCAACTCCGGTCGACCAGCCGAATCGCCTGTTTCGCCAACGCGTGCTCCGCGCGGGTGCGGGGATTGCCGCGGCGGTCGCGTAGTCCCTCAGCGTGACGAGGGCGACGTCCTGCCAGGTATCCGTGCAGCACTCGAAGGCCACGCGGTGGGCTGCCGATCGTGCCTGCCAAGCACGGCATTCGCGCTCCATCTGGCTCGAACGCCCGGGGCCATGCAGACAAGCCACCCACACAGCAGCTTCGGCGGCGATCTCCCGTGCCACCACGACGTGCGCATCTCGAGGATCGCCCTGCCCGCTAGGCGCGTCGGACCGAGGCACGCCTACCAGCCCTCCATCCATCCCGTGACCTGCAGCGTGGCCTTGGCGATATGCTTCTCGACCGTGCTGATGCTCAGCTGGTTGCGCTGGGCGATCTCTTGGTAGCTCATGCCGTCGATTCGGTGAGCCAGGAAGATGTCGCGGGTCTTCTCGCTCAGACGAGCCAGGCACACGCCCAGTCGCTCGACACGCTCGCGAGCGAGCACCACCGCTTCGGCATTGGGGGCAGCGTCGATGAGAACTACCTCGTCGAGCAGGACCTCTTCGCCGTGGCTCAGGCGCATGCGGTGCGTGTCGATCGACAGGTTCAGCGCGGTGCGCATCAGAAAGGCCTCGGGCTTGTCCACGGTTCGCTCGCGTTCATAGCAGGCCAGCCGAACCCAGGCCTCTTGCACCAGGTCATCAGCGTCGTGCGAGGTACGACCGCGGCGCATCAGCGCTGCGCGGACGCGGCCAAACGCGGCTTGCCAATTGATGGTCATACAGAAGTGGTCGAGCAGCGGGGACTATTGGCTTAGCGCTCCCATCCCTGCGCCCTTCCTGGAGCGTGTGGCGGGTCCAGCCAGGGCTTGTTTGGCCACGCTGCGTGCGACGAACAAGACTTCGGTCTTTTGCTCCGCGCGATGCAAACGATCGAGCACAAAGGCGGTGGCGTCCGTCGGTTCGGAGAAGGGCCCATGCCGCCCGATCGCACGACGTACTGAGCGCTGGAGGATCTGCGCTGATTCGTGAGCAGCCATGAACTTGCGAAAGTGGCCGAGCGACATGGCGAGGGATGCAACGGGCGTTCGAGCGCTCACCCAAGGGGTCAAGGCCCCCTCTTCCGTGTCAGAGGCCAACACGATCGCACTCGCATATGCGTCGCGCAGCGCTGGCTCAGTCGCCCCCAGTTCTGCGGCAACAACGAATCCGATGCGCTCCACACCGCGGTCCGCCAGTTCCCCGAACACTTGACTCCATACCGGTCCGTCGGACTGCGACGCAGTCCAAGCGCCAAGTACCTCGGCGTCGCCTCCGGGCAAGACTCCCAGTGCCCAGTGCGACAACCAACCAGGACAAACGCAGTCGTGAGTCTTCGGTGCAACAGAAACAGAGTCGAAGAGCACGAGAAGGTACGAGCGGCAGAGCGGCCATCCGCGACGCTCGTTCGCCCACGTCAATTGGCTGTTCATCATTCGCTCCCGCTGTCATCGGTCGCACTAGCGACCGCACTGAGGACGTCACGCAAATCGATACCGGCGAACCAAATGTCCGGATTCGTGTGTGTATGAATGAGTGTAAGGGAAACAGCATGACGCTGTGAAACGCCTTTCCCCTCGCATAGCTTTTGGCCTGCGCCTCAAAGAGTTGCGAGTTGCGCGCGGGATGACGCAGGAGGAGTTGGCGGACTACACAGGATTCTTTCGCACCTACATGTCTCGCCTCGAGACAGGAGCGGCAAATCCGACCTTTGACGCGCTGCTCGTGCTGGCGACAGCCCTGAAGGTCGAACCGGGGGCCTTGTTCGAACAGCCCGCGCCGTCGTCCCCGAAGAGGGCCCGAACTTCTCCTGGGGCTTCGCGAGGCCGTGTGTCGAAGTAGTTGAACCGGTTGGCCTTGAAAGGCGCGGCCTGCATCAGCCTGGCATCGCAATCCCCGGGGACATTCGAGAGTGAGACTCCGGTCTGCAGCGGTTGCTGTCGGTGACTGCTCGATCGCGAAGGGACGGTCCCTGACACCTTGCGGTCACTCGGGTGCGCATACCGGCTCGCTGCCGACATCCGATGTCGGAGGTACAGCTGACTTTGCTGATGGATCAGTAGCGTGAGGCTCCCGCACAACACACGCCACGCATCGTGCGGTCTCTATCGAGCGACCGCGTGTTCAAGGTCCGCCGGGTGGCTGCCGACCCAAAGGCGCGAGTCGAGATTCCGAACCACTTGCCCGAAACCGGACGGTCGAGACGGGCGCAAACGATCTGCGGCTGCCGCTGCAAAGCGGAAACCTCCCAGCAGCGCTACCCAGCGCCACCATCGCGGATGCCCACTCGCGGCGCCACGCGATCTCGCACCTGTTCATAAATGGGCACCTCGACACCTTCCGCGACTTCCAGCGACACGCACAAAGCGAATGCAATCGGGTCAACGATGCGACCGGCGTCGGCAACACAATTGACGCGAACGCTGAGGTAGGTGTCGTCGTCTACAGGGACTGCGCGGGCACCCTCAAATACTTCATGGTGAACCGTTCCCAGCCGAAGCTGCCGCATCTCCCCCTCGGCGCGGTCGCCTCGCAGGTCGCCGTCAGGCAGGTCGACCCATAACCGAGCGACACGGTACTTTGAATGCCTCGGATTGATCGGTGTCATCCACGCCAGGGTCGCCGTTACTCGACGGCCAACAACGGTCGCGTGGAGCCCCCGCGGGATGGGAACTCGAAACTCCAGCGCTTTGTCGTTCCGCAACTGGCCAACACCAAGAAGCGTCGCACGCTGTGCCGAGCAGGTCAGCGCTCGCTCAACATCTGCCACCCCCAGTCCTGCGTAGCGGCTCACCAACCGACGCTGGGCAAGCCAGTCAGCAACGTCAGGCCGCGCATCAAGGATCTGGGCCTGCAGACTGCCCAGCCTCGCTCCATGCGCCAATAGAGCCTTGATAAGCACCGTGTCGTACTGTGCTTCGAGCGCGGGGTTCCCGGCTCGCAAAACCTCAAGCACCGAGTGCGCTCGGGCCGCCCACCGCGTTCCAAGCGCGCACGCGTTGCTCGTGCCACGCGTATAGACGGTCGTCCCCTGAGGCGTCGGATGCGCCGCGACAAGCTGGCCGGGCGGTTGGACAGACTCAATCGGTTGGAGCTTCGTTCGACCTGCCGGTGAGATCGTAGCCTCTCGGTACAGGACACGTCCGCCGGGCAACAGGATGTCTGGCTTGACTGCCCGCCGGAACCCGGGGCCGATGCTGGAGTATGGAGCCAAGCCGCCGTCAGCGAACAATTGGAATCGACCGCCGGCCGGCACCACCGTCGAAGCGTCACTGTGGCTCGCGCCTACGGTCAGCGCATTTACGGACTCGGCCGGCGCCAACACCCGCCGATGCATGTCGTCGCGGCAGATCGCGCGAGTCGCCAGCGCCGACCGCTGCGCCAGCGTCATCCCAAGCAAAGTACCTGCGGGCGTGTCCACCAGCAGATCGTCGATCTGATTTCCCGCACTGACAACGAACAACACGTTGTACTTGTGCTGCAGCCAATCAAGCAGTCGCGCCCAGGGCGACAGCTCCCCGGTGAAATAGCGATAGGGGTCGCCGACCGAAAGGTTGACCACCTTTACATCTGGCGCTGCGGCAGGTCGGCCGGGTTCGCGCTCAAATATTCGCCGCACCGCCACATGCACCAGGTCAATCAGCAGTCTGTCGTCGGGCGTGCGCTCCCCGCGCTGGCCGCCATGGCCCGTCGGACGCATGATCGGCCTCGCGTAGATTGGCCGAGCTAGGGGTGACCCGGGCGCACCAAGATCACCTAAGGCGATGAGCGACGTCATTGCCGTACCGTGTATGCGCTCGGCGGCCGGATAGTCATCCGCCCATGAATCGGGATCATCCACGACCACCCGCCCCTGCAAAAGCGGGTGGTTCGCGATAGGCAATCCGTCTAGCAAAGCAACGATCGGCGTTCCGTCCGTACGCTGCGTAGACGGCTGCCCAGGCACCCGTTCAGTCGCCGCAATAACCGGCATAACCACCTGCCCATGAGGACGGAAGAACATCACCCGGTCGGACTTCAACAAGGGCGACGCGTCATCGGCCAAGACTTGCGCCACTCCAGCGGAAGGCACAGAAACCAGAAAGCCGTGGTAAGCAATTTCGTCGATGAGGCTTTCCGAGTGCACGACGCCACCGAACTGCGTCACTAACGCGCGGATCTCGGCAGCCGCCGCGGTATTCTTCGCCGCGGATTCAAAGTGCCAAGCATCGATTTCAAACCTCAAGGTCGCGTCGCCGTGCTCAATCCTGAATCGCCACGCGTCACGCAGGCCCGGCTCCAGCCGGTCGGCCGGCCCCCAGAACCTCGCGTCCTTAAGGTGTTTGAAAACTTCTTTCCAGGCTTCGAGTTTGTCGCGCCGTTCGCCTAACTTCGCGGTCGGATCAGCGTCGAACCTCTCCCACAGGCGCACCACATCGTCTAAAGCCGCGCGATTGCTGCCGACGAGGAAAACTTTGCCGCCCAGCGCCTTGTCGCCGTCTTCGTTGTCGTAAAAGTCCTCGTCGGGGTCAACCTTGCCGTCCATGCCCGCGAGCCATTCCAATCCTGCAACGCCCCGCGCCGCGGAAATGAAGTCAGCCACCGTACCCACGGTTTCGAGAACCAGCACCAAGTCTGGGTCGTCATTCTGAGTGCGCGCTCGAAGCTCAAGGCGGCGTGCATCGAACGCCTGCTTCAGACGTGTAAATCGCGCGCCGAGGCGAATGCCCTGGCGAGCGTGACTCGGAAAATGCACGGACGACGGAAAGCCCTGGCCGCCTTCACGCTGCACAGGCGTCGGCTCCGCGAAGATCAACAAGGGTAGCGTTTCTGGGGCAGCCGTGGCCACCGGTCAATCCTTCGCAGCAGTTGCTGGCCCAACTCGGCCCTTCCACTGCGCTAGACGATCAGCCACGATGCGCTTGATGTCAGCGCCGGGCAGCGCCAAGACGTAGCGCCTGCGCACATCCAGGCAGAACTGCTCCAGTTCTGAAAAGTTCTGCGCGGCAAAACGGCTGGCGAGGGTCTTGGCTGAAATTCCAAGCGCCATGCCGACCTCGCTCTCGAACCGTTCGAACCAAGCAACTCGCTGCGCCAACGTCGGAGCAGGTAGATCAAGGCGAAGCTGGAAGCGCCGCCACACCGCACGATCAAGAAGCTCTGCGTGGTTTGTCGCGGTCACGACCACTACATGACTCGGCAGCGCATCGATCTGCAAGAGCAACGAACTCACCACGCGCTTGATCTCGCCTGTTTCGTGGGTATCCCCACGCTCCTTGCCCAACGTGTCGAACTCGTCGAAGAACAGGACGCAGTGGTGTGTGCGTGCAAAATCAAAAAGGCGCTTGAGCCGGCCGCTCGTTTCGCCAAGAAAGCTGCCAACGACCGCTTCGTAACGAACAACGAACAAGGGCACCATCAACTCGAATGCGATGCCCTCCGCCAGCGTGGTCTTGCCGTTGCCGGGCGGGCCCGCCAACAGCACGCGATGGCGAGGCTCGATGCCGTACGACCGCAATAGCTCGGCTCGCTGCTGCTCCTCAACCAGCTCGCGCACAGGCTGCAGCACGGTCGAGTCAAGGAAGATGCTATCGAGGCCGCGCCGCGGCTCCATTTCGTAAAGCAGGCCACCATGCCCACCGTCGAAACTCCGAACAACTTCGGGGGCCTTGGGCCCGGGAGTCGGTTGGCGCAGGTTCTCCTCGAGGCGATCAGCCAGTTGACCGTGTCGCTTGGCACGCTCCTCCGCGGCCATGGCCTCGACGGTGGATCGGAACGTGCGCTGATCGCCCTGACTGCCAGCGCGCACGAGGTTTACGAGGAGATCTGCGCGGGGCATGGTTGGACTGGAGTGAACTTTCCGTTCAAGTATATCGACCGGCTGTAGCCGAGCGGGCGCCGCGACGCATCCGATTGCTGGGGTTCCCATGCTTGCCCTCACTCCTACGGCCAAAGCGACCGTCACTCTGTAGAGCGTCATGGGCCAGCCAAACCCGACATCCGTAGGGTTCGCGTCACCCTTGGCAAGGCTTCCATAGCCTGCCATGGACTGCAAAGTAGGGCGGAGTAGCCATTGGAAGTCGAAGCTTTGCGGTCCGCAAGCCGCCTGTTCGCCGTCATTAGAATCTTGGCGTAAGCGTCCGGCAATCTCGTCTTGACGACGGCGCAGTGCTCAGGTCGGCGCGG
>JAZJZJ010000110.1:0-89300 GCA_040389925.1 Pseudomonadota bacterium
GGGTCGGTGTCGATCTGCGCGGCATCGGTGACGCCGTGCGGGCGGCGGCACGCGCACGCCAAATCACGGTCGCCGCGTTCACGCGTGAAGCGCTCGTCGAGGCCCTTGGCCGACCTTCGACGATCCCGGAAGTCATCGCTGCCGAGTTCGATCGGGCGGAGATCGTCAAGCTCACGCTGCGCTTGCGCGCGCCTGAAGCCGAAGCCCTGATCCTCAACGCCACCGGCCTCGGTCTGTCGTACGGCGAGTACGTCGCACGGCTGGTGAGGCAGACACCGCTGCCGATGCCGGCCGCCGAACGTGCAGCCGATCGCGCCGCGCTGATGGCCTCCAGCGACAACTTGGCCGCACTGTCAGTGGACCTGGGCGCGTTCATGCGGCTGCTGCGCATGGGCAAGTCGGACGAGGTCGAGAAGTACCGGCGCCGCATCGAGACCGTGGACCTCGAGATCCGTCGCCACCTCGACCGGGTGTCGGCACTGATCGCCGCTGCATAGAGGAAGGAGTTCATCATGCCGACACCGAGCAACCTGGATGGCGTTCTCGTTCAATGGGGCGAGCGGCTCTTCTATCCGGCCAATCGTGTCGTGCGCGCGCGCACGCCCAAGCTGACCGGGGCTGGCATCCAGGAACGTGCCCGCTCCATCCGCCAGCGCATCCACGCCATCGTGGTTCGCCGTGCGCCGCAGGTGATGGTCAAGGTGACCGGCGGCGGGCGCGGGATGGGAGCCATCGGCGCGCACTTGCGCTACATCAGCAAGGGCGGGCGGCTGCCCATCGAGGACGACCGGGGCTTGGAGCGCGAAGGCAAGGAAGCGCTGCGGGACCTGGTGGACCAGTGGCGCCTGGGCGGCTCGCGCATTCCCGAGAGGAGCGAACGTCGCGAGGCCTTCAACATCATGCTGTCGATGCCCGCGGGCACGAAGGTCGAATTCCTGCGGCGCGCAGCGCGCGAGTTCGCCAAGGTTGAGTTGGCGAATCACCGTTACGTGATGGTGCTGCACACCCATCAGGCCAACCCGCATGTGCACCTGAGCGTGCGGGCCGAAGGACGGGACGGGCAGCGCCTGAACCCGCGCAAGGATGACCTGCGCCGCTGGCGCGAGACCTTTGCCGAGCGGCTGCGTGGCTGGGGGATCGAGGCCGAGGCGTCCTCCCAGGTCACGCGCGGGACGCGGCATCGCAACGAGCGGGTGTGGGAGCGCAAGACAACGGGCCTGCGCGAGCAGCGCCCTGCAAGGGCGGAGCCGTTGCCGAGCGGCATCCGAAGCCAGGCACTCAAGGCCTGGGTAGAGCTCATGCGTGCGCTCGCGGCGTCGCCGGAGATGTCGGATCGTCAACTCGCCCAGTCCATCCATCGGTACGTGGGACGGATGCCGGCGGTTCAGGCCGTCGTCCGACACGAATCGAAGCAGCGTGAGTTGCCGGGTGTTGTCCGATCGCTGCCGACGGTGCCAGCGCAGCAGCGACGAGGGCCGGAGATCGAGCGATAGGTCAGACAGAGACGAAGAGGTGTCCTCGCCGCCGGACGGGCTCAGGGGCAGGGCGGTCAAGAGCCGCCTGCCCGCGCCCGCGAGCGTGGGTGCGCAGCGCGCCGCGTCAAGGGTTTGCTGGCGCCGGGCTGCGCCCGCCCTTGACCCGGAGCGCCGCGCGGGAGCCAGTCATCGAACCGGCATCAACTCGGCGTGACTCGCTCCACCGATCAAGGTCGGACCAACGCCATGCGACCGCACGCGGGCCAAGATGCACCGGTGGTGGGAAGGCGCCGGTGGCGACGAGCCGGTAGATGGTCGAGCGGCCCAGGCCGGTGGCGTGGATGACGGTCGGCATGCGCGCAAACATGCGTGCCGGCATGGCCGTGGGTTGCGTTGTGGAGGCAAGTCGATTCATTGGGGGCATTCGCAGCACGATCACGAAGAACTCTAGGCGAGGTCTCGCTGCGGCCACGCGACGAATCACAGCGAAAAATCGTCGCGTTCGGTCGGGATCGATGTAGACCCAGTCGAGGCGATCAGGCTGCTGGATCCGAGCAGCTTTCTGGCAGCAACGAACCCGGGGGACGTGGTGCGACGCTGTCAAGCACCGCCGACTCGGGAGCCGGGCCGGCGAACGTCATTCGGATGTCGCAAGCGGAACGCGACGTCATCGCGCGCCTGTCCGCGATCTTTGTGGCAGCACTGACGAGCGTTGCCCGCGCCACGGACCCCGATCCGAGCTTGACCGGCCGGGCCTCGATGCCTGCGGCGACGTTCTCGGACGGTCCGACATCCGGCCGGTCTGCGGCGCCGAACCCCTGCGGCACGAACCTGCCACCGTACGTCGGCAAGCAGCCCGTGCAGGGCATCTCCGCAGTGTTGCAGGCGCCGGGCGCGGACACGTGCCACTTCCTCATCGACAACGGCTTCGGTGCGCAGAACAACTCCGCCGATGGCCTGCGGTGCCTCGAACCTGCGCGGCGAGGTCGTCGGGATCGACGAGAAGGCCGGCTTTTGCGTTGCCGCACCGCTGGCGACTGTTGTCCCCGAGGCGACGGACATCGACCACCGCCTGCTGATCGGTTGCGGTGCGAACATCGACCGCTACGAGGACTGGTGTACCAACGCGACGCTGCTGCGCGATACGCAGCAGCCGCTGATCAAGCATGAGCCGTCGAAGTGGTATGCGGCGGATGCAGTGGAACGCGACGATGCACTCGGCGATTGCCTCGTGACCGGTCAGGTGCCCGGCGACATCGCCGTGCACACTGCCACCGACGTGCCGCTGTCGGCGTTCGAACCAAGCGCTCTGGACTTCATCGGCGTCATTGACAACACCGACGTGCTCTTCAAGCTCGCCCACGCCGCGATCAAGGCCACCACCGCGTCCGCCGATGCGAACGGAGCGCGCAAACCCCGCAGCGGGCGTTGAGGAGTGGCGGCCGCGTGGCCGCCATTGCCGATCAAGTCGTTCGCAGTTGTAAATGGCTGCCACCTCGTCGGGTGAGTGTCATCGTCGTGTCATCGCCGCCCATCAGGCTGACTCCCTTGGATCAGGAGCAGTACGTGAACGCCTTGCCGACCCCCATGAAGACGCCGCTGGCCCTTCAGTGGCTCGAGGCAGGAGACGTCAGGAGCGAACGGGTCAAGCGCGCATTGCTGTCTTGCATCGATGGCCACCGCAACGTGATCGAACTTGGGAGCTTTGCCAAGGCGATGGGCTTGATGCCCGACGTGCTGGAGTGCCTGCGTGTCGAGGGGTTGATTCAACTGTCGGATTGACCTGCGGCGCTGCGCCGCCGGATCCCGGGCGGCGGCCACCTGCGAGTGCGCAGGATCATGACGACTGACACGCGAACTATCATTCATCGCAACGCAGCAGTAACCGCCCGCATCGCGGCAATTCGATGGTCCACAGTGCGGATGACTCAGGGATTCACGCTCGTCGGTCGCCGTGGCCGGAACGTTGGCAAGCCGGGCTGGCCACCGTGTCGAACGCGGTGGCGCATGCGCCCGAAACTGCCGCCTACGGGCTGCTGGCGTTCGCGCCCCTCGGTGTTGCGTTTGCGCCCGTCGCCATGGGTCTCGCGCTGCTCGGCAGCGTCGTTGCCAACGTTGTCGCATCCGCGCTCGGCGCGGGCCGGCTCGTCAGCGGATCACGCGCAGCACTCTCGCTGCTGACCGCGGCTCTGGTGGCCGAGCTGGTCGGCATGCTCGGGCCGCAAGGCACCGTGTCCCCGGGGGTGGTGCTCGCGGTCTGCGCGGTCGGCGTCGTCGGAGCCGGTGCACTGCAAGTCGCGTTCGGTCTGCTCAAGCTCGGCAACATCGTCAAGTACACGCCGCATCCGGTGCGGGTCGGCGTGACGAGCGGGGTCGGGCTGTTGCTGATCATCACGTCGCTGCCGGTGGTCACCGGACACGGATTCGGCGTCGGCTGGCGAGCAGCATTCGATGCTCCGCAGCCCGGTGCGATCGCGGTCGGGTTGTTCGCGATCGTCGTCAGCATCCTGGCGGGGCGGCTGCAGCGGCGCGTGCCGCCCATTCTTCCGGCCTTGGGCGCCGCTGCGCTGTTGCACGCCGCGCTCGTCCCGAGATTGTCCGCGGGCAGTCTGGGCGCGTTGCTCGGCGAACCGTCGCTGCCACATCTCGCATTCATGGCGCTCGATCCGACTGCGATGTTGCACGCGGGGCTGATGAGCACGCATCTTCTGGCGTTGGTCGGCGCCTATGCGGTCACGGTCGCGGTGCTGTGCAGTCTCGATGCGCTGCTGGTCGTCTCGGTGATCGACGGTCGGTTGCGGCTCAGTCGAGATCCGAATCGCGAGCTCTGCAGCCAGGGCTTCGCGAACATCGCCGCCGGGCTTCTGTCCAGCCAGCCGGTCTCGCCATCGATGCTCCGAACACTGGCTCTGGTCGCACCGAATCCGAACCGACGCCATCTGGTGCTCGCCTACGCAGTCGCCGTGCTGATCCTCCTGTTCGGCGCGCCGGGCCTGGTCGGCCTGATCCCGGGCAGCGCAATCGGGGGCGTGCTCGTGCTCCAAGGCGTGCAGATGGTTGCGCCGGCGTTCTGGCGCGCACCGCTCGAGCTCTGGCGTCTGCAGCGCCAGCGCCGCCCGCAGCACGGCGTCGCGGAGCCGCAGCAGCAGCAGCAGCTTCGTGGCGGCGATTGGGCCATCGAACTCGTGGTGGCCTTCAGCGCCGTCGTCTTCGGCCTCGGCCCCGCGGTCGTGATCGGCGCGTCGTGCGCCGTGTTGCTTTTCGTGCGCGCCAACATGCGCGACGTCGTGCGGCACGAGTGGACGGCCGCGACGCGGCGCTCACTGAAGGCGCGCCCGGCGGCCACCGTGGAGGCGCTGGCACGGGAAGGGCAGCGGATCACGTTGCTCGAGCTCGAGGGTCCGCTGTTCTTCGGCACCGCAGATGGCCTGCGTTCTCGGCTCGACCGGCTCGAGGCCAAGGCGGACACCGTGATCCTCGACCTGCACCGCGTCACCGACATCGACGTCACCGCCGCGCGAATCCTGTTCGAGACTGCCGAGCATTGGGCAAGGATGGGCAAGCACTTGGTGTTTTCAGAATCACCGGCCGGCGATGCACGACGCGTGCTGATTCAGTCCGCCGGCGCGTCTGCGGGCACGCATGTGCCGCGTTTCCTGGACAACACCGACATGGCGCTGGAACAGGCCGAGGAGCGCCTGCTCGGCAGCCTGCAATCGACGAACGTCATGGGTCAGGCTCTGACGCTCGCCGACACGATGCTCGGGCGTGGCCTGGACGCCGACGAACTCGCGTGGCTGGGCCCGAAGCTGAGCACGCTGCACATCCCGCGCGGCCAAGTGTTGTTCAGGCTGGGCGATCCCGGGGATGGCTTCTACCTGAGTCTGGCGGGCGACATCGGCCTGCGCATGCCGAACAGCGAGCGGCGTCTCGCGTCATTCGCTCCCGGCGTGGTTATCGGCGAGATGGCGACACTGACGCGCGGCATGCGTTCGGCCGAAGCCTTCGCCGAGTCGGACGTCACGGCGCTGAAGCTGGCGATCGATGACTTCGATCGCCTGATGATCGAGCGCCCGGTGCTGGCCGCGAAGTTGCTGAAGAGCATGTCCCTGCATCTGGCCGATCGCGTGCGAACGCTCACGGGCGATCTGTCGCATTGGGTGTCCCGATCGGCCACCGGCCAGCATCGCTCTTCTGTCGTCGAGAGCCGGCTTCAGCGCCCGGAGGCGGAAGCGACTGACTGAGCGCGGCCTGGCCTCGCCCCGAGCAGCCCAAGGCAATGGACACCTCCTGCGGTTGATCAGGCCCAACGTTGCGCGAGCGCGGGGCCGATAGCGAATCACTCGCCCGGTACCTGCCGGCGCGCGTGGCGGCGCCGGGACTGGCGGCGCCCGAACCAGCCCGGCGCATAACGGCCGACGAAGCCTGCGCCGGAGGCAGCGATGCAGGCCGTCGCGCAGCCGTCGTGATCAGCCCTTGTTCGGCCGGCCGGTCTTGATCGTCGGGACCGCCTGCAGCGTCGCGAGCAGCGTCTTGTCGTCCATCGCAGTCAGGGCCTTGACGCCAGCGCGCAGCAGCTCACTCTTCTTGGCCGGCCGCGCCAGTTGCGCCGCGCGGCGCTTGAGCGCCTCGATGGCGGCGTACTCGGCCTTGGGCATCGTGAAGCTGTCGCGCACCAGCTTCGGTTTGGACTTCACAGGTGCTGCAGGCTTCGGCTTGGCCGCGGCAGTGGGGGCGGGTGCCGCCACGTTGGGCGCCGTCTTCACGGCGACGGGCTTTTTCGCGATGGCCTTCTTCGCCGGTGTTTTGGCAGCGATGGTCTTGCGTGCGGAGGCGTCGGCGGCGGTCTTGCGGGTCGGCATCGGGTCTCCTCGAAACGAACAAACGATATAAACAGTATATGTCGTTGCCGGGACACCATCGAGCTGCGCCGACAAGCGGCTCGTTCTTCAGACCGGGACCACGCCTTCCGGCTCGGCAGCGACCTTCGATGCGGCCTCCCAACGGGGCCGTCCTATGCCGACGTACTCCAATCCGGCGGTGCGCGCCAGCGTGGGGTCGAAAACGTTTCTGCCATCGAACACGACAGGCTCGGCGAGCTGGTCTCGAATCGACGCCAGGTCGGCTCCACGGAACTCCTTCCACTCCGTGGCGACGACCAGCGCACTCGCACCGCGCAGCGCGCCGTGCGCAGTGGCGGAGAAGCTCAGGCCCGGCATCTCGCCGAACACGCGCCGCGCTTCGGTCGTCGCGACCGGATCGTAGGCCGCGACGGTGGCGCCCCGGTCGATCAGCTCGCGTATCAGCGCGATGCTGGGCGCCTCGCGCATGTCATCGGTGTTTGGCTTGAAGGCCAGACCCCAAACCGCGAAGTGACGACCGTGCAAGTGCCGTCCGAAACGTGCCACGATGCGTCGGCCCAGCAGCCCCTTCTGGGAATCGTTCGCGGCCTCGACCGCACTGAGCACACGCAGCTGAACATCCTCGGCCTGTGCGGCATGAATGAGCGCCCTGACATCCTTGGGGAAGCAGGATCCGCCGTAGCCGCAGCCCGCGTACAGAAAGTGGGTGCCGATGCGCGGGTCGGAACCGATGCCGCGCCGGACATGCTCGATGTCCGCGCCGACCTTGTCCGCCAGTTGCGCGAGTTCGTTCATGAAGCTGATGCGGGTGGCGAGCATCGCGTTCGCGGCGTACTTGGTCAGCTCGGCGGAACGAACGTCCATCACCATGACCTTGGCATGATTGCGTTCGAACGGCGCGTAGAGCCGGCGCAGCACCTCCGTAGCCTCCGGATCGTCGGAACCGATGACGATGCGGTCCGGTCGGGTGAAGTCTTCGATCGCCGCGCCTTCTTTCAGGAATTCGGGGTTCGACAAAACCGCGAACGGGAGATCGAGCCCGCGGGCTTGCAGGGCTTCGCGCATCACGGCGCGGACCTCGCCGGCCGTTCCGACCGGCACCGTGCTCTTGTTCACGACGATGCGGTGTTCCGTCATTACCCGGGCAATGGCTTGGGCTGCTGCGAGCACGTAGCTCAGGTCGGCCTGCCCATCTTCATCCGGCGGCGTGCCCACCGCGATCAGCTGCACCAGGCCATGATGAACAGCGAACTCCACGTCGGTGGTGAACTGCAGGCGACCGGCCTCGAAGTTCCTGCCCACGATTTCCTTCAGGCCGGGCTCGTAGATCGGCATCTCGCCGGAATTCAGAATCTCGATCCGGCGCCGATCGACGTCCAGGCACACGACGTCGTTGCCCAAGTCGGCAAGGCAGGCGCCCGACACCAGTCCGACATAACCCGAGCCGACCACGGTGATCTTCATAACAACTGCTCCAAGAGGGTCAGCCTCATTCGTTGTATTCGTAGGCTTGGAATCCGGCCAGCTTCACAAGGCTGTCCCGGCGCGCCGCGGCGTCGTCGGCCGCCACCATTTCGCTGACCAACTCCTGAAGCGTTGTCGTCGGGCTCCAGCCCAACCGGGCCTTGGCCTTGGACGGGTCGCCCAGCAGTGTTTCCACTTCGGTGGGGCGGTAGTAGCGCGGGTCGACCTTCACGATCACATCGCCGGGCTTGCACCTGGGCTTGTCCTTGCCTTTGACTGCGCTGACCTGGCTGACGGTCCCGACTTCGCGCCCGCCCGCGCCCTCGAACTCGACTTTGATGCCCAGCTCTGCCGCAGCAAGCTCCACGAACTGCCGCACGCTGTACTGCACGCCAGTGGCAATGACGAAATCTTCGGGTTGGTCCTGCTGCAGCATCAACCACTGCATCTGCACGTAGTCGCGCGCATGGCCCCAGTCGCGCAGCGCGCTCAGGTTGCCCAGGTACAGACAGTCCTGCAGCCCAAGCGCGATGCGGGCCATGGCGCGAGTGATCTTGCGCGTCACGAAGGTCTCGCCGCGCAACGGGCTTTCGTGGTTGAACAGGATGCCGTTGCAGGCGTACAGACCATAGGCCTCGCGGTAGTTCACCGTGATCCAGTAGGCGTAGAGCTTTGCCACCGCGTAGGGGCTGCGCGGATAGAAGGGCGTCGTCTCTGTCTGCGGCGTTTCCTGAACCAGCCCGTACAACTCGCTGGTGCTGGCCTGATAGAAGCGCGTCTTCTTCTCGAGCCCGAGGATGCGGATCGCTTCGAGGATGCGCAAAGTGCCGATGCCGTCCGCGTTGGCCGTGTACTCGGGCGTTTCGAAGCTCACCGCCACGTGGCTCATCGCGGCGAGGTTGTAGATCTCGTCGGGCTGAACCTGCTGGATGATGCGGATCAGGTTGGTCGAGTCGGTCAGGTCGCCGTAGTGCAGCGTGAAGCGCTGGTGGGCTTCGTGCGGATCCTGGTACAGGTGGTCGATGCGGTCGGTGTTGAACAGGCTCGCGCGGCGCTTGATGCCGTGCACCTCGTAGCCCTTGTCGAGCAGCAGTTCGGAGAGGTACGCGCCGTCCTGACCGGTCACGCCGGTGATCAGGGCGACTTTGCGCTGGATCGTCAATTTCAGCTTTCTGGGGTGTTCCGGATCCGGACGGATTCGGAGTGAAACGGAGCGCTGTCGTAGGCCAGGCGCAGGCCGTCGCGCAGGGGTGTGCTGGCACGCCAGCCGAGTGCGGCGAGGCGGCTCACGTCGAGCAGCTTGCGCGGCGTGCCGTCGGGCTTGCTGGTGTCGAACACGGTGCGTCCCGTGAACCCGACCACCTGAAACACGGTTTCGGCCAGTTCGCGAATGCTCACGTCTTCGCCGGTGCCAATGTTGACCGGCGGGCCGTCGTAGTCATGCACCATGAGGTGTACGCAGGCATCGCCCAGGTCGTCGACGTAGAGGAACTCGCGCCGCGGTGTGCCGCTGCCCCAGACCACGCACGCGTCGTCGCCGCGTTTGCGCGCCTCGTGAGCCTTGCGGATCATGGCCGGAATCACATGGCCGGTCGCGAGGTCGTAGTTGTCGTTGGGCCCGTACAGGTTGGTCGGCATCGTGCAGACATACTGACGCCCGTACTGCCGGTTGTAGCTTTCGCACAGCTTGACGCCGGCGATCTTCGCGATCGCGTAGGGCTCGTTGGTCGGCTCAAGCGGGCCGGTCAACAGATAGTCCTCGCGGATCGGTTGCGGGCAATCGCGCGGGTAGATGCAACTCGAACCGAGCAACATCAGGCGCTGCACGCCATTGATGTGGGCGCCGTGGATGAGGTTGGCCTCGATCATCAGGTTCTGGTAGATGAAGTCGGCGCGGTACCGGTCGTTGGCCTGGATCCCGCCAACCTTGGCCGCTGCGATCACGATGTAGTCGGGCCGCTCGGCCGCGAGAAATTCGTTGACCGCTCGCTGGTCCAGCAGGTCGAGCTCCGTGCGTGAACGCGTGACCACGTTGTGGAAGCCGCCGACCCCCAAGCGTCGCAGGATGGCAGAGCCGGCCATGCCACGGTGGCCGGTCAAAAAAATCTTGGCGCTGCGCTTCATGCGGCTGTCTGAGGCAAGGTTCGAGCGGGTCGGTGGGGACATCAGACGCGACCGAAGCGGCGCCAGCGAGTGAGCCGAGTATTCGTGGCTGCAGTGACATCACCGTGACGCAGTCCCACCGCGCCGGCTCGCCGCCAGGCATGTTCGGACTATGGGCGGCGACACGCACGGGTCACACCACCCGCCCAAACTCTGCGCAACGTGAGGTGAAAGCCAAGCGCCACCGGATGCTCTGCGGGCTCACGCGAGTAACCACCGAGGCGAACCAGTGCAGCGACCGTCACGTCCCCCCCGAAACCTTTTCTCCGTGCCGAGAGCTGCGCATGAAAATCGTCTTGCTGAGCATGAACTTTGCCCCTGAGCTGACGGGCATCGGCAAGTATTCGGGGGAGATGGCCGACGCGCTGGTCGCCCGGGGTCATGACGTGACCGTAGTGTGCGCGCCTCCCTACTACCCGCAGTGGTCACTGCGCGAGGGCTACTCGGATCGCAGCTATCGACGCGAGCGGCCCGGGCCGAGGCTGACCGTGCTGCGGTGTCCGGTGTGGTTGCCGAAGCGTCTGGGGGGCATGACCCGCATGCTGCATCTTGCGAGCTTCGCGCTGTCCAGCTTCCCCGTGATGATGTGGCTGGTGCTGTGGCGGCCGGCGGTGGTATTCGTGGTCGCGCCGGCCCTGTTCAGCGCACCGGCGGGCTGGCTGACGGCGCGCCTGGCCGGTGCGCAAGCCTGGCTGCATGTGCAGGACCTGGAAATGGACGCCGCCTTCGAGCTCGGTCTGCTCAAGGGCAAGCTCATGCGCCGCATCATGAAGGCCGGCGAGCGCGGGCTGATGCGTGGGTTCGACGTGGTCTCGACGATCTCGAGGCGCATGCTGCGCCAGCTGGCCTCGAAGGGCGTGCCGCTGCACCGCACCGAGTTGCTGCCGAACTGGGTCGATCTGCAACGCGTACACCCGATCGACCGGTCCCAGCCGCTGCGTGACGCGCTCGGCATCACGGCCGAACAATTCGTCTGCCTGTTCTCCGGGACCATCAATCGCAAGCAGGGCTTGAGCGTTCTGGTCGAGGCCGCACGCCGGCTCACGGATCATCCGCAGATCGTGGTCGTCATCTGCGGCCACGGCGAATTGCGTCCGGCGCTCGAGGTCGCTGCTCGCGATCTGTCGAATATGCGCTTCATCGACCTTCGGCCCGCAGACGAGCTCAATGCGCTGCTCAACATGGCCGATATTCATTTGCTGCCGCAACTGCGTGGGGCGGCCGACCTCGTGATGCCTTCCAAGCTGACCGGCATGCTGGCGAGCGGCCGCGCGGTCATCGCCGCGGCGATCCCCGGAACCGAGATCGCGTCGGTGCTGGAAGGGCGAGGCCTCGCGACCGAACCGGAGTGTGCCGAGGGCTTCGCAAACGCCATTCTCGAACTGGTGAGCGACACACCGCGGCGCATGGCCTTGGGCGCCGCCGCGCGCGCTTATGCCGAACGGGTACTCGACTCGGCGGTATTGTTCGATCGGCTCGACGCACGGCTCGAGGGCTTGTGCCGCAAGGCGTCGCCACCCGCTTCGCTGCCGGGTATGGAAGAGGCCAAGCCGCTCAGTGCGGCGTCCGACGCGTAGCGCGGATCAACCTTCACCAATGCGTCACATTGGGGCGCCACACTCGCTGCTCACCCAGAGCTTCCCAACGTCCCATGACCCGCAGTCGACACGACGGCTTTACCCTGCTCGAGCTGCTGGTGGTCATGGTGATCATCGGTTTGCTCGCAGCGTATGTCGGGCCGAAATACTTCTCGCAGATCGGCAAGTCCGAGGTCAAGACCACCCGGGCACAGATCGTCGGATTCGAGAAGGCGCTGCAGCAGTACCGGCTCGATGTCGGCCGCTTCCCGAGCACCGAACAAGGCCTGGAGTCATTGGTGAGCAAACCGGCCAATGTGGCCAAGTGGGCCGGGCCGTATCTCGAGAAAAATGTTCCCACCGACCCGTGGGGGCGACCGTACGTGTTTCTGTCGCCGGGCGAACATGGGGACTTCGACCTGAGTTCCACCGGCCGTGATGGCCGGCCGGGCGGTGACGGGCTCGACGCCGACGTCACCAACTGGTAGGCCCTGCCACACGAACGCGGGCCGAGCATGCAGTACGCCGTCAGGGCCGTCCATCGGATGCGCTCCGTCTCGATCACGCTGACCGCCGCCGACCCGATCGACGCGCGGCGCCAAGCGGAAGCGCAAGGCTTCGCGGTGATCGACGTCAAGTCGGCCGGCGCAGGGTGGGCCGGCGGCTTCGGCCGCCGCAGCGCGTTCCCGATGCTCCAGTTCAACCAGAGCCTGCTGATCCTGCTGAAGGCCGGCCTGTCGGTGGTCGAAGCCATCGAGACCCTGGCCGAACGCGAGACACGTGACGATACCAAGCAGGTGCTGACCCGCTTGCACGGCCAACTGCGGGTCGGACTCTCGTTCTCGGCGGCGCTCGAGGCGCAGCCCGCGGTGTTTGCGCCGCTCTATGTCGCCAGCGTGCGGGCCAATGAACAGACCGGCGCGTTGACCGAGGCGATCGAGCGCTTCATCCTGTACCGCTCGCAGTCCGACCTGATGCGCAAGCGCATCGTCGGGGCCTCGATCTACCCGTTGATGATTCTCGGTGTCGGCACGCTGGTGATCGCGTTCCTGCTGCTGTACGTGGTGCCGCGTTTCAGTCTGGTGTTCCAGGACATGGGCGACCGCATCCCGCTGATGTCGCGCCTGCTGCTGCAGTGGGGGCAGTTCGCCCACGCCCACGGCCTGCAGCTGCTCGTCACGGCCGCGCTCGGGTTCGGTGCTGCGGCCTGGGCGCTGAGCCGCACCCCGGTGCGTAGCGCGATCGCACGTTGGGTCCAGCGGATTCCGCGCATCGGCGAGTACGTGCGCGTCTACCAGCTGGCACGTTTCTACCGCGCCTTGGGGATGCTGCAGCAGGCCGGCATCCCGATCGTCACGGCCCTGGGCATGGTCACGGGTCTGCTGCCGGTGACCCTGCACCCGGCGCTCAACGCGGCGCGACGCGACATCGGAGAAGGGCGTTCGATTTCGGCGGCCTTCGAATCCCACGCCCTGACCACCGCCGTGTCGCTGCGGCTGCTGCGCGTGGCCGAGCGCACCGGCCAAATGGGCGAGATGCTCGAGCGCACCGCCAGCTTCCACGACGAGGACATCGCTCAGGCCATCGACTGGTTCATCCGCCTGTTCGAACCGCTGTTGATGATCGCGATCGGCATCGTCATCGGCATCGTGGTGCTGCTGATGTATGCGCCGATCTTCGAGCTCGCCGGGAGCCTGCAATGAACGCGGTTGCCGAGCCGCCGATCCAGGACCAGGCGTCGACCCTGATGCTGACCCCCGCGGCGGTGCGCGCCGCGCGCCTGCGAGCCCGGCAGGAGCAGCGCAGCGTGACTGCGGTGCTCGAGGACGACCTCGGACTCGCCCCCGAGTTGCTGATGCAGGCGTTGGGCCGGGCGTTGCACTACCGCGTGCTCGACAGTCGGGCGTTGGCGCTGCTCGAACCGGCGTTCGACCTGATCGGCTACGCCGACGCGGTGAAGCAGGGCTGTCTCGCGTTTCTCGATCGCGCGGCCGTCGTGGTCGTCGTCTCCGACCCGTTCGACGATGCTCTGCAAGCCTGGTGCGTCGAGCGCCTGGGTGCCGAGCACGAGCTGCGCCTGGGTCACGCCAGTGATATCGCCGCGTTTCTGTCGCGTCACGAAGACTCGATGCGCGCCATCGACACCGCCTTGCCGACCGGCGAGCACACTGCCTCCAGCGCAGACTTGCTCGAGGACCTGTCGATCCGCTCGATTGGCGAAGGCACCAGCGTGGTGGTGAAGCTGGTGCATTCGACCCTGTACGACGCGCTCAAGAGTGGGGTCAGCGACATCCATGTCGAGTCGAATCTCGGCGGGCTGGTCATTAAGTACCGGCTCGACGGCACGCTGACCCAGGTCGGTGCGATCGACGGCCGCGAGCTGGCCGAACAGGTCTTGTCGCGGCTGAAGGTGATGTCCGAACTCGACATCGCCGAGCGGCGCGTGCCGCAGGATGGTCGCTTCCGCGTCCGCGCGCTCGGCCGCGAGATCGACTTCCGCGTCTCGATCATGCCCAGCATTCACGGCGAAGATGCGGTGGTCCGGGTGCTCGACAAACGCTCGCTGGCCGACCAGGTGTCGGGCCTGCGTCTGGACGTGCTCGGTTTCGACGCCACGACGCTGCAGGCCTTTCGCCGCATGGCGCGCGATCCGTACGGCCTGCTGCTGGTCACCGGCCCCACCGGCAGCGGCAAGACCACGACCTTGTACGCCGCGATCTCCGAGATCAACCACGGCCACGACAAGATCATCACGATCGAAGACCCGGTCGAGTACCAGCTGCCCGGCGTGCTGCAGATCCCGGTCAACGAGAAGAAGGGGCTGACCTTCGCGCGCGGCCTGCGCTCGATCCTGCGCCACGATCCGGACCGCATCATGGTCGGCGAGATCCGGGACCCCGAGACCGCGCAGATCGCGATCCAGGCCGCGCTCACCGGGCACCTGGTGTTGTCGACGGTCCATGCCAACAACGTGTTCGACGTGATTGGCCGCTTCACCCACATGGATGTCGACCCGTACAGCTTCGTCTCCGCGCTCAGCGGCGTGCTCGCGCAGCGCTTGGTGCGCATCAGCTGCGTGCACTGCAGCGCGCCGCTCACGGTCACGCCACAGGCGCTGCGCGACGCCGCGATCGATCCACAGCGCGCCGAAGGCCGGGTGCTGATGGCAGGCCGGGGCTGCGGCAAATGCCGGGGCACCGGCTACAAGGGACGCAAGGCTGTGGGTGAACTGCTGACGCTCGACGATGCCCTGCGCGAGCTGATCGTTGCGCGCGCGCCGGTGCGGCAGATCAAGGAGGCCGCACGCCGCAACGGCACCCGCTTCCTGCGCGACGCCGCGGTCGAGCTGTTCCTCGACGGCCACACCACACTCGACGAGGTCAACCGTGTCACGCTGGTTTCCTGAGCGCGTCGTGCTGCGCGTCGGCGACCGACCGCCTGCCGGCGTCGGCACGGCAACGCCGGCCGCACCCAGGCTCGAGTCGATGCTGGCCGCGTTCGAGCGCGAGCTCGACGCGCGCGCCCTGAAACCCGGCACCCGGTTGACCTGCGTCGTCGCGGGCGACGGCGTTCGCTATCGCATCGTTCCGTGGAGCGACGAGCTGGCGGGTCAGGCGCAGCGCCAGGCCTTGGTCGAGCAGTGCTTCCACGAGGCCTACGGCGACGCCGCGCGCGCCTGGACCGTGCGCCTTCACACCCGTCGCCACGGCGCCGCCGCGCTGGCCTGTGCGCTGGACACGCTGCTGCTCGACCGGCTGGCGGCGCTGGCTCGGACGCGCCGGCTCGAACTGGTCAGCGTGCAGCCTTCGCTGATGCACGCTTGGAACCAGGTACCACGGCGCACTGCGCCGGGGCTGTTCTGGTTCGTCTGCATCGAAGCGCACGCGACGACCTTGCTGCTGATGTCGCCGACCGAACCGTTGCACGTGAAACTTTTGCCGGCGTCCGGCATCGAGCTGGCGCGGACGCTCGACCGCGAATGGTTCGCGCTGGGGCAGGAGGGGCCGCACTGCCCGCTGCATGTGGTGCGATCGGAAGCCAGCGCCTGGCGCGTCGTCGATCGGCAGGCCGCCTGATGCGCGCGCCGCCGCTACAACTGGACTTCGTCCGGCGCCCGGGGTCCGAGTGGCGGTGGGTCGGTTGGGTCGTGCTGGTCGCCGCCGTCGGGGCGGTGATCGCGTTCGCCAACGGCCACGCCGACGCCCGGCAGCGTCAGGCAACCGCGCAGAGTCGCCACGACCGGCTCGAGGCGCGTTCGCGCGCGACCGAACCACGCCGCACGCCGGTCGTGCCCGACGCGCAGGCGCTCGCCGACCTGCGCCGCGCCAACGCCATCATTGACCAGCTGACCGTGCCGTGGGACGCGCTGTTCGACGCCGTCGAAGCGGCGGATGCGCGCGGCCTCGGCGTGCTGTCGCTGACGCCGAACGCGCGCGAGCACACCGTGCGCCTGGCGGGCGAATCGCGTTCGATGAACGAGCTGCTTGCCTACCTGGAGCGTCTGGCCGCGCAGCCGGCGCTCGGCCAAGCGCACCTGCTGGGCTACAGCACGGCACAGCGCGATGGCGTGGAACTCGTGTCCTTCAGCCTGGCCGCGACATGGCGACTGCGGCCGTGAAGCGACTGCGCTGGCAGCTTGCGCACTTGTCACGGGCCGTCGGACTGCCCGGCTGGGTCGGTGCTGTCTTGCTGCTCGCCTGCGCCGTCGGCTGGTGGGCCGTGGCGCTCCCGCTGCGCGCCGAGGCCACCCGGCTCGACGCTGCCAGCGCGGCACTGGAACGCCGCCTGGAACAGCGTGGCGCGGTGGTGAGACTGCCAGCGACGCCGCAGCAACAGCTGGCGCAGTTCGAACGCCGCTTCACCGCCGAAAACGGCATCGCGCCGGCCCTGGCGCGCCTGCATGCGGTCGCGCGCCGGCAAGGCGTGCGCCTCGACCAGGCCGAGTTCAGGTTCGCCAGCGAGGCGGGTGAGCCGCTGTCGCGCTACTCGATCGTGCTCCCGGTCAAGGCCGACTATCGCGCGCTGCGTCGCTTCACCCGCGCGGCCCTGCTCGAGCTGCCGGGCCTCGCGATCGAGGAAGTGAACCTGCGCCGCAACGATCCGAAGGCGGCGCTGCTGGACGCACAGCTGCGCTTCGTGCTGTTCGTGACGAAGCCGGGCTGAGCCATGGCCGCGACCCGCCCGATGCCCAAGCGCCTCGCGATCCTGATCGTCGTGGTCGGCAGCGCCCTGATCGGCGAGCGCCTGCTGGCACTCGCCGCGGCCGACGCCGAGGTGGTCGAGCCGGCCGCAGCGAAGCGCGTCGGCCGCAGCGCCGTGACCGATGCTGCAGCCGCGCCGCCCAGCGTCCTGCGCCTCGACCGGCTCGACGCGAGGCAGCTCGAACTGTCAGAAGGCGCCGCCCCCCCCGCGCCCGGCGCATCCCGGCCGGCGCTGTTCGACAGCGTGACGTGGCAGGCTCCGGCCGTCGCGAAAACCGCGCCACCACCGCCAGCGCCACCGCCCGTCGCGCCGCCATTTCCTTACGCCTACATGGGTGGCCTGACCGAGGACGGTGTGCGCACCGCCTTCCTGATCCAGGGCGACCGTGTGATCACCGTGAAGCTGGGCGACACCGTCGACGCGGCGTATCGAATCGACCAGATGACCGAGAAGCAGATGACGCTGACCTACCTCCCGCTCGATCAAACCCTGGTCCTCGTGCTCGGGGGCGGACGATGAGACGCTGGCTCGAAATCGGTCTGGGGCTTTCGGTGAGCCTCGGGCTCGCGGCTTGCGCGCCGGGCCAGGCGTTCGTGCGCAGCGGTCAACAGATGATCGAACAAGGTCGCCTCGAAGAAGGGCTGTCGCAGATCGAAAAAGGCATGCGCCTCGAGCCGGGCAACAGCGAGTACCGCATGCTGGCCATCCGCCAGCGCGACGTGCAGATCGGCAGCTTGCTCGCGAAGGCCGAGGTCCGGCGCGGCGAGGGCCAGCTCGAAGAGGCCGCAGCGCTGTATCAGCGCGTGATCGGCCTCGACCCGGGAAACACGCGTGCCCGCGCGGGGCTCGATGCGGTCGAGTCCTTGCGCCGCCAGCGGCAGCGCCTCGACGAGGCGCAGGCGCTGATCGCGCAAGGCCGCCGCGCCGAGGCCGAACAGAGCCTGCGCAGGGTGCTGGCCGAGAACCCGTCGAACGCGCGTGCGCTGGGCCTGAAGCAGCAGCTCGACGAAAAGGCCGGCTCGACGCTCGAAGTGGCGCAGCCGGTGCTCAAGCCCAACCTTCGCAAGCCGGTAACCCTGGATTTCCGCGAGGCCAACCTGAAGGCGGTGTTCGAGGCCTTGTCGCGCACCACCGGCATCAACTTCGTGTTCGATCGCGAAGTCAAGCCCGACATCAAGGTCACGCTGTCGATCAGCAACATCAGCATCGAGGACGTGATCGGCGTGCTGACCCTGACCAATCAGCTCGAACGCAAGACGCTGAACGAGAACACCGTGCTGATCTACCCGAACACGCCGGCCAAACAGAAGGACTATCTCGAACTCAGCGTCAAGACCTTCTACTTGGCCAACGCCGAGGCGAAGACGGTGTTCACGATGCTGAAGACCGTGCTGAAAACCAAGGACCTGTATGCGGACGAGAAGCTCAACAGCCTGACGATGCGCGACACCGCCAACGCCATCGCGCTGGCCGAGAAGCTCATCGCGGCCCAGGACCTGGCCGAGCCCGAGGTGCTGCTCGACGTCGAGGTGCTCGAGGTCAAGCGCGCGCGCCTGACCGAGATCGGCATCGACCCGCCCGGCAAGTTCACCGTGCTCAACATCGTGGCCAACCCATCCACCGTGGTGTCCACCGCGACCGGCGCGACCACGGTGGTGAACAACACGCTGACCACCACCCAGCTGACCCTGGACCGGCTGCGCAACATCGCCAGCTCCAGCGTCGGCATCGACAACCCGTCGCTGAACTTGCGGGCCGAGAACGGCGACACCAACATCCTGGCCAATCCGCGCATCCGCGTGAAGAACCGCGACAAGGCACGCATCCTGATCGGGGACCGCGTGCCGGTGATCACCACGACCTCCACCGCCAACGTCGGGGTGTCCGAGTCGGTCAGTTATCTCGAGGTCGGGCTCAAGCTCGACGTCGAGCCCACGGTGTTCCTCGACAACGAGGTCGGCGTCAAGGTCAGCCTCGAGGTCAGCAACATCGTGCGTGAAGTGAAGAGCCGGTCCGGCTCGCTGACTTACCAGATCGGCACCCGCCTGGCGAGCACGGCCTTGCGGCTGAAGGACGGCGAGACCCAGGCGCTGGCCGGCCTGATCAGCGACGAGGACCGGCGCGCCTCGGTCGGCCTACCGTGGCTGATCGATTTGCCGGTGCTCGGCCGGCTGTTCTCGAGCGAACGCAGCGACCGCAGCAAGACCGAAATCGTGCTGCTGATCACGCCGCGCGTCGTCCGCAACCTGGCGCACCTGTCGCCCGACCGCAATCAGCATCCCGGCGGCACCGAGGCCTTGGTGGGGTCGCCGCGGTTGCGGCTCCAAGGCCAGGGCAGGATGGCGATGCCGCCTGCCGCGGCCGCGCGCCGGCCGGCGGCGTCGGCCGAGCCGGAGCCCGAGGCCGAAGCTGCGCCCGAGCCGGCCCCTGCGCCCCCGCCGGCACCCGCCAGCCGCCCCACCGCGGGTTGAGGGTCCGATGCGCAGCACACGCCCGCAGCCCGGCCGGTCCGCAGCGTCCGGTTTCACGCTGATCGAACTGCTGATCACCGTGGCGATCCTCGCGCTGCTGGCAGGCGGCGCGATGACCTTCGCCGACCTTGCCGTCAGGCGCGGCCAGGAGCAGGACCTGCGCGCGTCGCTGCGCCAGATTCGCGAGGCCATCGATGCCTACAAGGCGGCGGCCGACGCCAATCGCATCAAGCGGGCCGCGGACGAGTCGGGCTACCCGCCGACCCTGGCCGCGCTGACCGAGGGGGTGCCCGATGCCGCCGATGCCAAGGGCCGGAAGCTGTATTTCCTGCGCCGCCTGCCGCGCGATCCGATGGCCGACCCGTCCCTGCCTGCCGAAGCCACGTGGGGCTTGCGCAGCCACGACAGCGACCCCGACACCCCGCAGCCGGGCCGCGATGTCTTCGATGTGCACTCGGAGTCGCCGAAGGTCGGCCTGGGGGGCCGGCCTTATCGGGAGTGGTGATGATCGAACCCTCGTCGCGCAGCGCGCGTTGCGCCGGTTTCACGTTGATGGAACTGATGGTCGTGATGGCCATCATCGCGGCCCTGCTGACCCTGGCGCTGCCGCGCTACTTCCACAGCGTCGACCGCAGCCGCGAAGCGGTGTTGCGACAGGACCTGCACATCATGCGCGACGCGATCGACAAGTTCCTGGCCGACCGTGGGCGTTACCCGGCCACGCTCGACGAACTGGCCGAGAAGCGCTATCTGCGCAAGGTGCCGCCGGACCCGATCACCGACAGTGCGTCCACGTGGATCGTCGTGGCGCCACCCGACAGCGAGGCGCAGATCGGCGTGTACGACGTGCGCAGCGGCGCGCCAGGCAGGAGCCTCGATGGCGAGGCCTACGAAAGTTGGTGAATCGGCGGCGCGCATCGACGAACTGTCATCGTCATTCGGTAACGTAAGCAACACACGCGAACACGCGGCGCATTCGCACGCCGCACGTGCCCGCCTTCAAGGACGTTCCAACGTGAGTCACCCCGCCAGGCTGGAAGACATCGATCGCGGCCGCTTCTCCGATGCGGTCGAAGAGTCCTTTCGCGTCTCCAACCGGCATCAGTTCTTCGTCTGGAGCCAGAGTTCCCTGCAGGCGCTGATTCCGCACGAAATCATGATCTGCGGCATCGAGGACGGTTCGAGGCAGGGCATGGCCGTGCATCGTTTCAGCGCCAGTCGCTACTTTCGCCAGGAGCATTTCGACGTCGTCGCCGATCCGCTGACCGGGCTGATGCCGCGCATGCTGGCGGTCGCCGAAGGCAACCGGTCGAGCGTCATCTTCTGTCCACTGCCCGGCGGCAAGGCGGCCGACGACAACCTGCTCGCGCTGGTGGCCGAAAACGAGCTGAAGAACCTCGCCGCGATGCTGGTGATCGGCACACGCGGAAAGTTCGAAGCCTTCTACGTCTTCTCGCGCCTGTCGGGCGCACTCGACGGACGGCTCGCCTATGTCATCGAACTGCTGGTGCCGCACCTGCACAACGCCTTTCTGCGCGTGCTCGCGACCGAACGCGAGATGGCCGGCACCAACACCCAGCGCACCGGGCGCTTGGTCACGCCGCGCCAGGAAGAGATCCTGCAACTGATCAAGAACGGCAAGACCAACTCCGAGATTGCCGAGCTGCTGAGTTGCAGCCCCTGGACCATCAAGAACCACATTCAGGCGATCCTGCGCAAGCTCGACTCGAACACCCGCACGCACGCCATCGCGCGGGCGATGAGCCTGGGCATCCTGCACCCCGACTGATGCCTCACTGAACGCGCCCCGCGTTCAGCCCGGCCTGCGATGCGCGCACGGCCGGCGCGCCTGACCTTCCGCTTTCCCCCGCCAGCCCGGCAGCGTTGAATCCGCTGCCGGGCTGCGCGCGTTCGCAGCCCGCAGGGCCGCCCCTGCGCGCGCCTCCGTTCGGCCTTGGCCGGCGTGCCCGTGCCCGTGCCCGGACGGCATCGCCCACCGGACTAGCTATTTCGCCTGCGTTAGCACTGCGCCATCTTCGTGGCGCCGTCATGGTGTCGAAGTAACGTTCATTCATCACCACTGTGGCGCAAGCACGGTGGTGTTCGGGAGCCATTCGTCAAAAGAGCCATCAACAAGGAACAACCGTGGATGTGGACCTGTTCATCAAAAAAATGCCGCACGTGGTCAAGGAGCTGATCAGTCGCGAGGCCTTCGACAACCGCCGCTCGATCAACCAGGAGGCGATTGCGTTGCTTGAGGAGGCCTTGGTTCACCGCGTCGGTTCGCCCGGCACGAAGCGCAAACACATGGAGGCCCTGCTCGAGGGCTATGCCGACTCCGGCAGCGCGGCCTTGGGCGCCCCTGGCTTGCCTGGCTTGGCCGGAAGCGCGGTGCCATGAAGACCACATGTACCGAACCGGCAGGCCCGGGCGTCCGAACCCCCCGATCGAAGTCGACGCCGGCCTCCCGGCGACCCCACCTACCCAAACCCACCCGAGGATTCACGATGCCCACACTTTTCAAGGCCGGCCTTGCCGCCGTCACCACGGCCGCAGCGCTGCTGGCTGCACCGGTGATCGCCACCGCTGCCGATGCGCCACTGAACGCGACCGGAACGCAGAGCCAGCTCGCTTCGAGCCTGCTGGCGCAGACTGTCGCCCACACCGTTGCGCAGGCCCCCGAGAGCAGCAGCCTGTTCGCCGCCGACCTCGACAACCCGCAAGGCGCGCCATCGGCCACGGCCTTGCGCGCCGTGCCGCTCGGCAACCTGAGCGGCGGCTCCGAGCTGCTCTTGTGGAACCTCATCGCGATGGTGCGTGCGCACCAGGTGCACCATTCCTTCGAGCTGGTCACTGCCGGCATCAACACGGTGCTGATTTCCGAAGACATCGGCAACGTCTCGGCGGTGCCACTGCCCGGTGCGGTGTGGCTGTTCGTGATGGGCGTGATGGGCCTGGCAGGGACGCGCATCACCGGGGTCGGCAAAGGTGCAGGCGAGGCGAAGGTCAAGCGCGACGCAACCCCCGGCTTCGGCGCCGTGGTGACGGGCTGACCATGCGCGCCCAACCATCCATGACTCCGATGAATATCCGCTCGCTCATCGTCGCCACCGGGCTGTCGCTCGGTGCCAGCCTCGCCGAGGCTGCCTTCGTCGAATACGACACGACGTTTTCGGCCCGATCGACGCCGTTCTCGACCAGCTTCACGGTACCGCTGTTCGACATCGGCCTGGGCACGCTGAACAGCATTGCGCTGTTGCTGACGACGAACATCGTCGGCGAGATCGGGGTCTTCAACAGCACCGGCGTTGCGATGCCGTTCAGCAGCGCGTTTGCGCAGATCCCGGTCAGCGTGACCTCGACCACGCCCGACGCGACCGCGGTGACGGTCGGCGCCGTCTCGACCTTGCTCAGCGGCGTCGCGGCCCCGGGATTCAACGCCTATCCCGGGATTCCCCGCAGCGCATCGAACACAGTCAACGTGCTGCCGGCCAATTTTGCGGCCTACGTCGGCTTGGGAGGCGGCAGTGCCCTGTTCACCGCCGCCAGCACCGGCGGCAACTTCGGTGGCAGCGCGGCGCCGGGCCTGTTCTTCGGTGGTTCGGCCAGCGCCGACGGCGTGTTCAGGATCCGCTACGACTTCGATCCGGTCGCCGCCGTGCCGGTGCCGGCAGCGGCTTGGCTGTTCGGCTCGGGGCTGGTGTCGCTGGGCGCCGCGCTGCGGCGTCGCCGACCGCGCTGATCCGGTGCGCGCGGCCCGCAGCCGGGGTTTCACCTACCTCGGCGTGTTGTTCCTGATGAGCCTGCTGGCGCTGACGGCGGCGATGGCGAGTGCGGTGTGGAGCACCGTGCAGCGGCGCGAGAACGAGCGCGAACTTGTCTTCGTCGGTCAGCAGTTCCAGGCCGCGATCGAGCGCTACCGCCAGCGCTCGACCGAACCCGGTGCGCCGTACCCGCCCCGCCTCGAAGACCTGGTGCGCGACACCCGCGCGGTCAAGGTGCAGCGCCACCTGCGCCAGCTCTATCCCGATCCGATGACGGGCAACACGCAGTGGGGCCTGATCCGCCTGCCTGACGGCGGCATCGTCGGTGTGCACAGCAGCTCGGAGCGTGAGCCGCTGCGACGCAGCTTTGCCGGCGCGCAGGCGGGCCTGTCGAAGGCGGCCAGCTATCGCGACTGGCGCTTTGTCGCACCGAGCGCGATCGCCTTGTTGGTGCCGCCCGCACAGTAGCCGGTTGCCTCGACAAGTTGTCATCATCCGTCGCAAGAATGCAGGGTTGCCCACGCTTGCCTGCCCATGCCTGCCACCCCCATCCCGATCCCTGCACCCCAACGCCGGTGCGCGCACACGTTCGCGGCGCTGTTGCTCGCGTTGGCCGTCTCCGGCGCGCACTCGCAGGCCGCTACAGAGTCCGAGACGCCGCCGGTCGCCCGCTTCGATGTGTTCGAGTACCGGGTCGAGGGCAACTCCGTGCTGCCGGTCGAGCGCATCGAACGCGCGGTCTACCCCTTTCTCGGCGAGCAGCGCACGGTCGCCGATGTCGAGGCGGCACGGGTCGCGCTCGAGGCCGCCTACCGCGATGCCGGTTTCGGCACCGTGCTGGTCGACACGCCCGAGCAGCGCGTCACCGAGGGCATCGTGACCCTGCAGGTGATGCAGGCGCCGGTATCAAGGCTGCGTGTGGTCGGTTCCCGCTACTACTCGCAGGGGCGCATCATCGAAAAGGTGCCGGCCTTGGCCGAAGGGCAAGTGCCCAACTTCAAGGCCGCGACCGAGCAACTCGCCACGGTGAACCGTTCGGCCGATCGCCGCGTCACGCCGCTGCTGCGCCCCGGCAAGACCCCGGGCACGACCGAGGTCGACCTCACAGTCGAGGACAAGGCGCCGTTGCACGCCAGTCTGGAGCTGAACGACAAGTACAGCGCCAACACCACGCGCACCCGGCTGCAGGCGTCGGTGCGCTACGACAACCTGTGGCAGCGCGAGCACAGCGTCGGCGTGCAGGTGCAGGTCTCGCCGGAAGACACGAGCCAGGTGCGGGTCTTCTCGGGCTCGTACACCGTGCCGGCGGACGATGGCTTGTGGGTCGTCTCCGCGGTCAAGTCGAACAGCAACACCGTGGCCGGCGTGGGCGGGACCACCGTGTTCGGCCGCGGCAGCATCTTCGGGCTGCGCCGCGTGGTCGTGCTCGACGGCAGCGACAGTCTGTCGCACACGCTGACTTGGGGCGCGGACTACAAGAACTTCAAGGAAAGCGTCTCCGTGGGGGCCAACGAGGGCTTCGATACGCCGATCCGTTACCTGCCGCTCAGCCTGGGCTACTCGGCCACCGTGAACGACAAGCAAGGCTTCTGGCAGGTCGGCACCGGGTTCACGGCGGCGCTGCGCGGGCTCACGAGCCGCGCGCAGGAGTTCGCCGACAAGCGCTACAACGCGCAGAGCAATTTCGCGATCGTCAAGTTCGACCTCGCGCGCACCCAGACCCTGCCGCGTGATTTCTCGCTGTTCGCCAAGCTCGAAGGCCAGATCACCGGCCAGCCGCTGATCAGCAACGAGCAATTCGTCGCCGGCGGTGCCGACAGCGTACGCGGCTACCTCGAGGCCGCCGCGGTCGGCGACAACGCGCTGCGCGGATCGATCGAGCTGCGCAGCGGTGCGCTCGCACCCGAGCGCTGGAGCTGGCTGGGCGGGCTGCGCGCGCACGTCTTCCTCGAAGGCGCGGCGCTGTGGCTGAAGTCGCCGCTGCCGGCGCAGCAGCAGCGTTTCGGCCTGCTCGGCACCGGCGTCGGCCTGCGCGTGCAGGCGCGCGAGCACGCGAGCCTGGCGCTCGACGTTGGCTGGCCGCTGCGTGACGTCGGGCAAACGCACAAGGGCTCGGTGCGCTTGCACGCCAGCGGTCTGTTCGAGTTCTGACCCGACCACGCCCATGTCCAGGTCTCGACAGGCCGCCCGCCCGGCCGTTGCGGCGGCACCCCTCGTGCGCCAGCGTGCCGCGCCGGACCCGATCGACCGCCTGGTCGAAGCGCAGCGCTTGCTGGCGGCCGGCCAGGCCGCACCAGCCGAGGCCTTGCTGCGGACCGTGCTGGCGCATACCGCGCTGCGGCCCGAGGCCTGTTGCCTGCTCGCGATCGCCGCGCTGATGACCGGCGGCGCGCCCGCGGCCTTGGCGCATGCGCGCGAGGCGGTGGCGGCGAACCCCGACGAGCCGCGCTATCAATTCACGCTCGGCCGCGCGTTCAAGGCCACCGGCGACCTCGACGGCGCCGAAGCCGCCTACCGCCGGGCGCTGGCCGTGCAGCCCGACTACCTGGAGGCGAGGGTCAGCCTGGGCATCGTGCTGAAGACGCGTGGCGACGTGGACGCCGCGATCGCCCAGTACGACCAGGCGCTGGCCCGCGACCCGACCTTCGCCGCCGCGCATGCGAATCGCGCCAACGCGCTGAGCTTGCGCGCCGCGCTCGCGGCCGAAGCGCCGCTCGACGACGTGCCCGACGACGCGGTGATCGAAGCCCAGGCGCGCGCCGTGGCGCTCGACCCGCGCAATGCGCTGCTGCTGCGCAACCTCGGCGTGCTGCTGCTGCGCGCGCGGCGGCGCCTGGACGCCGCCGAGGCCTTCAACCGGGCGCTGGCCGTCGACCCGGCCGATGTCGAGACCTGCCTGCACCTCGGCCTCTGCCTGCGCGCGATGGGCGACTCCAAACTGGCACGCACGCTGTACGAGAAGTGGCTCGGCATGAACGCCGCCAGCGCGCCGGTGATGCGCGCGCTCGCCGGCATCCTGACGCGCGACGGCCAGATCGACGCCGCCCGCCCGTGGGCCGAGCGGGCCGCCGCGCTCGACCTCGACCCCTACGCGCTGATGCAGCTCGGCAGCACGCTGATGCAGTCGCGCCGGCTGGATGAGGCGCTCGCGCAGTGCCGGCGTGCGGTTGATCTTTCCGGCGGCAAGGCCGACATCTACCCGACCTTGCTGCTCGGCACGACCTACCTGGACGAAGACCCGCAAGCCGTCTTCGACGTCCACGCCGAGTTCGGCCGGCAGCTGCCGCCCGCCGTCGCATCGCGACCGCGCTGGCAGCCGCTCGCACCGGGCCAGCGCCTGAAGGTGGGCTACGTGTCGGGCGACTTCGTGCGCCATTCGGTGTCGTACTTCATCGGCCCGCTGCTGGCGCATCACGACAAGAGCCGCTTCGAGGTGACCTGCTACCACAACCTCGCGTGGGGCGACGCGGTCACCGAGCGTTTCAAGTCCCTTGGCCACCACTGGGTCGAATGCGAGGGCCTGTCGGACGAGCACCTGCGCCGGCGCATCGAAGCCGACGGCATCCATATCCTGATCGACCTGTCGGGCCACACCACGAACTCGCGGATCTTCATGTTCGGGCGCGCCAGTGCGCCGGTGCAGATCAGCTACTTGGGCTACCCGACCGTCAGCGGCGTGCCGGCGATCGACTTCCGCATCACCGATCCGGTCATCGATCCCGGCGACATGCCGCCGCTCGCATCCGAGCAACCGCTGCGGCTGGCGCGCACGATGTTCTGCTACCGGCCCGACGAGCACACCCCGATCGGCCCGCCGCCGGTGCGCCGCGCCGGCCACATCACCTTCGGTTCGTTCAACAACATCGCCAAGGTCAGCGACCACACCCTCGATCTGTGGGCGCAGGCGATGAACGCCGTGCCCGGCGCGCGCCTGCTGCTGAAGTCGTCGTCGATGGCGCAGGCCTCGAACCGCGCCAACATCGAGCGCTTCATGGCCGAGCGCGGGGTCGGCGCGGAGCGCCTGAGCCTGCAGGCGTGGATCGCGAGCAAGCACAGCCACCTGGCGCTGTACAACGAGGTCGACGTCGCGCTCGACCCGTTCCCGTACAACGGCGCCACCACCACCTGCGAGGCGCTGTGGATGGGCGTGCCCGTGGTCACGCGGCGCGGGCGCACGCATACCTCGCGCATGGGTGCCTCGCTGCTGCTCGCGATCAGCCGCGCCGAGTGGGTGGCCGACAACGACGCCGACTACGTGGCCACGATCGCGCGCGTGGCCGGCGACGTGGAAGGGCTCGCCCGCTGGCGCCTGCAGGCGCGCAGCGCGCTGGCCGCGAGCCCGCTGTTCGACGAACGCGGATTCGCGCAGGCCTTCGAGGCGGTGCTGGCGCAGGCCTGGGCGCTGGCCGGCAGGCCCGGCCAGCCGGTGTCGGGCTAGTCCGAACGCATCATGGGTGCCGTCACCCGAACCGATCGAAGGTCACACCGTGTCGGTAGATTCAATCGGTCTTTTGGATCGTCGTCACCGGGGCCGCTGCGGACTAGGCTGAAGTAGCCACCCACCGCAGCGCCCCGCACACCGTGGCGACACAGCGGACTTCTACAGTCGCACGCATCGGAAGGTTCCCGCTCAGGGAGGCACGCCGATGTGATCGGGCTCCGACGGTCGGGTGAATCGGCAATCGGGACCCTGCACAAGCGTTACGTGAACATCAACCCAGGAGAGAACTCTCAATGAAACTGAAACTCAAGATGCTCGCCGTCGCCGCGGCGATGGCCTCGATGGCCGGCGCGGCCCACGCCGACCTGACGGCTCCCGGCTCCGCCAACGGCAGCCTGGCGCTGGTCGCGTTCAACACGGTGACCGGCTCCTACTACATGCGCGACACCGGCTTTCTCCTCAACAGCTTCCTGCCCACCGGCGTGACCACGCTGTCGGGTGACGGCAGCGTTGCTGGCGACAAGACCCCGGCCGCCGGCCTGCTGCTCGACAAGACCAACACCGCCTCGTTCGCCGACGCGTCGTTCAGCGGCTGGCTCGCCGGCCAGACCTTTGCCGACGTAAAGTGGTTCGTGAACGCCGTTGACGCCGTCGGCACCACGACCGCGACGAACGTCAAGCGTTTCATCACCTCGTCGGCCAACGCCGACGAATTCGCCACCAACGGCAACCTCGACGGCTTCATCGCCAACGCGGGTGCGGGCAGCCTGACGACGCAGTTCGGCACGGGCGGCTTGTCGGTGACCGGTTCCGGTGCGCCCACCGCATGGGGCACCAACTTCACCCTTGGCGCCGATGGCCTTGCCGCGGTCGACCAAAGCGTGAGCCTGTTCTACTTCTCGCGCACGGTCGGCACGGGTTCGACCACCTTGGCGGCCAACAAGACGCAATTCGGCAACGCCACCGGTTTCGCCACCGTCACGCTCGCCTCCAGCGGCGACTTCACCTACAACCTGGCGGGCGAGGCTCCCGCCGCCGTGCCGGTGCCGGCCGCTGCCTGGCTGCTGGGCTCCGGCCTGGTGGGCATGGGCGGCTTCATGCGCCGCCGCAAGGCCGCGGCCGCCGCCCAGGCCTGATTCAACGCGGGCTGACTCCAGCCCTTTTTGTCCCACCCGCCGCGGCTTCCGCTGCGGCGGTCTGGGCGGAGCGTTGCCAGAAATTCTCGTTCACACGACTCACCCTCAGGACTCTCATGAAACTCAGCAAAATCTCCCTCGGCGTTGCCGCCGCCTGCGGCATCGTCGCCGCCCCGGCCCATGCCCTGCTGGCCAGCAGCTACACCAACACCGGCGAGTTCGCCGGCGACACGATGAACATCCGCGTGTCGGGCGCCACCGCGCAAGACCCGGGCCTGTTGGCTTCGGCACTGCGGTATTGCACCGTCGGTTCGATGACGCGCTACTCGATCTCGAACAACTTCGTGTACTTCTGCACCGCCGACACGACCAAGATCACGCCGCGTGCCGGCGCGACCAAGGTTGCGTTCTACAAGTACTCGGTTGGTGGCTCGGGCGCCGGTGTCGGCCTCGTGAACGCGGGTGCGGCGAACGTGCCCTTCCTCGACCTGACCAAGCTTGCTTCGTCCTGCGCCGGCACCTCGTCGACAGCCGACGTCGACGGCACGGGCGTGCTCTCCACGTTCCAGGACATCGCCTGCGCCGGCGCCAGCTCCGCGCTGACGACCAACGCCGTCAGCTACATCGGCCTGTCGGACGTCGAGCCGCAGTTCTTCGGCGCGGCCAGCACCTACAACAACCTGAAGGCCGAAGGCCTGGCCACCGTGATCTTCGGCCTGCCGGTCTCGAAGGTCGCGTACGAAGCGCTGCAGACCGCGCAGGGCATCACCCCGGGTGGCATCACCGAGGCGGACATGCCGTCGCTGTCGCAAGCGCAACTGACCTCGATGTTCACGCAGGAAGGCCAGTCCTGGTCCGGCCTGACCGGCGCTTCGCTGGCCGACGACACGATCTACGTCGCCCGCCGCGTCGACAGCTCGGGCACGCAAAAGACCTTCGAGGCGGTAATTGCCCGCACCAGCAACGGCACCCCTGGCGCTCGCGAGTGCCAGTCGTCGGTCGAGGCCTTCGTCTCCGGTGTTGCCGCGCTCGACAACACCGCCGCCAACCTCGTTTGCGACGGCTCGAACCTCGTCGTCAACGGCAGTGGCAGCGGCCAGGTCGCGGCTTGCCTGAACAAGCATCAGGATGGCGCCCGCGGTGCGATCGGCGTGCTGACGACCGAGACCAAGCAAGCCGCCGGCGGCAAGTTCCGCTTCGTGAAGATCAACGGCCTGGCTCCGACCCATGCCAACGTGGCCGGTGGCAAGTACACCCAGTACTCCGATGCCTCGCTGAATACCCGTATCGGCGCGACGCTGCCGACCGCCTCGGCGGCCGGCTACTCGAGCTTCCTGACCAAGCTGAAGTCGGACTTCTCCGACCCGGCCGTCATCGCGGTGATCAACGGCGGTGTGCAGACCTTCGGCCCGTCCGGCCTGATGGCGCTCGACGCTCTCGAGTCGCCGGTTCCGGCCGCCGACTACACCGGCGCCACCGGCCGCAACCCCTGGTCGCGTCTGGTCGGCGGTACCGACCTGAACAACTGCCAGACCGGCAAGGCTGCAGCGTTCTGATTTCGCTCGAGAGGCTGCCGCCGCGAGGCGGTGGCTTCCAGCGCGAAACCCGGGCCAGCGTCTCGCAAGAGCGCTGGCTTTTTCCTTTCGTGCGAAGCCTGACTCAGGGCAATCGTTCGCAGGCGAACGGCGCCGGCGGCAAACCGTCGCGAGCGCGTTGGACCATCTGGCGATAGGCCGCCTCCAAGTGGCGCGTGTAGCGCGGCGTGTCGTAGAGCGGCGCGGTGCGCAAGTTGGTCGCGAGGCGCTCGCGCAGCCCGGCCAGCAGGCCCGGCTCGGTGGCCAAGCGGTACGCGAGCGTTTCGTAGGCCTCGAACGACTCGGTCACCAGCTCCGGCAGCCCGACAGCGTGCAGAAGGCTCGCGCCCACCCGGCTGGGGAAGGTCGGCCCGGTGCAGGTCAGCACCGGCAGGCCGGCCCACAGCGCATCGCTGCCGGTGGTGTGCGCGTTGTACGGCCAGCTGTCGAGGAACAGGTCGGCCAGGCGCAGGCGAGCCAAGTGCTGCTCGTTGCCCAGCGGGCCGCCGAAGACGATGCGTGAGGCCTCGACGCCGCGCGCCGCGGCCTCACGGCGCAGGTTGTCCTGTGCTTCCGGGGCCTCGCTGTAGAGCATCAGCACGCTGCCGGGCACGCGCTGCAGCAGGCGCATCCAGATGTCGAACACCGCCGGGGTGATCTTGTAGACGTTGTTCATGCAGCAGAACACGAAGCCGTGTTCTGGCAGACCGACCTGCGCGCGTCGGTGCGGCTCGGTGCCGACCCGGCGTTGGCGGTCGTTGGGCTGGTAGGCGTCGGGCAAATACACGACCTGCTCGGTGTAGTGGTGCCGGTCGGCCGGCGGGACCACGACCTCGTCGGCGATCAGGTAGTCGATGTACGGCATGCCGGTCGTGCCGGGAAAGCCGAGGTAGTTGACCTGGATCGCCGTCGGCCGCGCCGCGAACAGGTGGTGGCGCGCGCGCCCGAAGTAGCCGTTGAGGTTGACCAGGATGTCGATGCCGCGCTCGCGCACCGCGGCCACCGCTGCCGCGTTGGCCAGCCGGCGGATCGGTACGATCTCGGTCGCGGCTTCGATGCGGCGCCGCAAGCTGCTGCAGTCGCCCCAGCCGTTGTCGAACGCGACGATCTCGAAGCCCGCGCGGTCGTGCAGTTCCAGCACCTCGGTCAGCAGCACCGAGGTCGCCTGGTTGCGAAACTCGCCGGCCACGTAGCCGACGCGGATCTTCGGGCCGTGGCCGATCCTCGCTTTCGGCAGCGACGCAGATCGGTCCGGCAGGTAGGCGGTGGCGTAGTTGCGCGCGGCGCGCAGCAGCAGTTCGGGCGACGCGCAGTAGCCCTGCAGGCCGAACGGTTCGGCGGCGAGGTGACCCGCGCTCACGGCCGCTTCGATGCGCTGCTGCAGGTGATCGAGCGCGGTCCAGTCGGCGCCCAGCATCTTGGTGTGCATCAACCGGCCCGCGACGAGCGGCCGGTCGGGTTGCAGCTGCAGCAGGCGCTCGAACACCAGCGAGGCATCCTCGAAGTGGCGCTGGTCCTGCAGGGTCTGGCCGAACAGTTCGATCACGTCGAGCCGCGTCGGGTCGATCTGCAACGCCCGCTGGAAGCTGGCCCCGGCTGCTTCGGGGCGGTCGAGGTGGCGCTGCATCACGCCGAGCGCGGCCCAGGCGTCGGCCGCGTCAGGGTGGTGCTGCACGGCGTCCTGGAAGCCGGCCAGCGCCTCGTCGGCGCGGCCCTGCTCGTCGAGCGTGGTGGCCCGGTGCAGCCGCGCCATCAGCTGCAGCTGGGCGTCGCCCGGGTCGAGCGCGGCGGCGCGCTCGAAATGCGTGCCAGCCTCAGCGTTGAGCCCCTGCCGCCGCAGCGCTCGCGCCAAGTCCGCATGGGCCTGCGCGTGATCCGGCTGCGCCGCCACGGCGGCGCGGAACCAGTGCACCGATTCGTCGCCTCGCTCCTGTTCGGCCGCGAGCGAGCCCAGGCCTCGCATCGCGTCAAGGCGGCCCGGCTGGCGCGCCAGCAGCGCGCGAAAACCGGCCTCGGCGTCCGACCAGGGACGGGCATCGTGCAGGCGCTGCGCGGCCCGCAGCGGGTCGAGTGCGCCGGTCGGCGGGGAAGGGGCGGCGGAAGTGGTCATCGCGGGTCGGGCCGCACGCCGTGGCGGCTTCAGAGGGGGCGGGCTGGCACTTATAGCAAGCGCCCGAGACGGGGCCGTGACGGTGCCCCAGCGCTGCGCCCGCGCGGCGTTTTTCTTTCGCGGGGGGCCCGTTCGGGGTGGTGCATTCGTGGCGGGTTGTCATCTTCGATCCAGAGAATGCCGGTTCACGCCGAGTGCTCGGCTTCACTTCCTGGCGCCGGCCCGTCCTTCCATGAAAACCCGTTCTGCTCGTTCCCGTGTCGCTCCTCCGGCTCGCGATGAGGCTTGGCCGCAGCAGAGCAGTTGCAGCGTGCTGGTGCTGGCGGGCTTGGGCCTGCTGGGCCTGGCGCTGCCGCACGCAGTGCAGGCGCAGACCGCGGGCGCCGTGCTGCCCGCCAACACCGTGCCGGTGCTGCGCAGCGTGGTCAGCGGCCAGGCGGTGGTCAACGCGCCGGTGCTGGGGGCAGGGCGCTCGCTGCTGACGATCGACCAGAGCTCGCAGCGCGCCATCATCGACTGGCGTTCGTTCAACATCGGCAGTGCCGCCGAGGTGCAGTTCCGCCAGCCCAACAGCACGGCGTCGACCTTGAACCGGATCTACGACGCCAACCCGACGCTCATCCAGGGCAAGCTCACGGCCAATGGCCAGCTGCTGCTGATCAACCAGAACGGCATCCTGTTCGACCGGGGTGCGCAGGTGAACACGCAATCGCTGGTGGCCTCGACGCTGAACCTGACGAACGAGCGTTTCCTGTCGGGTGTGCTCACCGATGGCGGCCTGACGAAGCCGGCGTTCGAGGGCGGCTACGACGCCGCCGGCAACACGCTGGCCGGGCGCCCCGACGGGACGCGCCCGGGCGACATCGGCGTCGGTACCTTCGGCGCGGCGGATGCGGCGGCGCCGAAGCTCGCGGCCAACGCCGGCGGCTCGATCATGATTTTTGCGCCCCGCATCGACAACCAGAGCGGGCTGATCAGCGCACCCGATGGCCAGGTGATCCTGGCGGCCGGCGCCAAGGCCTACCTGGCGCTCAACGACGACACCAACGACATCACGCTGCGCGGCTACCGCGTCGAGGTCGAGGCGGTGCCGGACGGCCCGGCGCTGAACCTGAGCAACCTGATCCGCAATGCCGGCGAGATCAGCGCCGACCGCGGCAACGTGTCGCTGGCGGCGCTGGCCGTCAATCAGGAAGGCCGCGTCTCGGCCAAGACCGCGGTGCAGAGCAACGGCTCGATCTACCTGAAGGCGCGCACCAAGGACGGCGCGCAGTCGGGTGCGGTGAGCTTCAAGGCCGGCAGCGTGACCGAGGTCGTGCCGGATGCGGCCGACACCAGCACCGTGGCCGACAGCCAGGACTACACGCTCTACCGCGGCGTGATCGAGGTGACCGGCCGCACGATCGTCAACGAGGGCACGCTGCGCGTGCCGGGCGGGCGCATCGCGCTGACCGCCGCCGACGCCACCGACCCGACGGCGGCGCGCGTCTACCTCGGCGCCGGCAGCGAAACCAGCGTCGCCGGTGCCTGGGCCGATGTGGACTACAAGAAGAACCTGCAGACCTTCCGCGTCACCTCCAACGAGCTGAAGAACTCGCCCGACCAGAAGACCGGCATCCTGCGCGGCGCCACCGTGACCGTGGATCTGCGCGAGGCCAACAACATCCTCGAACTCGATGGCTACCGCGACATCGTGGCGCGCACCGTGACCGAGAAGGCCGGCGCCGGCGGCGAGCTGCAGATCGCCTCCAGCGGCTCGGTGGTCCAGCGCAGCGGGGCCCTGATCGACGCCTCCGGCGGCGGCTACCGCTACAACGGCGGCACCGTCAACACCTCGCGCCTGCTCGGCGACGACGGCAAGATCTACGACATCGCCAGCGCGCCCGAGCTGCGCACCTACACCAGCCTGCTCGACAGCTTTCAGCGCACCGACGCACGCTGGGGCCAGACCACCACGATGGCCAATCCGCTCGGCACCGTGGGCGCGTACCAGGCCGGTTATTCCGAGGGCTTGGCGGGCGGCTTGGTGGCGATCAACGCCAACGCCGGGCTGGTGCTGGACGGCACGCTGAAGGGCGGCGTGACGGTGGGTTCGCACCAGCTAGCGAGCGCAGCGCGCGGTGCGACCTTGCGCATCGGCGAGTACGTGCCGACAACCGGCAGCTTCGCGCAGGCGCAGCGCATCGGCAACCTCACCTGGAGCCAGCAGGCGACCGACATGCTGGGCGCCAGCTTCAACGCGAACACGGCGCTCAGCGAACTGCAACGCGACGCGGTGACGCTGGCTGCGGGCCAGGTGTTCGGTGCCGCGACCCCCTCGGCCGACGGCCGCGTCGAGTCCGGCTTCGGTACGGTCGAGCTGAACGTGAACGGCCGCATCGTCGTGCCGTCCGAGGTCAGCATCGTGGCGGACGTCGGCGGCGCGCTGATCCTGCGCGCGCCGCAGATCGACATCGCGGGCGACATCCGCCTGCCGGCGGGCAATCTGTTGATCCGTCCGGTGCTGCCACAGAGCGAGCCGATCTCACCCGACCTCGTCAGCGCGATCGAGCGGGTAACCGTGCGCGCTGGCGCCGACCTGTCGACCGCGGGCACATGGATCAACAACGCCAACCGCGACGGGTCGTTCGTCGGCACGCCCACGCCCTCCGGGCGATTGAATGCGGACGCGAGCGCGACGGCGCTGGCGATCGACGGCGGCAACATCACGATCCAGATCGACGACCCGAACCATCAGACCCGCCTCGAACGTGGCGCCACGCTGGACGTGGGCGGCGGTGCGTCGATCGCCAGCAGCCAGCGCGTCAGCGGCGGCAAGGGCGGCAAGTTGGCGATCGGCAACGGCAGCGCGAGCCAGACCAGCTCGGACTGGATGCAGGCCGAGCTGCGCGGTTTCGCGCTCGCCAACGGCGGCGAGCTGAACCTGAGCTTGGCGCGTGCGGTGATCGATGCGGATGACGCGAACGGCGTGCTGCCCGGCAACACCACGCGGCTCGAGGCCGGGCTGTTCTCGGACCGGGGCTTCTCGAAGATCGGCATCACGGCCACCGACGGGATCGACATCGTCGCCGGCACGCAGCTGCTCGTGCAGCAGAAGAACCTGCTCGTCGACCCGCTGGCCGCGGCGCAGCTGCCCACCGGCGGCGACCTGGCGTCGATCGCCGGCGTGCAGCTGCTGCCGGATTCGAAGCGCGCTGCGGCATCGCTCGCGCTCAACGCCAAGGCCGGCGGCCAGCCCGGGGCGGCGACGCTGACCCTGAACCGCGAAGCGTCGATCAGCGTCGACCCCAAGGGCGAGGTCGCGCTGTCGGCGGTGAACGGCCTGACGACCGACGGGCGCATCAATGCACCCGGCGGCAAGGTCGGCCTGACGCTGAACGGTCCGGTCGATCTGACGGCGCCTGACCTGCGCCTCGGCAGTGCGGCCGTGATCTCGACCGCCGGCGTCTTCGTGCCCACGCCCAACGATCGCGGTCTGGTGCAGGGCACGCTCGTCAACGCCGGCGCCGTTACGCTCGACGCCAAGAACGCCGGCGTGCAGGTCGCGGCCGGCGCGCGCATCGACGTGAGCGGCGTCAACCAGACCGTCGATGTCGCCACCTCCGGCGAGCAGCCGGCCCTCGCGCAGCAGACCCTCGAAGGGCAGGCCGGTGCGTTGATCGTCAAGTCGCAGGGCGGCGCCGCGTTCGACGGCGCACTGCTCGGTCACGGCGGTTCGGCCGGCGCGGCCGGCGGCAGTTTCGCGCTCGAATTGATGCGCCCCGACGGCCAAGCCAGCTTGCCCGACGAGCGGCGCATCGTCGTCACCTCCGGCCGCAATCGGGTGCCCACCGAATCCGGGCTGGTGGACGCCACCGTCAACATCGACGAGCTGACCGCGCGCGGGTTCGAGAAGCTGCGCCTGCAGTCGGAGAACCGGATCGAATTCCAGGGCTCCTCGACGCTCGCGTTCGAGCGCGGCATCCGCCTCGACGCGCCGCTGATCGAGGTGGCCGGCGACGCGCGCGTCGAGTTGCGCGCGTCGACGGTGTCGCTCGGGCAGTCACTGGGCGAGCGCCAGCTCGCGTCCGGCAGCGACGGCGACATCTGGCAGATCGCCGACGGCTCGGTCGCGCCCACGCTGGCGACCCGCGCTGGCGGCGGCGTGCTCGGGGTCAGCGCCGGCGCGGTGAACCTGTACGGCAGCCTCACCATCAACGGCACCAGCCTGACGCGCATCGAGAGCGACAGCGACATCCAGCTCATCGGGCGGCCGGTCACCTTCGCCTCCACGACCGGCGGGCAGCCGGTGTCACGGCAGATCGGCGCCCTCACCAGCGCCGGCAACATCGAGCTCGAAGCGGCGCAGGTCTACCCGGCCACGCGAACCGAGTACACGTTCTCGGTCAGGGACCAGCCCACAGGCACGCTCACTGACGGCGGCCTCATCTCGATGGCCAGCAACGGCAACGCGGCCGGCAGCGTTTACTCGGCCGCCGGCAAGCTGACGCTCGAGGCGCAGACCATCGTGCAGGCCGGCACGCTGAAGGCGCCGCTGGGAGAGATCGATCTGCGAGCCGGCAAGCTGCTCGAGCTGGCCGATGGCAGCCTGACCTCGGTTTCCGGCAACGGCCTCGACGTGCTCTATGGCACCACGCTGGCGGGCATTCTGTGGCGCTACACGGACGGCAGCGCGACCACCGCGACGAGCCTCGATTCGGTCACCGAAGCGGGCAAGCACATCACGCTGAGTGCGCCGACGACGAACGTGCGCTCCGGCGCGAGCGTGGACCTCAGCGGCGGCGGCGATGTGCTTGCGGTCGAGTTCGTGCCGGGCAACGGCGGTGACACCGACATCACGTTGCGCGACAACACCTACGCGATCATCCCCACGGCCAAACTGGCGGCGATGCCGTTCGACAGCCACACCCTGGCACTGAAGGACCCGGGCTTCGGCTTCGCGCTCGGCAGCGGGCGCGACACCGCGCTCTACGACAGCATCCGGATCGGCGCCGGCGCGGCCGTGCCGGCCGGCGAGTACACGCTGCTGCCGGCGCGCCACGCGCTGCTGGCCGATGCCTACCTGGTGGAACTGGCCACCGGCTCGGCCTACCGCAATCTCCAAGCCGGCCAGACCACGACGTTGGCCAACGGCGACGTGGTCGTCGCCGGCTTTCGCAGCGCGCGCGGCACGAGCGTGCGCGAATCGCAAAGCGTGGGCGTGATCGTCAGCGCCGGCGCGGCGGTGAAGCAGTCGTCCGACTACAACCTGAGCGGCGCTTCGTTCTTCGCCGACGCGGCCGCGCTCGAGCGCGTCGCCGCACCCCGCGCGCCCTGGGATGCCGGGCGGCTGTCGATCGAAAACGCGACGGCACTGACGCTCTCCGGCAGCTTCGAAACCGCGGCCGCAAGCTCGGCATCGAAGGCGGCCGGCCGCGCCGCGGAGATCGACATCGCCGGCGGCCGCATCGCGGTGGTCGATAGCGTCGGCGACGCGACCGTGGATGCGAGCTATCTGCAGATCGCCGGCGAGTCACTGTCGCGCCTGCAGGGCAGCGTGCTGCTCGGCGGCACGCGCAGCGACACCGACACCGGCATCCGCATCAGCACCAGCGCCAGCGACGTGCTGGTCGCCAACAGCAGTGCCGGCGCCGTGCGCGTGCCCGAGCTGATGCTCGCGGCCACCGACAGCATCGACATCCGCGCCGGCAGCGTGCTGGCCGGCACCGGCACCGCCGTGGGCAGCTCGCCGCAGGTCATCGGCAGCGAAGCCTCGGGCGCGCTCGTGCGCCTGAGCAACGGCGACCAGACGCGGCTGGATCGCGGCACGGCCAGCGCCGCCAGCGGCGTTGTCCGGATTGCGGACAGCGCCAGCCTGAGCGCCGACAAATCCCTGCTGATCGATGCGACCCAATCCACCGAGTCGGCGGGCCAGTTGCGCGCCGGCGGGGCGCTCGGCGCCGGCGGCTCGCTGAGCCTGTCGTCGGTGCAGGTGAGTCTGGGTGACACCGCCAATGCGGCCGGCCCGCTCGCCGGGCTGGTGCTGTCGAACACCGATCTCGCGGCCTTCGGCGCGCTCGATGAACTGGTGCTGCGCGGTTATGGCGCGATCGACCTGATCGGCAGCACCACCTTGGGCTCGGCGAGCCTCGGCCACCTGACCCTGGACACCCCGTTGCTGCAAGGCCGTGCCGGCGCCGACGGCCGCGCGCCGCAGGCCACGCTCGCGGCGCGCGAAATCGAACTCGCGAACCACAGCACGGCCAGCGCCGCAACGACCACCGGCACCGGCAGCTTGGGCGCGAACGCCGAACGCGTCGTGATCGGTGCCGGCGCGAAGGCCGTGTCCGGCTTCGCCAGCACGCAGCTGACGGCGCGCGACCACGTGCTCAGCGAAGGCGAGGGCGCGCTGCGCGTGGCCGGTGCGCTGACACTGCAAGCCCCGCGCGTGCAGGCGCGCGGCGGATCGAAGCAGATCGTGAGTGCGGTGGACACCAGCCAGGCCGACACGCCCGTCTACGCGGCGTTGACCGTGGCCGGCGCGGCAGCTGCCGCAACGGCCGCAACCGATGCGATCGAACTGGGTGGACGGCTCACGCTGGAAGGCCGCAACGTCGCGGTGGCCACCACGGTGCAGGCGCGCTCGGGGCAGATCACCGTCGCCGCGCGCGGCGCCGACAGTGGCGACGGCGTCACGCTCGCCAGCGGCGCGCTGCTCGACGCCCGCGGGCAGGCGAAGGATTTCAACGGCAGCATCACCACGGCCGACGGCGGCACGGTGGCGCTGAACACCGCGACCGGCGCGGTGGCCGTGCAGGCGGGCGCGAAGGTCGATGTTTCGGCGGCGGTCGAAGGCGGCGCGGGCGGTCGGGTGACGGTTCAGGCGGCCGCGCTGGCGCTGGCCGGCGAACTGGCCGGCCGCGCCGGCGCGGGCGAGCGCTCCGGCTCGGTGGCCCTGGACCTCGGGGCACTCGCGAACTTCACGTCGCTGAACACCGCGCTGAACGCGGGCGGTTTTGCCGAGGAGCGGCAATTGCGCGTGCGCAGCGGCGACCTCGCGGTGGCTGCAACCGACAACGTCGCGGCACGCCGCGTCACGCTCGCCGCCGACACCGGGCGCATCGACGTGGCCGGCACGATCGGCCCCGGCGCCGCGGACGGCGGTGCGCGCGTCAATCTGTTCGCCGACACCGGCCTCGCACTGGCGGCCGGCAGCCGGATCCTCGCCAACGGCAGCAACGCAGGCGCGCGCGGCGGCGAGCTGCGCATCGCCACGCGCACCGGTGCGCTGGACTTCGACAGTGCCGCGACGATCGACGTTCGCGCCGGTGATGCCGGCGTGGCGGGCTCGGTGATCTTCGGCGTGGGCCGCGACGACAACAATGCGATGGGCGCGACCCGACTCGACGGCACGGTGAAGCGCTGGAGCGATGCCGGCCTGGCCGCGCGCAGCGCCGGCGTGGCGGGCGATCCGGCCGCGTCGGTGGACCTGGAAGCCACCCGCACTTACCGCGTGGGCAGCGGCGACGCCGTCGACATCGACACACTCGGCGCGGACCATGCGGCCTTCGTCGCTGTCGACAATGCGGCGACGACCCGTGCGCTGCGCGACGAGACCGGCGCGCTCGCCGGCGCGCGCGTGCTCGGCGCGACCGAAGTGCAGAGCACCGGCAACCTGACGCTTGCGTCCGCGTGGGACCTGACGAACGCACAGTGGCTGGCGGCCGACCTGCCCGGCACCCTGACGCTTCGGGCAGCGGGCGACCTAACGCTGAGCCGATCGCTCGGCTCACCCAACGACGCCCTGCGCGCCGGCGACACCTGGAACCTGCGCTTGGTGGCCGGCGTCGATCTGGCTGCGGCGAACCCGCTCGCCACGCTGACGGCCGACCGCCTGCCGGCCGACACCGGCTCGCTCATGCTCACCGGCGCGAACGCCAAGCTGCGCACCGGCACCGGCCGCGACAACGTCGCGGCGACCATCTACCCGGCTGGCCGCATCGGCGCGACCGATAGCGCGAATACCGACAGCGCCAGCTACGACCGCTGGGCGGTCGACGGCGGTGGCATTTCGATCACCGCGGGCGGCGAACTCGCCGCTGCCGACGGCGCCGGCCGCGACCTGTGGATCAACGAATGGCTGCGCCGGCCGCGCCAATCGAACGCGGCGTTCACGGCCCTGCAACCGACCGACTGGTGGAGCCACCGGCCGCGCTTCCAGCAGGGCGTGGGCACGCTGGGCGGCGGCGACATCGACATCGCGGCGGGCGGCAGCGTCAGCAACCTGGCAGCGATGTTGCCGACCAGTGGCCGCACTTACCGTGACGACAACGGCGTGCGCCAGGTCGACGTGCAAGGCGGCGGCAACCTGAGCGTGCGCGCCGGCGAAGACGTGGTCGGCAGCTCGTTCCTGGTGGCGCGCGGCGCCGGCCGTGTCGAAGCGGCGGGCGACATCGGCACGACCAAGGCCACACAGTTGTACGTGATGGGCGCGAGCAGCGGCGCGGTGCCCGAGGGCGCAAGCATCGATCTCGTGGCGGGGGGCGCGGTGGCGCTGCAGAGCGTCAGCAACCCGACGGCGATGTTCATCCCCAACAAGGATGCGAGCGACGCCGCGACCGGCCCGAGCTTCGGCACCCAGGGCAGCTTTTCGACCTTCTTCACCTATTCGGCGAGCAGCCGCGCCGGCGTGACCGCCAAGAGCGGCGATCTGGCGTACGAAGCGGTGCTTTCGGACGCCGGCACGTGGCGCACCTTCAACAGGGCGTCGCAGATCAACGCCGAGCGCACCCAGTTCTTCGGTGCGTTCCCGGCCAGTCTCGACTTCAGCGCCTTCAACGGCGACATCTCGGGTCCCTTGTTGTCGGATGCGATCACGACATTTCCATCGACCACTGCCCACGTGACGATGTTCGCCGGCGACTCGCTGGTCAACGTCGGCTTCTACAGTTCCGACCGCGACCCGGCCACGGTGATCACGCCGACCACCAGCGTTGAACTCGCCAACATCGGCGCGCGCCAGATCGATGGTCGCGCGGGGCTGCAGCCGACCGCTGGCCAGGCGCGCATCGTGTCGCGGGAGGTCACGAACCCCTACGCCTTCGAGCTTCAAGCCCTGAACGGCAGCATTCAGGCGAGCGAGAGCGCCACCGCGGTCGTCTTTACCGCGGCCGGCCGGGTGCGCGCCGGTGTCGACATCGTGGGTGCGAGTCTGCAATTGCAGAACCTCGAGCCGACCGACGTCACCGAGGTGCGTGCCGACACCGGCGACTTCCGCGCACCGATCGGTATCGAGATCCGCGGCCCCGGACAGTTGCTGCTGCAAGCCGGCCGGAACATCGACCTCGGCACTGCATTGATCGCCGGAGGCGGGACGCAGGGCGGCATCGGCGGCCTGGTGGCCACCGGCAACACGGCGAACCCGCAACTGGCGTACGACGAAAGCGCGCGTGTGACGCTCGTGGCCGGCGTCAAGGGCAAGGTCGACCTGACGACGATGGACGGCGCGTACACCGAGATCATCGCGCTCAACGCGGTGTCGGCCGACATCATCGACCTGTACCGCCAGCTCGGCACCGAGCCCGATGCGAGCGTCGTGCTGGCCGCCGCCGACGTGGCCGCGCTGGCGACGCGCGATCCGAGCTATGCCCGCTTCGCGTCGCTCGACACCAAGGCGCCGCGTGCGCTCGCGGCCTGGCAGGACGCGCTGCGCGTCAACAAGCTGCCGCTGGGTCCGACCGCCGACAGCGCCGCCGCAGCCGAGCTGTACCGCTTGCTGAACAGCGAAACCGATGTCGCCAGGTTGCAGGCGGCCGGCTCGGTGGCGACCCTGGCGGCCGGCCCCGGCGGGGCCGCCTACGGCGTCTACGTGGGCTTGGACCAGCGCTACCCCAGCGTCTTCACCGACTACCTGCAGCGTCGCAGCAAGGGCGCGCTGCCGACCGGCGTGACGCCGATCGTGTTCTCGAACGCATTGGCGGCGGTGGTGGCCGAGGTGGTGCCGACAGCCGCCATCTCTGGCGGCAACATCAGCAGCTACCAGACCTCGATCCAGACCTATGGCGGCAGCGCCATCGACCTGTGGGCACCGGGCGGCAACATCGTCGTCGGACTGACCACGCCGGGCGAGAAGACGGTGGGCGTGCTCACCAACGCCGGTGGCGCGATCCGCAGCGTGCTGTCGGGCGACTTCAACATCAACCAGGGCAAGCTGATCACGGCGCAGGGCGGCGATGTGTTGCTGCTCTCGTCGCAGGGCAGCATCGACGCCGGCCGCGGTGCCAAGACCTCGCTGTCGACGCCGCCGCCGGTGCGTCAGCCGATCCTCGATGCCGAGGGCAACCAGATCGGGGTGCGCATCTCGGTCCCGGCCGGCGCGACCGGCAGCGGCATCCAGACCCTGAGCTCCGATCCCGACGGGCTGGGTCCGCTGCTCGCGCCGAAGGCCGGCGACGTGTACCTGTTCGCGCCCGCCGGATCGATCGACGCGGGTGAAGCCGGCATTCGCTCCAGCGGCAACATCGTGCTGAACGCGCAGACGGTGCTGAACGCCAGCAACATCTCGTCGGCGGGCACCTCGGTCGGTGTGCCACTGGCCACGACCGGCAGCCTGGCCTCGTCGCTGGCCAGCGGCAGCACCACGACCAGCGGCTCGAAGGCGGCCGAAGACGCCGCCGGCAGTGCATCCAAGGCAGCCCGCGCCGCCGCGGCCGCAGAGGGTTTGCAGAAGCCGACGATCCTGACGGTCGAGGTGCTCGGGTTCGGCGACAAGAATTGCAAGGAGCAGCAGAAGGACTGCTTCGCGAAGTAATGCGCCGCGACCGCCGCCCCAGCATGCGCATCCTCAACATCATTCACTCGGTCAATCCGGTCCATGGCGGTCCGGCCGAGGGGCTGCGCCAACTGATCGGCGCCAACGCGGGCCTCGGCCATCGCCACGAGGTCGTCACGCTCGATGCGCCAGGCGCGTCCTGGCTGGCCGACTTTCCCGCGCCGCTGCACCCCGTCGGCCCGGCGCACTGGAACTACGGCTACACGCCGCGCCTGGCGCCCTGGCTGAGGGCGCATGCGCAGGCGTTCGACGCGGTGATCGTGCACGGCCTGTGGCAGTACCAGAGCTTCGGCAGCTGGCGCGTGCTGCGTCGGCTCGGCGTGCCGTACTACGTGTTCTTCCACGGCATGCTCGACCCCTGGTTCAAGCGCGAGTACCCGCTCAAGCACCTCAAGAAGTGGCTGTACTGGCCGTGGGCCGAGTACCGCGTGCTGCGCGACGCGCGCGCGGTGCTGTTCACCGCCGAAGAGGAATCGCGCCTCGCGCCACAGTCGTTCTGGCTCTACAAGGCGCGGCACGTGGTGGTCGGCTACGGCATGGCGCTGAATGACACGGCGCTCGCCGCCGATGCGCAAGCCTTCCACGCGGCCTTCCCGGACACGCGCGGCAAGCGCCTCGTGCTGTTCCTCGGCCGCATCCACCCGAAGAAGGGCTGCGACTTGCTGATCGACGCCTTTGCCGAAGTCGCCGGGCGCGATCCATCGCTGCACCTGGTGTTGGCCGGGCCGGACCAGGTCGGCTGGCGCAGCGCGCTGCACGAGCAGGCATCGCAGCGGGGTGTCGCGCAGCGCATCACTTGGTGCGGAATGCTCGCTGGCGAGCTCAAGTGGTCGGCCTACCGTGCCGCCGAGGTGTTCGCACTGCCATCGCATCAAGAGAACTTCGGCATTGTCGTGGCCGAGGCGTTGGCGCTCGGCCGGCCTGTGCTGATTTCGGACAAGGTCAACATCTGGCGCGAGATCGTGCAGGCGGAGGCCGGGTTTGCCGCAACCGATACGGTGGCCGGCACCGCGGACAGCCTGCGGCGCTGGTTGGATCTGGACGCCGCCCAGCGCGCTGCGATGGGATCGCGGGCCGTCGCCTGCTACCAGCAGAACTTCCACATGGCAGCGGCGGCGCAGCGGCTGGTCGACACCATCAGCGCACCGGCCGCCATCGGCGCGAAGGTGTGAGACCCGTTGCAGCCGGACTCGGGCTCGATTCACGCCCTTGAAACATAGGCTGTCTACGCTCCACGGTTCTGTACTGTCTATGGCACCGCGCTGGTCATGAAAAAACTGATACTCCTCGGCCTCGCGCTGGCCTGCCTGCTCGGCGCCTCCCTGTCGCATGCGGCTTGGAATCCGGACTGGAAGCAGCGCAGCAAGATCGGCCTCAACACCGCTGCGGACGGCTTGGCGATCACCGCCGCGGTCGACTCGGCCGCGGTGCTCGTGCGTCTGCACACCGGCAACTTCCAGTTCGTCGAGGCCAAGCCCGACGGCACCGACCTGCGCTTCGTCGCGGCCGACGACAAGACGCCGCTGAAGTACCACATCGAAAAGTTCGACGGCCTCAACGAACTGGCGCTGGTCTGGGTCCAGGTGCCCAAGCTCGCGCCCGGCGCCAAGAGCGACTTCGTCTGGCTGTACTACGGCAACCCTGCGGCCGCAGCCGGCGACGACGCCAAGGGCACGTACGACGCGGCGCAAGGCTTGGTCTACCACTTCGGCGAGCGTGAGGCGCTGCCGCAGGATGCGACCGCCAATGCGAACCACGCGGTGCGCTCGACCGCCAAGTCGGTGGGTACCGGCCTGATCGGTGGCGGACTGGTCTTCGACGGCAGTGCGGAGCTGGTGCTACCGGCGACGCCGTCGCTGAAGTCCGCGACGAACGGGATGACGCTGTCGCTCTGGATCAAGCCGGCCGAAGGCGCCGACGCGGCGCTCTATGCGCAGACCGAAGGCGCCGGCGGATTGCGCGTGTCGCTGCGCGGCGGCAAGCTGGTGGCGCAGTCGGGCGCGCTGACGGCCACCTCGGCCGCGCCGGTGAACCCGCTCGCGTGGCAGCACGTGGCGGTGGTCGCGAAGGACGGACTGACGCTCTACCTGAACGGCCAGGAAGTCGGCAAGGCCGCCGGCGTCGTGCCGGAGCTGGGCGGTGCTGCCGTGGTCGGCAAGGGTTTCAAGGGCGAGATCGACGAGCTTCAGGTGTCGACCACGGCCCGCCAGCCCGACTGGATCAAGGTGATCGCGCAATCGCAGGGGCAGGATCAGAAGCTGGTCGTGTATGGCCCCGCGGACGATGGCGCCGAAGCCGACGGCGGCCCGTCGTACCTGAAGATTCTGCTGAGCGCGGTGACCCTGGACGGCTGGATTGTCATCGGCATCCTGATGGTGATGTTCGTGATCAGCGTCTACGTGATGATCGCGAAGGCCGCGTTCGTGCGCACCGCGGCGCGTGACAACGAGCGCTTCAAGGCCCAGTTCGAAAAGTTGTTCGACTCGATCGTCACCGGGCCGACCGGCGACGGCAATCCGGTGCGCGACGAGAAGGTCGCGGCGCGGCGCTTCAAGGGCTCGTCGCTGTACCGGCTTTACGCCGCCGGGGCGCACGAGCTGCGCAGCCGCTTCGAGGTCTATGCGAAGGCCGGGCGCGATCCGCTGCTCAGCGACCAGTCGATCAACGCGATCCGTGCCACCGTCGACGCGCGCCTGGTGCGCGAGCAGCAGCGCCTGAACTCGCAGATGGTGCTGCTGACGATCTGCATCGCCGGCGGTCCGTTCCTCGGCCTGCTCGGCACGGTGGTCGGCGTGATGATCACCTTCGCGGCGATCGCGGCGGCCGGCGATGTGAACGTCAACGCGATCGCGCCCGGCATCGCGGCGGCGCTGGTGGCCACGGTGGCCGGCCTGGCGGTCGCGATTCCGGCGCTGTTCGGCTACAACTACCTGACCAGCAAGATCGGCGAGCTGACCTCGGACATGCAGGTCTTCATCGACGAGCTGGTCACGCGCATCGCCGAGACCCACTCGGTCTGATGGGGCGGCCATGAAACTCCAGAGCGCCAACAAGGCCTACGACGACATCAACGTCACGCCGATGCTCGACTTGGCCTACGTGCTGCTGGTGATCTTCATCATCATGACGACCGCGTCGGTGCAGGGCATCAAGGTCAACCTGCCGAAGGCCAGCGCCGCGCCCAGTCTGGCCAAGCCGCTGACCAAGGCCATCACGATCCGCGACGACGGCCAAGTGTTCCTCGACACCTACCCGGTGACGATGCGGGAGCTCGAAGACCGCCTGCGCCAGATGAAGGCCGTGAACCCGAGCTTCCCGGTCGTGATCAAGGGCGACGCGAAGGTCCACTACGAGAAGGTCGTCGACGTGCTCGACCTGATGGGCCGGCTCGACATCACCCAACTCGGCCTGGTCACCCAGCGCTTGGTGAAATAGTGGCCGGCGCGCCCGGGACTTGAGCCATGGACGATGACGACGACGATGACGACGCGAGCGCCCGCGGCACCGGCCGGGTCAAGACGGTCGCGCTGTGGCTCGCGGGCATCGCCGGCATGGTCGCGGCGGTGCTGCTGCTGATGCAGTTCCTCGCGACACCACCGGGCAAGAAGTCGGGTGTGCATCAGATCGCGCTGATCAAGCAGCCGCCGCCCCCGCCGCCGCCGAAGCCGCCCGAAAAGCCGCCCGAGCCGCCCAAGGTCAAGGAAGAAGTCAAGATCGATGCGCCGAAGGACGAGCCCAAGCCCGAGCAGCCCAAGGCCGCCGACGAAAAGCCGGCCTCCGACAAACCCCTCGGGGTCGATGCCGATGGCAGCGCCGGTGCCGACGGCTTCGGCCTGGCCGCCAACCGTGGCGGCCGTGATCTGCTGACCACGGGGGGTGGTGGTGGCGGGGCGTACTACTCGGGTCTGCTGCAGCGCGAATTCTTCGAGGCGCTGGTGCGCAACCGCAAGCTGCTGAAAGACGAGTTCCGGGTCGTCGTCAGGGTCTGGATCGGCGACGACGGCCGGGTCCAGAAGGCCGACATCGTGAGCGGCTCCGGCAACCCGCAGTTCGACGACCAGATCCAGCTGACCCTGCTCGAAATGAACCCGCTGAAGGACGTGCCGCCGCGATCGATGCGCCCGATGCAGCTGCGCCTGAGCAATCGTTCATGAGCCCGCCCAATCCCTTGCCCTGTGCCACCCCATGAAACCCACTTCCGTTCGCCTGACCCTGGCCTTGTCGCTGGCCGTCATGGCCTTTCCCGTCGCCGCGCAGGATCGCGACATCGACAAGGTCCGCGCCGCCACCGCCAAGCTGATCGGCTTGCTGGTGGACCAAGGCGTGCTGGCGCGCGACAAGGCCGAGGCGCTGCTCAACGACGTGGCGAAGCCGGTGACGGCGCCGGGTGCCGGTGCCACGCCCGCGGCCGCGAAAGGCGGTGCAGCGGCCGGCACGGTTCGGGTGCCTTACGTCCCGGAGTTCGTGCGCAAGGAACTGAAGGACGAGTTGCGCGCCGAGCTCGTGGCCCAGGCCGCACGCGAGGGCTGGGCCGCGCCGGGCGCCGTGCCCGAGTGGACCCGCGGCCTGTCGTGGGAAGGGGACCTGCGCACCCGCTACCAGTTCGACAACTTCGCGCCCAACAACGCGCCGGCGGTCAGCGTGACCGAGACCAACCGCAACCGTGCGATCGGCCTGCTCAACACCACCGAAGACCGGCATCGTCTGCGGGCGCGCGCGCGCCTCGGACTGACCGCAGTCATCGACGACCACTGGTCGGCAGGTGTGCGCCTGACCACCGGCAACACGACCGATCCGATCTCGTCGAACCAGACCCTCGGCGTCTACAACAACCGCTACACCGCGGCCTTCGACCGCGCCTACATCCGCTACCGCCTCGGCGATGACTTCAACGCGGTGGCCGGGCGTTTCGGCAACCCCTGGTTCGGCACCGATCTGCTGTGGGCCAACGACTTGGGTTTCGACGGTGTGGCCGCCCAGTGGACGCCGCGCGTGAACGACCGCATCCGCGGCTTCGTCACGATCGCCGGGATGCCGGTGCAGGAAGTCGAACTGGGGTCGGCCGACAAGTGGCTGCTGGGCGGGCAGGTCGGCGCCACGCTGGCCAGCTCGGCCAAGGGCATCGGCGCCAAGCTGGGGCTGGGCTACTTCCAGTACCGCAACCTGCTCGGGCAGTTGAGCCCGACCGGCTCGACCCTGAACGAATTCACCGCGCCCCAGTTCGCCCAGAAAGGCAACACCTACTACAACATCTCGTCCGACCCGGCCCGGCCGCTGCTGGCGCTGGCTTCCGAGTACCGGCTCGTCAACCTGACGGGCCAGATCGACTTCCCGGTGTTGGCCGACAAGCGCGTCGTGGTCGTGGGCGACTTCGTGCGCAACATCGGCTTCGACCGGGCCGCGGTGAGCGAGCGGGCCGGCGTCGACGTGAAGCCGATGACGACCGCCTACCACGTGCGGGTCGGCTTCGGCAACGCCGAGGTCAAGGCGCGCCACGACTGGCAGGTGTTCATGGCCTACAAGCGGATCGAGCGCGATTCGATGCTCGACGCCTTCACCGACAGCGACTTCCGCCTCGGCGGCACCGATGCCAAGGGCTACATCCTGGGCGGCAGCTACGGCTTGGGCAAGAACACAGCGGCCTCGCTGCGCTTCTTCAGCGGCGATTCGATCGCGGGCGCGCCGCTGTCGATCGACGTGCTGCAGTTCGATCTGAACGTGCGCTTCTGAGCTGCACCTTCCGAATCCCCCAGCCTCCCGGACACCGACCATGGTTGATTCCCTCCTTCGCCGCGCATCCGCAGGGGCCTTGCCGCTGGCGCTGGCGCTCGCCCTGGGCAGCGCGACCGGTGGCGCCTGGGCGCAGGGCGCCGACAAGAGCGCCGAGAGGGCCGCGCGCCGCATGCAGCTCCAGATGCAGAACCTGCAGCAACAGGTGCAGGACGCCCAAGCCGCCAAGAGCAAGATCGAGACCGACAAAGCAACACTCGACAAACAAGTGCTGGACCAGGCGCAGCAGTTGGCGCGGCTGAAGGGCGCGTTGCCCCGGGCCAACCAGCAGCTGACCGCAGCAGAGGCGGAGCGTGCCCGCTTGGCGGCCATGGTCGCCGCACTCGAAAAACAGCTCGCCGAGCAGAAGCGTGACGCCGATGAGGCGCTGGCGCTGAAGGGCCGCGAGCTGGTGCAGTTCACGAAGGCACGCGACGAGCAGCAGACGCAGCTGCAGCGCCGGCTCGACGATCAGCTCGGCCAGGTGGCCGAATGCAGCGTGAAGAACGACCGGCTGATCAAGCTGAGCGCGGAGTTGCTCGACCGCTATCGCACCAAGACCGCTTCCGATGCGCTGCGCCAGCGCGAGCCGGTACTCGGCTTCGGCGACGTGCAGATGTTCAACCTCGTCCAAGACTATCGCGACAAGACCGACGCCGAGCGCTTTTCCCCATCCATCAACAGGTGAAGCCCACGAAAATGACCTCCCATCGCGCACTGAAGTTCGTCCCGCGCCTGACCAGGATCACCGCGACGTTCAGCCTCAGTTTGCTAGCCGCCTGCTCCAGCATGTCCCTGCCGTTCTTCGAGAGCTCGGCACCTGCTGCAGGGCCCTACCCGGGACCGTCGCGAAACATGGGGGACCGCCTCGACGCCGTCCTGGTGACCGACCCGGCCTACCTGATCGGCCCCGAAGACGCGCTCGAGATCGCGGTCTGGCGCGACGAGACCTTGAAGGCGGCGGCGCTGGTGCGTCCCGACGGCGGCATCTCGTTTCCGCTGGCAGGCGACTTCATCGTCGCGGGCAAGACCGCGTCGCAGGTGCGTGACGAACTCGTCAAGCGACTCGAGAAGTTCATCCCGGAGCCGGTGGTCACGGTCTCGGTGGTGCGGGTGGCGAGCTACCGCATCTACGTGCTGGGCCGTGTCAACAAGCCGGGCGACTTTCAGGTCGGGCGCAACATCGACGTGCTGCAGGCGCTGAGCATCGCCGGCGGCATGACGCCGTTCGCGTCGGAAGACGGCATCCGTGTCATTCGCAAGATCGACGGCAAGTCCGTCTCGATCCCGTTCCAGTATTCCCGGGTGCGAAGGGGCGGGGATCTGTCGCAGAACATCACGCTGAAAAGCGGAGACGTGCTGCTGGTTCCATGAGTCCGGCTCGCGTCGAGCGGCGCTGGCAGGCGCTGTGCGTCGCGACCCTGGGCCTGGCACCCATCGCGGCGCGGGCCGACCTGTGGTCGATCGAAAACAGCGCGAGTTCGCGGCTGGAATGGAATGACAACGCCGCGCTCGCTCACGCCTCGCCCGGCAGCGTGAACACGCTGTCCTTGTCCAACGCGCTCAACGCCTCGCGGCAACTGGAGAACTCGGTGACCCGCATGAAAGCCGATATCACCGCGCTGCGCCAGCAGGGTGCCGGCGGGCAGGACCGGATCGACGGCCAGCTGGCGCTGACGCAGTTGTTCAGCGACCCGTTGAACAGCCTGAACCTCGCCGCGCAGTACTCGCAGGACTTCAACGACGTGGTCCGGAGTGCCGATGTGACCGTGGGTCAGGGACGGCGCCGGACAACGCTGCTCTCGGCCGGCTGGTCGCGCGCATTGTCCGAGCGGCTGAGCGCGAGCACCCAGCTGTCGGTCGGGCGCACCGCCTACGGGCGGGCGTTGTCGGGCGCGGTCGGGTTCCGCGACACTGCGCTGTCGGGCGGGGTGTCGTATGCGTTGTCCGAGATCGCCAGCCTGAGCCTGCAGGCCAGCCGTTCCGGCTACCGCGCCGCCGACGACCGCAACCGCTCGACCACCGACGCCGTCAACCTGAGCCTGGCGGGGGCGATCTCCGACCGGTCCAGCGGCTCGGTGGGCCTCGGCGCTTACCGAACGGCGAGCGAAGCGCAGGGCGCACGCCTTGCCTGTCCGCTCGCCACCGCCTTGTGCGAGGCGGGCCTGGTGCCGTTCGTGATCGTCAGCGAGCGTTTCGCCAGCGCGCGCCGCGGCCTGCAGTTCAGTGCCGCGGTCCGCTACCAGCTCGATCCAACCACCGATGCATCGTTCAGCGTGGCGCGCCAGCAGCTGCCCAGCGGCGCCGGGGTGCTGGTACGCAACGACAGCTTGAGCGCGGGCATCAACCGCAGCTTCTCGCCGACGCTCTCGGGCGCGCTGAACTATGCGCGCTCGCGCTCGACGCTTCACGAGAGTGCCGGCGCCGCGCGGCCCGGCCACCAGACGCTGTCGTTGTCATTGTCGAAACAGCTCGCGCCGGCGCTCAGCCTGCAGGCCGGCTACCAGCGCAGCGAGTCGGACTCTTCTGGCCATGGCGCCGGCGCACGGTCGAACAGCGTCAGTGTGACGCTGAAGTACGACTGGTCCCGGTTCGACGCGAGCCGCTGAGCCCCGATCTTCGCCGCCCCCACCGAAACCTGCCCAACCCGAACCCACACCATGTCAGCCGCCCCGCCGGACCTCTACAACCCCGTCGACTCTCCCGCACAGGGCAAGACGCTGAACGACTACCTCGGCATCCTGCGCCGGCGCCGCGCGCTGTTGCTGGTGGTGTTCCTCGTGCTGTTGCTGATCGCCACCGTGGTGGCGGTGGCACTGCCGCCGGTGTACCGCTCGACAGCGACGATCCTGATCAAGGAGCAGGAGATCCCGCAGGAGTTCGTGCGCTCGACCGTGACCAGCTTCGCCGACGAACGCATCCAGGTCATCAGCCAGCAGGTCATGACCCGCTCGACCTTGCTCGACCTGGTCGACAAGTACGCCCTGTACGGCACCGCGCGGCAGCGCGAAACCAGCGAGGAAATCCTCGACCGGATGCGCCGCGACATCAAGCTGACGCCGATCAGCGCCGAAGTCACCGACCGGCGCAGCGGCTCGCCGGTCAAGACGACGATCGCGTTCAGCCTGTCCTATGACAGCGAGATTGCCGCCAACGCGCAGAAGATCGCCAACGAGCTGACCACGCTGTACCTGAACGAGAACGTCAAGAACCGGCAGCAGAAGGCGGCGGAAACAACCTCGTTCCTCGACGAGGAACTGGCCCGCGTCAGCGAGCACATCTCCGAACTCGAACAGGCGCTGTCGGCCTTCAAGCTGCGCAACCAGGGCCGGCTGCCGGAACTGAGCGTTTCCAACCAGGTTGGCAGCGAGCGCACCAATGGCGAGATCCAGCGGATCGAACGCGACATCATCTTCCTCGAAGAGCGCCGGATGTCGCTGCAGACCCAGCTGGCCGACACCAAGCCCGGCACGCCGGTGGCCGGCGCCGGCGGCGGCACCTTGCTCGAGCCGGAAGACCGCCTGAAGTCGCTGCAGCTGCAACTGACCAGCCTCACCGGCATCTACAGCGAAGATCACCCGGACGTCAAGCGACTGCGGCGCGAGATCGCGGTGCTGAAGGTCGAAACCGGCCTGCGCGACGACGCCGCCGACCGCGACGCGAAGCTGCTCGAACTGCAGGCACAGCTGTCGCTGCTGCGCCAGAAATACTCCGACGATCACCCCGATGTGGTGCAGCTCAAGCGTGCGTTCGCCGCGATCGACCGTGCGGTACGCACCGGCGCCGATGCACCGGACGGCAAGGGCGACAGCCTGCGCCGTGCCCGCAAGCCCGACAACCCGGTCTACATCAACCTGAAGTCCCAGATCGAAACCCTCGGCTCGCAGATCCAGTCGCTGCGCAGCGAGCGTGAGGAACTGCGCAGCAAGCTCGCGTTGCTCGACACCCGGGTCAGCCAGACCCCGGAGGTCGAGCGCGAGTACTTGGAGCTGGCCCGCGACATGGACAGTTCGCGCGCGAGCTTCCGCGAACTGCGCGACAAGCAGATGAAGGCCCAGATCGCCGAACAGCTCGAACGCGGCCGCAAGGCCGAACGGTTCACGCTGATCGAACCGCCGGTGTTTCCCGAGAAGCCGTACCGTCCGAATCGCCCGCTCATCCTGCTGATGGGGCTGGTGTTCGCGCTGGCGGGCAGTCTGGGCACCGTGGCGCTGCGCGAAGCGGTCGATCAGACGGTGCACAGCGCGCGCGACGTGGTGCGCGTGCTGCAGGTGCCGGTGCTGGCGGTGTGGCCGGCGCTGCCGAGCCCGCTGCGATTGCGACGCGCTTCGTCGCTGCGCCGGATCGTCGCCGTCGGCATCGTGGTGCTGATCGTGTGTGTCGTGACCGGCCTGCACTTCTTTTACATGCCGATCGACGTGGCGTGGTACTCGATCCTGAGGCGCATCGCCAACTGAACGCCCAGCACGAAGGCAAACGATGAACTCGCTCAATGAACCCGATCCCGGCACGACCCACCCCACGCCACCGAACAGCGCCAAGGTGCACGTCGTGAAGCCGGCAGCAGCGCCCGGTGGTGACGCCGACATGCGCCCCGAGCCGCTGCGCATCGAATACACCAGGACCCAGGTCATGGCGGACGCGCTGGTGCGCTTGCAGCGCAGCCACGGCGTGGTCAGGTCGGACCGGTCGGCACTGGCCGAATCGTTCAAGATGCTGCGCAACCAGGTGCTGCAGCGCATGCGCGCCGATGGCCATCGGCTGCTGGCGGTGACCAGCCCGCGCCGCATCGAGGGCAAGTCGCTGACCGCGGTCAACCTGGCGCTGGCGATGGCGGCCGACTTCGACACCGCCGTGCTGCTGGTCGATGCCGACCTGAGCGGCCAGGGCCTGCAATCGATGTTCGGCCTCGATGGCGCGCGCGGGCTCGGCGACCACCTGATGCACGGCGCGCCGATTGCCGAGTTGCTGGTCAACCCGGGTGTGCCACGCTTTGTGCTGCTGCCAGCCGGACAGCAGGCGGTGTTGAATTCGGTCGAGCTGCTGGCGACGAAGGCCGCACAGCAGTCGGTGCTCGAAATGACACAGCGCTATCAGGATCGCTACATCATCGTCGACCTGCCGCCGCTGCTGGATACCGCCGATGCGCTGGCGTTCCTGCCGCAGGTCGAGACCACCTTGGTGGTCGTCGAGGAACACGCGACATCGCTCCAGGATCTGGAAGACATGGCCGAGCTGCTGGCCCCGTTCAACCTGCTGGGCACGGTGATGAGCAAGGCCCGCGAAGCCGAGCCGGCGGCGCATGCGAATCAGCGGCCCTGGTACCGACGCTGGCTCCCGCGCAAGGCCTGAACGCGCAAGCTCGCGAGCGGCCGAACGGGCCGGTCCGTTCGGGCTGATTCGCGCGCGCGGCGTGGCCGGCCTGCTGTCATCCGGGTGGCCGACACTCCGAATTCTTTGCCATGCTGATCGTTTCGATTGCGCGCCACACGGGGTGTGCTGCGATGGCTAGGGAGACCGTTGATGACCAGCGTCGAGGAATTTGCCTTCATCTCTACCCAGCTCGCGTGGCTGGAGGAGCACCTTCGCGGGCGGGCCCCGGGCGCGCAGAACCCGCGCATGGATGGCGCGCTGGATGCACTGGCTTGTGCGCGCACCGTCATCGTCGAACTGGCCCAGATCGGCGCCGATGTCGATCGGCCCCGGGCCGCGCCTGTGCCCTGAGGAGCGTGAAGACGATCCTGGTGCTGTCGACAGCCGCGTGGCTGTTCGTCGGCGGTCTGGTGGCGCCGGGCTCGCGGCGCGGCTCGCCGGCTCACGCCGCCTGAGTCTCGACGGAGCGGCCTGCGAACTGCTCCGAAATGATCATCGCGCTCGCCGATCCGCTCGGCAGCGCGTCACACGAGCGCGGCAAGATCGCTTGTGTCCGGTCAAGGGAGCGCAGGTTTGAAACGCAGCAGGTCATTCGTGTGGGCGGCGGCACTCGGCTGCGTTGCCGCGCTCGCCAGCGCGCCGTTGCACGCCGCCGATCCGGGCCTGAAGTTCGTCGAATCGGACCGCCCGGTCCTGCCGCCGTTTGCGCTCGGCGCTGGCGTGGAGACTTCGTTCGCCGCGCTCGCCGGGCCGGCCAGCGCGGCCCTCGATGTGGCGGGCGGCCCCCGAGCCGCGACCGCGTCTGTGGCCGAGCCGGTGTCGGCAACCAGCCCGGTGCCCGAGCTGCAGATATGGTCCGCGCTGGCGGCCGGGCTCGGCCTGATGGTCTTCGTCGCCAGACGCCGGCGGCTGGACTGAGCCGGAGAAACTACCGCTGCGCCAGCAGCAAGCGCGCTTCATCCAAGTTGGGCAACTTGGCCTTGCTGTCCAGTGCCTTCCTGAGGAATTCCTGGGCTCTGGTCACGTCGCCCTTCTTGTGCAATGCCAAACCGAGGTGCAGCGCGAGCAGCGGCGCATCGGGTGAGCGCTGCACCGCGCGTTCGAGAATCGGCGCGGCCTCGGCGTACTGGCCGAGCTTGTAGTGCGCCCAGCCCAGGCTGTCCAGATGGCCCGGGTTGTTCGATTCCTTGAAGCCGCGGGTCAGCGTGAGCGCACGTTCGAGGCTCGCCTTGTCGCCCTTGGTCTCGATCAGCAAATAGGCCAGGTTGTTGGCGTAGCCATCGTCGTCGGGGGCACGCGCGAGCAGGGCTTGATACAGCGCGATGGCTTCGTCGTTGCGCCCGGCACGCGCCAGCCATTGGGCGCGGGTGCCGGGAAGCGACAGGTCGGCGGGAATCGCCTTCTCGCCCTGCTCGAGCGCGGCGATCGCGGCGCCGAGGTTGCCGCGCAGTGCCAGCACGCGCCCCAGGCTCTGGTAGCCGGCGGCAACCGTGGGTGCGAATTCGATCATCTTGCGATACGCCTGTTCGGCCAGCGCCAGATCGGCGCGCGCCACCGCCACGTCACCGCGCAACTGGTACGGCAGCACGTTCTTCGGGTCGCGCTTGGCCAGCGCGTCGATCCGTGCGTTGGCTTCGTCGAAGCGGCGCTGTGCGATCAGGATGCCGATGCCCGACAGGATCGGCCCGGCAACGTCGGGCACCATCTGGCTCGCCGCGTCGTATTCCTTGAGCGCGGCGTCGTACTTCTTCTGGTCGGAGTAGAGCTGCCCGAGCTTCAGGGCGCCAGTGGGGTCCTTCGGGAACAGCGTTTTCAGCGACGCAAGGGTCTTCTCCGCGCCGGCGGAGTCCTTCTGTGCCAGCGCCAACTGGGCCTTGAGCTCGTAGGCGCGCAGGTTCTTCGGCGCCGCCTTGAGCGCGCTGTCGATCTCGGCGGAGGCCGCCTTGTAGTCCTTCGTGTCGGCCATGTCGGCGGCCAGCAGCAGGCGCAACTCGGCGTTGTCGGGCTTGAACTTGACCGCATCGACGAGCACCTCGCGGGCGAGCTGGGGCTCGGCCGTCTGGCGATGCGCCTGCGCCAGCAGGCCAGCGACCTCGGGCGATCCGGGCTGGTCTTTGGCGGCGGCGCGCAGATCGATGATGGCGTTGCGCGCGTCGCCGTCGGCCAGCAGCATGCGGCCGCGCAACACCAGCGCCGTGGCGTCGCGCGGGCTCGCCGCCAGCACCTCGTTGATCAGCGTGCGGGCTTCGGCGACCTTGCCATTGGCCAGCCGGTCGGCGGCCAGCTGGCTGCGCGCGCTCAGGCCGCTCGGCGTGTCCTTGTCAATGGCGATGGTTTCCTGGAGCACACGGCGGGCGTCAGCCGTTCGCCCCGAAGCGCGGTACAGGTTGACCAATCCGAGACGCAGCCTCGCGTCCTTCGGTTTGGCGGCGATCGCGGCGAGGAACTCCTTCTCGGCGACGTCCCGGCCCCGGCGCGACGCCAGAAAATCGAGCAGCACCAGGGTGCGCGCGCTGTCGTCGGGCTGGGCGCGGATGGCGGCGCGCAGCACCGCTTCGGCCGGGTCGAGCTCGTTGCGGCGCGTGTGATGGATCGCCCACGCGCTCCAGAGATCGGCGTTCTTGGGCGCCTGCTCGGTGGTCCGGCGGAAGTAGTCGACGGCCTTCGTTTGCAGTGCCGGATCGGTGCCGCTGGCGGCGATCTGGGCCGCCACCTGCAACAAACTCAGGTTCTTCGGGTTGCTCTTCAACGCCGCCTCGATCACCGTCAGCGCGCCGTTCGCGTTGTCCTGCGCGGCGTACAGGCCGGCCAGCAGCATGCTGGTTTCGACCGGCGCCTCCTTTTGCCCGTCGATCACTGCCCTGGCCTGCGCGATCGCTCCTGCCACATCGCCTGCGCGCGCCGCCAACGCCGCCTTCATCGTGTGTGCGCCGACGTGGTTCGCATCCGCACCAAGCGCCTCGGCGACCGCCTTCTCCGACTTGCCGACATCACCGGCCATCATGTAGACGCGGGCCAGCCCGACCTTGGCGTCGACATGGCCAGGCTCGAGCTCCACGGCTTTCGAGAAGCTCCCGAACGCGCGCTGGAGCTCGCGCCGGTTCTCGGCGATCTGGCCCGAGAGGAAGTAGGCCTGGGCATTTTTCGGGTCGATCTGGAGCACGTTGCGCACCTCGACATGGGCCTTGTCGAGGTCGGCAACGCGCAGGTACGCGGCGCCCTTGTCCAGGCCCGACTGGACCCGGTCCGCCTTGCTGCTGCACGCGGCCAGCAGCACCAACGTGGCACAGAGCGCGAGGGCCCGGAGTGTTTGACGAAGCTTCATGGTGAATTGCTCTTCAGGGGTCAGTCGGGCACATGGTCCGGCAGGCGCGGGGCGATGGTGCCCAGGAAGGCCGTCAGGCGGCGCTCGGCGCGCTCGACGCCTTCAGCCGGCAGGATCGGCGTGACCAGCCGCACCAGCGCGCCATCGGAACGGTCGCGGGCGATGCCGTCCCGAAGGATGAACCACTTGACCGCGACCTCGCTGGTCATCACCCGGCCGCGTTGCCGGAACCAGTAGTAGACGAGCTGACGCTGCTCGCCCTTCTGGATGATGGCCCGGTTGACGGTCATCGACGCTGCGGTGGCTGTGGTGGCCGGGTTCGGTGCGGACAGGGTCAGCGGCGCCTCGTCGAACTGGGTGATTTCCCAACCGCCGCCCGGAATGCAGGTGCGCGGCGAATGGGTCGATTGGCCACCGCTCTGGGTGGCGTAGTAGGCGGTATAGAAGTTGACCCACGGCTCGCCCGGCCGGGCGTAGTTCGCGATCATGTAGTCGTCGAGCGCCAAGGTCGCGAGCACATCGCGTTCGAGGTGGTCGGCGCGGCCGGCCCAGCCGCCGGGCAGGCTCATCGGGAACTGCGCGAACGGCGTTCGCTGCGGCCGGATCTGCTCGCGTGCCGGAGCCCACGCGAGCGCTGCGCCAACGGCGGCGAACATCAGGCTGCCGACCAGCATCGGAGTCGAGAAGCGGCGCAAGCTGACGCGCGCCCCCTTGGCGATCGGCTCCGGGTATTCGAGACCAAAGGCGGTGCGCAATGATTCGGACCGACCACCGATGCGTGCGAGCAGGCTCATCTCGCCGATCAGCAAGACGATGCACAGCATGAACATGAACCAGCCCTCGAAGTCGTGCAGCAGGCCTTCGGCCATCGCGCTGCCCCAGTACTCAACCGTGATGCCGATCAGACCGATGCGCAGGCTGTTGATGCCGATGGTCAGCGGAATCGTCGACAGCACGATCAGCGCGCGCTTCCACCATGCACCCTTGAAGAAGTAGGCGGCCAGGAAGCCGAGCACCATCAGCGGGAACAGGTAGCGCAAGCCGCTGCAGGCCTCGACCACCTGCAGCTTGTAGCTGCCGAGGTCGATCACGTTGCCTTCGAGAAAGACGCTGATGTCGAACAGGCGGATCAGGGCGACGCCGATCTCCGACGACACCAACTGCAGTTGCTCCGACAGCTCGCGCAGCAGAAACTGCGGCAACGGGATCATGAACAACAGGATCGCCAGCGGGACCGCGATGATCCGCGTGCCGCGCCAGCCGATCAGACACACCGACAAGCCGACCAGCGCGACGATGAAACCGTACTGGCTGAACAGCCGAATCGCGCTGAACTCGCCGATCGCACCCAGCGCCAGCGCGACCCCGACCAGCAGCAGGCCGGTGTACGAACCCTGGAGCTCGAACTGGCGCAGCCGATCGCTCTTCTGCCAGATCAGGAAGGCCGAGACCACGGGAATGAAGTAGCCGTAGCTGTACTCCTCGACCATCTCCCAGTTCGCCACCATGAAGCGCAGACCGGGGAGAAAGGCCGCGATCACCGCGACCCCGGCGAAGCCGATGGCGAGCCACTGCGTCGCCGCAATCTTCCACACGGGTGCGGGGTGCTGCGAGACCAATCCTGTTGACATACGGCGCTACGTTCGTGATCACATGCCACTGCGCATGCCGCCAAAAGCTTAGCGGTGCTTTGTGACATCGGCATGGCGCCGCCGCCGCCGGGGTCGCTTGCCGATGTCAAGCCGCCGACACATTCCGCAACTAGTCTGCAAGCTCGACCAGCACCTTCTTCCAGGTGACTGCGTGCGTCTTTCAGCTTCGATCTCGCCCCCAGTTCCCATGCCCTCAAACGCACCGGTCGCCGACCCCTACCTCATGCCGAGCACGCCGTTCGGCAACCGCGCCGCGCGCGCGCTTTGGGGCCTCACCCACTTGCTGCTGGTGCGTTTCTCGCCACGCCCGTGCCATGCGTGGCGCGCCATCGTGCTGCGCGGGTTCGGAGCCACGCTGGGCGCGCACTGCCACATCTACCCGGCCGCGCGCATCTGGGCGCCGTGGAACCTGGTCTGCGAAGACGCGGTGGGCATCGCCGATGGCGCGGTGATCTACAACCCGCTGCCGATCCGGCTGGGTTCGCACAGCGTCGTCTCGCAGGACGCCTACCTGTGCGGCGCGACGCACGACATCGACGACGCGGCGTTTCCGATGCACAGCGCGCCCATCACGATCGGCCGCTACGCGTGGATTTGCGCGCGTGCCGTCGTGTGCGCGGGGATCAACGTGGGCGATGGGGCCGTGCTCGGGCTGGCCGGCGTGGCGACCCGCGACCTCGAACCCTGGACCGTCTACGCCGGGGTGCCGGCGCGTGCGCTGCGCAAGCGGAGCCATTGATGAGTCCGGACCGTCCGATGACCGACCAACTGCGCAACAACGCCGGAGGCGGCCCGCCGTGGCTGCACCATGGTCCGCGCGCCATCCACACCCACATCACCCGCCCGGTCGTGCAGCAGCTCGCCAAGGCCGAAGCGCACCGCGTGCTCGACCTCGGCTGTGGCAACGGCTGGTTCACCGGCGCGCTCGACAGTTGCGGCTTCGAGGTGACCGGCGTCGATCACGACGAGGCGAGCGTGCGCTTCGCCCGGGAGCAGCACCCGGGCCTGCGATTCCGGCAGGTCGACGCGATGGGTCCGCTCGACCCGGGCCTGATGCGGCGCTTCGACGCAGTCGTCGCGATCGATGTGATCGACCACGTGCCGCTGCCGCGCCGGCTGGTCGAGGCTGCCCTGGCGATGCTGAAGCCGGGCGGCTTGCTGGTCATCACCTCGCCCTTTCACGGCTACTCGAAGAACCTCGCGCTGGCGCTGGCCGGTCGCTTCGATTCGCGCTGGGAATCGACGCTGGACCACGGCCGCATGAAGTTCTTTTCGCGCTCGACCCTGACCGCGTTGTTATCCGAATTCGAGCTGCGCGAGCTGCACTTCGAGGCGGTGGGCCGGATCCCGATCTTCGCGCGATCGATGCTGATATCAGCGCACGCGCCGGCGTGAGCTCGCCGAGCCACCGCGGTCACTCGACGCGGTGCAGAACAATGCTGCTGCCGGTCGCGCCCGAGCCCGTCATCTCGACCACATCCGCCCAGCCGTCGATGCGCCAGCGGTGCACGCCGCCATGCGTCGACTCGTCGTTGTGATACAGGTACAGGCGTGAACCGTCGCGGACCAGGGTCGGACTGAAGGCGTTGCCGCTCAGGCCGGCCTGCGATGGCGACGCAGGGCGGGTCGATGGCTGCCCGAACTGACCCAGGAACAGCCCGCTCTCGTCGAAGTGCATGAACTGGTTGGCCTGCCCGATCTTGCCGGTCTGCAGATCCTTGTAGAACTCGCCGTGGAACCCGTAGACGATGTGGCGTCCGCTGGTCCAGACCGAGTTGCCACCGTAGGTGATCGAGCGATCGATCGCCTTGGTCTGGAAGCTGCCCTTGGCGTCCAGCGGGCCGCTCGGGCTGGCTTGCCAGAGCCAGCCGCTGCCACCCGGCGCCGCAGCGCCGAGATGAAAGCCTTCGTTGCCGGTGACCGACTGGTCGAAGAAGACGATCTTGCCCGATCCGGTCGTCGGGAATCGCGGGGGCATGCCGCTGAATGCGCCGCGGTAGAAGGGTGAGCCTGGGAGTATCGGTACCGTCGCCAGTTTGACCGGTTCGGCCGACCACACGGGGTCGTTGGCGTTGTCGAAGCCGGACAGTGCCAGGCGCATCACCGATTGCGTGCCAGGCCCCGTCATGGCGTAGCCGAGGTCGCCGTTCTCGTACAAGACCTTGGCTGTCGTTCGCGGTGCGGCCGGAGCCAGCACCTTCACCGGGCGCAGCGGGCCCGACGCCGGCAACTCGACGACCACCTGCCGGCCCTGTGCCGCCACGATGCCGTAGGTGCGGCCGTTGGACAGCGTCTCCACCGAGGTGAAGCCACCGAATGCGCCGTTGAAGGCGCGGTCGTCGACCAGCGAGGCCGGCAGGCCCGCGAGCCAGTTGCGGGCCAGCGTCCACGATCGACCCGGCAGCAGCGGGGCCGCGTTGTCGACATCGAACTCGAGAAAATTGGCGAACACGCGACGCGGGTGGCCATGGTCAAGCGTCGATGTGTAGACAGCGGGGAGGTAGGCCAGTTGCGCGTCGCTTTGCGCTGGTGGCTTGGCATCCGTGCGGAACCTCAGCATGCGATTGTTGCAGTAGTCGACGACCCACAGCGTCGCGTCGGCAGCCACCGCGATCGCGGTTTGTTCGCGCCCCTCGCGGGCCCGGAAGCACAGTTTGTCGGGGGCCACGAGCGGATCGTTCGCGTAGCCCCCGCGCCGGCCGATCACCCCAACAACTCGTCCCCGGCGGTCGAAGCGCTTGACCTGCTGGCTCGGCCCGCCGTCGGCAACCCAGACCGTGTCGTCGTCCACCGGACTTGTCGCCAGCGCCACCGGTCGGTCCAGGCTGCCGAGCGTCGCCGCGATCCTCGGGATGCGGTCCAGATCCGTGTAGCGCAACACGGTGTTGCCGGAGATAACCCACAGGTCACCGGCGGGTGTCATCGCCAGTTGATTGAGGGCCTTCGCGGCCAGGGGAACGGCGATCTCGCGCATCGGTTCGCCGCTGGTCTTGTCGAACAAGCGGATCAGGTTTTGCGCGCCATGGGCCACCGCAAGCACGCGGCCGTGACGCTGCACCGCCAGCCCGGTAGGCGTCTGTGACGCGTCGGTCTGCAAGTCGGCAACGCCCTGGTATGCATGACCCTCGTAGCACTGGCTGGTGTTCGGTCGAACGTTCAGGCACACCGATCGGCCAGCCGGGAACGCAACCGGCTTTGCACTCTGCAGATCGAAGGCGCCGATGAAGCTGGTGCGTGACAGCCCGCCGGTGTTGGCCCAGTACAGCCGCGTGGTGTCGGCCGCGATCATCGAGTACGCGGTGAAAGGATCGGTCGACGCGAACGGCTGGATGTCGTGTTGCGGTGCCGACAACAAGAACCCATGCAGCCCGGGCTGCCCTTCGTTGTAGCCGACCGCGTAGTAGGCACGCGTGCCCACGATGGCCACATCGGTCGGTGGTGCGAAAGACTTGTGCACTTGCGGCCCTCCGAAGTCGAGGGAGCTGTTGCCGATCACGCCCTCCCAGACGTGGCTCAGCTGATGGTGCACCAGCTTGATCTGGTAGTGGCCTTCGGCGACAAGGCTCCCGCTATCGTCGCGCTCGTCCCATGTCTTCTCGTGCTCGCCGCGCGCCAGCGCTTCGGAGCGCCACAGCGTGCGAATCAGCTGTCCCTGGTCGTTGTAGACGCCCGCGCTCGTCGTCGCGGGGCGCGGCAACAGGAAGCGCCACTGCGTCAGGCGGGGCGCCGCGGCCGAGGGGGTGGCAAGCGTCGGGTCGGGGGCCGCACTGCCGTCCTGCGCGATCGCTGTGTTGGCCGACGCCAGCAGCGCGGCCCAAGCAAGCACCCAGCACCGTGCCGGAAGGTGCGACCTGAATGCGTGCATCAAGCCCGTTTCCCGGCCACGCGCAGGCCGGCCAGCATTTGGCGCGCCTTGGTCGTGTAATTGCTCCAGCCGAACTCGCAGGCGCGCAGCGCGGCCTGGCGTCCCATCTCGACGCGCAGCTCGGGGCGCCGATAAAGGTGTTCGAGCCGATCGCAGACGGCGTCTTCGTCGCGCTCGGGAATCACGAAACCGTCGATGCCGTCGCGCACGATGTCGGCCGGGCCGTTGGCGGTCACGATCACCGGCAGGCCGCAGGCCATTGCTTCGAGCACCACCAGGGGCATGCCCTCGATCAGGGTCGGGAACACGAAGGCGTCGGCCTCCCGGTACATCGCCGCCAGCGCGGGTCGAGTCTGGTGCGCGACATGCCTGAACAGGTCGGCATGAGGTCGCAGCGGGGCGTCGCCGCCCACCAGGCTGCCCACCAGCGTGAGCCGGGTGTCGTGCCGCGCGAACTTGCGATAGCCGCGCAGCAGGTAGGACAGGCCCTTGCGCTGTGTCAGCTGGCCTGCATAGATCACGTCGAAGCCGTCGGATCGGGTCCGGGCGGGACCCGGGGTGAAGGTCTGCAGGTCCACGCCGTACGGAACGACCTGCATCCTGGCGCGATCGACGCCTTGCGCCACGAAGCTGTCGCTCGCGTACGTCGAGCCCACGAGCACCGCGTCGGCGGTCCGGATCTCTTCGTCCAGGCGCTCTTCGTGGCCGGCCGGCCAGTCGTCGAAGTCCGGCCAGGTGATCGCGAATTCGGGCTCGCGCTCATTCTCTTCGAGCCGGACCCTGCGCCGCTGGCGGTGGTGGGCGACCGGGTAGTTGAGCACCGTGGAGCGCCCGCCCAGGGCCTTGGCCGCTTCGAATGCCGGCAGTGCGAAACCTTCATAGGCAACGACACATTCGGCGTGCTCCAGGTGGCGACAGGCCGTGCGCGCAACCGCGTCGCGCACCGACATGTAGAGCCGGTGGCTCAGGCGGTGGCGCGTGGCGGGTGGCAGCGCGTGCAGGCGCCCGATCGCGGCGGCGCACATGTCGGGCAACACGCCCGCTTCGTGGGTCAATGCGGCGAGGGTGGGGTCGCTCATGCGGCGCCGGCCGAACGTGCCGCTGTACAGGTGCCCGGCCAGCGGCAACGTCGCCAGTGCGCGCTCCCAGCCGCGCCCCTTGTTCACATAGGGCCGCACGTAGGCCTCGAGGGCGAAGCTGCCGGCCAGCGCCAGCGCCAACTGGTTCAGTTCGGGCGAGTTGAAGTTGACGACGAGCGTGCGTGGTTCTGGAGCGTCGAGCATCCCGCTCATCGTAGTCAGGCTTTGTGACTGTTCGACACGCGTGACGAGGTTCGCCGAGCCGATATGTGTTGACGCCATATTGCAATATTTGGTGGCTACATTGGCTCGGCGTGATCGACATCGCATCGATGCGGATCATCAGTTTGCGGCGCCGCGACTGTGCCGCTCGCGGCGCTGCTGCGGTGCTGCTCCACAACACACATCAGGGAAGAAGAGGAAGGGCGCAGTTCATCGGTGCGCGGGCTCGACCCGTGCGTCGCGAAGGCGGCCGTGCCATGAATGTCCTGTTTTGCTCGGTCCCATTTCGCCCATCGATCGGCGGCATCGAAACGGTCTCCGCGCTGCTGGCCGAGCGCTTCCAGCGTGCCGGGCACAGCGTGGTCGTGGTGACCCAAACCGCCAGCCCCGCCATCGACGCCGATGTCTTTCGGGTCGTGCGGCAACCCACGGCCGCGCAGCTGTTCGAGCTGGTGCGGCGCGCCGATGTCGTGTTTCACAACAACATCAGCCTGCGCTTCGCGTGGCCCCAGTTGCTACTGCGTCGGCCGTGGGTGGTGGCGCACCACACCTGGATTCCGCGCGTCGGGTGGGCCGCGCGCATCAAGCGCCGGGTGCTGCGGCTTGCGAGCCATGTCGCGGTGAGTCGCGCCATCGCCGAGAGCCTGCCGGTGCCCAGCATCGTCGTGCCCAATCCGTATGCCGACGACTTGTTCGTCCCCGTCGCTGGCGTGCCGCGTCGCGCTGAACTGGTGTTCGTCGGGCGCTTGGTCAGCGACAAGGGTGTCGAGCTCCTGCTCGATGCGCTGGCGCTGCTGGCGCAACGCGGCCGACGCATCGGCCTGACGTTGATCGGCGACGGCCCCGAAGCGCCGGCCTTGCGCCGCCACGCCGAGGCGTCGGGCATTGCCGACCTGGTCGACTTCGCCGGTCGCCGCGTCGGGGCGGAGCTGGTCGCGGCGCTCAGCGCCCACCAAGTGCTGGTTGTGCCGTCGGTGTGGGAAGAGCCCTTCGGCGTCGTCGCACTCGAAGCGATGGGCTGCGGCTGTGTGCCGCTGGTGGCGCGCAGTGGCGGCTTGCCCGACGCGGTCGGCGCCTGTGGCCTGGTCGTGCCGCGCGGCGACCGCGAAGCGCTCGCGAACGGGATCGCCGAGCTGATCGGGAACGCCACGGCGCTCGAGCGCTACCGGGCCGGCGCGGCCGCCCACCTGGAACGCCACAGCCGCGACCGGGTCGCGCGCGACTACCTGCAGGTCATCGCCGATGCCCACCGCACGCATGCCACGCAGAGCACAGCGCGCGTCGCCTGATGCGGCCATGACGCCCGCCGCGCGCGCGCCGCGCCTCGGTGCTGCGCCGCTCGGTGGCGTCAATGAGCACGCGCGCCGGCGGCTGGTCGCGCTGGTACTTGTCATCTACTTGCTCGCGATCTTCGAGGGCTCGATCCGGAAGTACGTGGTGCCGCAATTCGGCCAGTACGTTTTCTTCATCCGGGATCCCTTCCTGATCTATGTCTACGTGCTGGCCACGCGCTTCGGCTTCTGGCCCCGCAACAACGGCTTGTTCAGGACCAGCCTGTTCATGTGCGGGTTCGGCCTGTTGCTCTTCGTGCTGCAGACCGGCATCGGGGGTGCCAGCGATACCCGGATCGTCCTGGGCGTCAACGGCTGGCGCAGCTACTGCCTGTACGTGCCGCTGGCATTCCTGATCGGCGAGCAGTTCAGGGCCGCCGACCTGGCTCGTTTTGCAAAGCTCACGCTTCTGCTGGCGGTGCCGATCGCCGTGCTGGTGAGCGTGCAGTTCGCGTCGCCGCCGGGCGCGGCCGTCAATGTCGGTGTTGCGGCCGAAGAAGAGCTTCAGTTCAAGAGTGTCGGCCTCGATCGGGAGCACATTCGGACCACCGGCCCGTTCACGTCGAACGTCGGCCAGCAGCAATTCGTGACGACCGCTTGCGCGTTCCTGCTCGCGCTGCTCCTGCTGCCTGCGTCCCGACGCGGGGTCGGCGTGACCCCGTTGATGGTCGCAGCCGCCGCAATCCTGACCTGCGTGGCGCTCGGCGGCAGCCGCGGCACCACGCTGCAGTGCGCGATGAACGTCGGGTTCGCGCTGGTGATCGGCTTGATCGGTCGCGGTGCGGCGTTGAAGGCCAAGGCGCTGGCGCTTCCGCTGTCGCTGTCCGCAGCGGCGATCGTGCTGTATCCGATCGTCTTTCCCACGGGTTTCATGACCTTCATGGCGCGGTGGGAGGGTGCCGCCCGCTCCGAGGCCGCCTTCGAAGGCGGCGTATTCGGCCGCGCGCTGTACGGTTTCATCGATTTCGTCCGGCTGGTCGACGTGGTTCCGGCGCTGGGCTATGGGTTGGGGTACGGCAGCAATGCGAGCATCACGCTGCGCGCCGAGGTGGATGGGGTGATGCCGGGCTTTCTCGCCGAAACGGACTTCTCGCGCCACATGGTCGACCTCGGCCCGGCGTTCGGCCTGTGCTACATCGCGTTTCGCGTTGCGCTGGTGATCTGGCTGGCGCGTCGAGTGCTGACGGCCACCCGCAGCGTGGCCGACCCGCTGCCGATGATGTTGTTCGCGTATGCCGGATTCGTCTTGCTCTCCGGGCAGATCACCGGGAACGGGACGGTCAACATCTACGGCTGGCTGTTCGCGGGGTTTTGCATGGCAGCCACCCGCGTCGCGCTGGTTTCGGCACGCGCACCCGCCGTGCCACTGGTCAGGGCACCAGCACCCACCCGGCGGCGTTTGCCGGCACGGCGTTCCCAACCGAATCGTTCCTCGACACCACACGGCTTCGGCACGCCCAAGGCTGGTCGCTGAGGGTCAATCCTTCCTTCCTCGAATTCAAGAATGAGCATGCAATGAACGATTCAGTGATGGTGACCGGCGGCGCCGGCTTCCTGGGCTCGCACCTGTGCGACCGACTCGTCAAGGACCGGCGCGACGTCCTGTGCGTCGACAACCTGTTCACCGGCAGCCGGCAGAACATCCGGCACCTGCTGGCATCCGAATACTTCGAGTTCCAGCGTCACGACGTGACCTTCCCGCTGTATGTCGAGGTCGGGCAGATCTACAACCTGGCTTGCCCGGCCTCGCCGGTGCACTACCAGCACGACCCGGTGCAGACCACCAAGACCAGTGTGCACGGCGCGATCAACATGCTCGGCCTGGCCAAGCGGGTCGGCGCTCGCATCCTGCAGGCCTCGACCAGCGAGGTCTACGGCGACCCGGCGGTGCACCCGCAGACCGAGGACTACTGGGGCAACGTCAACCCGATCGGCATCCGTTCCTGCTACGACGAAGGCAAGCGTTGCGCCGAGACCCTGTTCTTCGACTACCACCGCCAGCACCGCCTCGACATCAAGGTCGTGCGCATCTTCAACACCTACGGGCCGCGCATGCACCCGAACGACGGCCGCGTCGTCTCCAACTTCATCGTGCAGGCGTTGCGCGGCGATGACATCACGATCTTCGGCGACGGTCAGCAGACGCGCAGCTTCTGTTATGTCGACGACCTGGTCGAGGTGATCGTCCGAATGATGGCCAGCGATGCTTCGCTGACCGGACCGGTGAACATCGGCAACCCGGGCGAGTACACGATGTTGAAGCTCGCCGAGACGGTGCTGCGGATGACGAAGAGCCGCTCGCGGCTGGTGTTCAAGCCCTTGCCCGGCGACGACCCCAGGCAGCGTTGCCCCGACATCTCGATCGCAAGGACCAGGCTGGGCTGGGAACCCAAGGTGTCGCTCGAAGACGGCCTGGCGCCGACGATCGCCTACTTCCGCGAACGGCTCGACCAGTAGGCCCGGATCGATGGACTTGCTGCACAAGCGCGCCGAACCGGCCAAGGCGCCCGAACCGATCGTCAGCCACGAGGGCGCGGCCGCGCGTGCGCCACTGCCCGGGCGCCTTGGCGTGATCGTGCTGACGCACAACTCCGCCAACGTGATCGAGCGCACTGTGCGCGCGGCGCTCGAACTCAGCCGCTCCGTGTTCGTTGTCGATTCGGGCTCCAGCGACGACACCGTCGCGCTGATCACTGCGCTCGGTTGTCACGTGGTGCATCGCCCGTTCAAGCACTACGCCGACCAACGCAACTGGGCCATCGACGAGTTCGGTCACCGCACCGAGTGGCAGCTCCACCTCGATGCCGATGAGGTGCTGGATGCACTGGCGATCGCCGAAATCAGACGCGTGCTGGCGGCCCCGAACGGTGCGACCGGATTCATCTTCAGGCGCCGCACCTACTTTCTCGGGCGCGCGCTGCGATTCGGGGGCAACGACAACTTCCACCTGCGGCTGTTCAAGTCGGGCACCGCGCGCTGCGAAGACCGGCTCTACGACCAGCACTTCGTCTCCGACCGGCCCGGGGTGCGAGTGGGCGGCCTGCTGCACGACATGAACGTCGGCAGCCTGACCGAATGGACCGCGCGCCACAACCGCTGGAGCGACATGGAAGCGGCCGAGCTGCTGCGGCCGAACGCCGCCGGCGCCGGCCAGATCAAGGCTCGCCTGTCAAGCGACCCGCGCGAGCGTCGGCGGCTCTACAAGGGTCGCTACTACGAGGCGCCGCCGATCCTGCGGGCGATGTTGCTGTTCGTCTACCGATACCTGCTGCAGGGCGGCTTTCTGGACGGGCGCGCGGGCTTCTTCTACGCGTTCTTCCAGGTGCTGTGGTTTCGCATGCTGGTGGACGCCAAGCTGCATGAGCAGCAACTTCAGGGTCCCCTGCCGTGAGCGCTCTGATCACGCGCTCGCGGCTGGCGCGGCTGGCCAGCTATGTCTCGGCGCAGATGGTGGTTCAACTTGTCGGCTTCGTGGCGGGCATCGTGCTGGTACGCCAGATGGAACAGACCCAGTACGGCTACTACGCGTTGGCGATCAGCATGGTCGGCGTGGCGAACGTGTTGCTGGACCTGGGATTGGGCACTGCCGTTCTCGCGATCGGCGGCAGGTCGACGGGAGCATCGAATCGCCTCGCCGGACTGGTCGGCGATGCCTTCTCATTTCAGCGCCAGCTGGCAGTTGGCGGCACCGTCGTGCTGTTGCCGGTGTTTGCGGCCATGTTCGCAGGGCAGGGCATGACGACGGCGAATGTGATCGCCCTGTCGCTGCTGGCGATCACGTGCAGCGTCTTCAATGCACGCAATCAGGTCGCACTGTCTGTCGTCCGGCTGCAAGGGAACCTAGCGCTCCAGCAGCGTCTGGAAATCGCTGTCAACGTGGGCAAGCTCCTCCTGGTGCTGGCTGCGGCGCTGGTCTACATCGACTCGCGCGTCGCCGTCGCTGTGAACCTTGTCGCGGCAGTGGTGATGTGTGTTCTTCTGCACAACTACCTGACGAGTCACATCGGTGCGTCGGGACAGGCTGCGCATGAGCACGACGGGCCGCTGCGCAGTTTCGTGCGGCAGCAGGCACCCAATTCGCTGTACTACTGCGCCAGCGGGCAAATCGCGATCTGGCTTGTCGGCCTGCAAGGCCACACCGACCGGGTCGCTGAAGTCGGCGCACTCGGTCGCCTTGCGCTGGTCTTCACGCTGATCGGCGCCGTGGTCGCTGCATTGGTGCAGCCTTACTTCGCACGGGCGACTGCGCGCCGGGAACTCATCGGCGGTTTCCTGGCGCTGAACGGATTCTTCGGTCTGCTGACGGCCCTGCTCACCGGCTTCGCGGCCGTTCTGCCGGGTGTGATGCTGTGGATCCTCGGACCTCGCTACGACACATTGACGCGGGAGCTGATCTGGATGGTGCTTTCGGCGTCGCTTGCGGCGTGGTCGGGGGCGGTCTATTCCGTCGGCGCGGCGCGTGGATGGGTGGTGCCGAGTTATCTCGTCCTGACATTGGGAATCGGCACTCTGGCCACGGCGGTTTGGCTCATCGATGTCTCTACCGTCATCGGCAGTTTCATGATGAACACTGCATCCGCTGCCGTCGCGACCTTGCTCGTGATGGTTTTCGTGGGCGGCAAGCTGCGCCGTCTGACTCGTACAGGCTCGGAAGGAGGCAAGCCGTGAGAATGCCGGATGCGTCAATGGCGAGCGTCGGACGATCGGCACCTGACCGTGTCGATGGTCCGTGCCCGGCGTGCGGGGCACTCGATGTCGAGACCGTGGAGCTTTGGCCGTTGCGCGAGCAACACCTCGCGTACTGCAGCGGCAATGCAGAAGTCGCCCGATTGCTCGAGCAACACCATGGTCATCCCATCGACGCCTACAGGATGCTGCAATGCAGCTGCTGCCGTCTGGAGTTTGCTCACCCCCCGCTGGCGCCCTCGGTCGAATGGTATTCGGCGCTCTACACGCACCTCGATCTTTACCCGACGCAGCGATGGGAGTATGCGGTCGTGGCCGATGCGCTGGCACCGGCCGACGCGGTCGTCGACTACGGCTGTGGCAGCGGGAACTTTCTCTTGTCGGTTCGGGAACGAGTTCGCCATACCTTCGGCTTCGACTTCTCGTCCGAAGGCGTCGCACAGGCCCGGCGCCAGGGTCTGGACGTGAGCTTGATGGACCTTGATGGCGGCGTCGAAGGTGCGGGGCTTCCAGTCGCCGCAGATCATGTGACGGCGTTCCATGTGCTCGAACATCTGACGCAGCCGCAAACCTTGTTCCGCTTCGCCAGCCGTGTGGCGAGACCGTCGGCACGGCTCTGGATTGCCGTGCCCAGCGACCGCCGCGCATCCCGGGTCTACGGCGAGCCCGATGCACTCGATGCGCCACCGCACCACCTGACGCGTTGGAGCGAATCCGCGCTGCGCGAGATCGGGCTGCGCTGCGGCTGGACGCTGGTCCGTCACGAATACGAACCGCTGTCGGAAAGTCTGCAGGTCTGGGAGGCCACGCGGCGATCGCCGCTGTACGGTCTGGTCGATCCGCCGAGCCGGCCTTTGCGGTGGCTGTATCGACGCACGCTCGCCGCCGGTGTCTGGGCCGGCGGGCGTCATCGCCGCACCAACGCCAGCGGCTTTTCAATGCTTGCCTGTTTTGCCCGCGTCGGAAGTTCATGAACAGCGCCATTTGTACCCTCTTCGAAGGCAGCTACCACTATGGGGTGGCAGCGTTGGCGAACTCGCTGCACGGTGCAGGATTTCGGGGTTGCCTGTACGCCGGCTACCGCGGTGCGCTGCCCGCATGGGCGCGCGCGGCGCGGCCCTTGCCCGTGCCACCTTGGGCAGGAGCTTCGGTTTTGGAACTCGAGGGCAGCCTGAGCGTCGTCTTCCTGCCGCTGACCACCGAGTACCACCTCACCAACTACAAGCCCGAGTTCATGCTCGCGCTGCTCGATGGCCCCGCGCGTGAAAGCGACGCCTTGTTCTATCTCGACCCCGACATCTGCGTCGTCGAACGCTGGCGCTACTTCGAAGACTGGGTCGGTTGCGGTGTCGCGTTGTGCGAGGACTTGAACTCGCCGCTGCCCGAACACCACCCACGCCGAGTGGGTTGGCGACGCTACTACGAGCCGCGGGGCCTGGCGCTGCACTTCCGCGCGGCCGAGTACGTCAACGGCGGCTTCGTCGGCGTGCGCACCCGGGACCGCTTGTTCCTCGACGCCTGGAAGCGGGCGATGGACCTGATGGCCGAGGAGATCGGCTCGCTCGCGGCCGCCAAGGTCGGCCTCGGGCAGGCCTTCAAGTCGACCGGCTTCGCTGGCTGCTTCGACTGCAGCGACCAGGATGCGCTCAACGTGGCCGTCGAGGCCTGCGACGTCGCCGTGAGTGTGATCGGCCAGGAAGCGATGGCATTCAAGCCAGGCTCGGCGCTGCTGCCGCATGCGGTCGGGGCGGGCAAGCCGTGGCAGCGCACCTACCTGCGCGCGGCGCTGAGGGGGGTCGCCCCACGCCTGGCGGACAAGGCGTTCTGGGCCAACGCCGAAGCGCCCATCTCCGCCATTGGCAACCTGAAAACGGCCCTCAAACGCTTGGACATCGCCGCCGGCGCCGCGATCGGGCGCTTTCTGCGGCGTACCTGACAAGGAGAACCACATGCAACGCCCCCTGATGATGCGGATGACACCTGTGGGCCTGAGGACGCGGCTGTTCTACCACCTCTATCGGCACCGGCGCGAACGGTTCGCAGGTCTGTTCCAAGCGGCGCGTCTGCACTACGCGCCGCAGGTTTCGATGCGACTCATGCCGACGGACGAAGGGCATGGCTGCATCGCCTTGACGGGCGTCTACGAGTTGGACGTGACGCGGCGGCTCGTCGCGGCGGCCCGCGGCGGCGGAACCCTCGTCGATGTCGGAGCCAACTATGGGTACTACAGCTTGCTTTGGGCCGCGCAACGTCCCGCCAATCGAGTCGTCGCGTTCGAAGCGTCCCCGAGAAACTTTGCGCACATCGAAGGGAACATCTCCCGCAACGGCCTTGGCAGCCGGATCGAACTTCACCGGGTCGCAATCGGCCGCAACGCCGGCAGCCTGCAATTCGATGTCGGGCCACAGGACCAGAGCGGATGGGGCGGCTTGGCCACCTCCGCATCGTCCCGCTCGGTCGAGGTACAGGTCTTGCGGCTGGACGAGCTCTGGAGCACGCCAGACGACATCGACGTCCTGAAGATCGATGTTGAGGGAGCAGATACATGGGTGCTTCAGGGTGCGGAGCAACTGCTGAGGGCAAAGCGCATCAAGGCGATCTTCTACGAGCAGAACATTGGTCGAATGCGGGAGCTGAATATTGGCAGGTCGGAGGCAGGCGACTTTCTCCGGAAGATGTCGTATGCGGTCGAGCCGCTGACCAACCCGACCAAGGACCTCGTTGAGTACTGGGCCTACCCCGACAAAAGGTGAACGATTGACACGGCAATGGGCCGGAGTGGTTCTGCCGAACTGAACGATTCAACCCATGAACCTCGTGCTCTTCACCCACCCCGACTTCCTCGGCTCGCAGAGTCAGCCCCGCTTTGCGCGCATGCTGCTTGAGGCGTACCGGGAACGCGGGCACCTTGCCGAGCTGCGCCAACCGGCGCCGTGGCTGCGTGTCAGGCTGGCGCGTGGTGCGCTCGCCAAGTGGGCGGGTTACGTCGACCAGTACCTCGTCTTTCCGCTGGCGCTGCGGCGGCGCTTGGCCGGCGACCCTGCCGACACGCTCTACGTGTTCTGCGACCAGGCCCTCGGCCCTTGGGTGCCGCGGGTGGCACACCGGCCGCACGTGGTGCACTGCCACGACCTGCTGGCGCTGCGGTCGGCACTCGGCCTCGTGCCCGAGAACCCGACCTCGGCCACGGGGCGCCTCTACCAGCGCTACATCCGTGCCGGCTTTCGGCGTGCCAGGCATTTCATCTCGATCTCGGACCGTTCGCGCGACGACCTGCACCGCTACGGCGGGGTCGCCGCCGTCACCTCCGAGGTCGTCTACAACGGCCTGAACCACGCCTACAGGCCGCTCTCCGCAGACGAGGCCACCCTCGCGCTGAGACAAGCCGGCGTGCCAGCGCCCGAAGGCGCCTTCCTGCTCCATGTCGGCGGCGGGCAGTGGTACAAGAACAGCGCCGGCGTGGTGGCCCTGTATGACGCGCTGGCCCGCGGTCTGCAGGCCGCAGGCTGCGCGGTACCGGCGCTGTGGCTGGTGAGCCCTGAACCCGGCCCGGCCTTGCGCGAGCAGCTCGCTGCGCTGCCGGCGGCATGCCGGGTTCGCTTCCTTTCGGCGCTGCCTGCGCCGGCCCTGCAGGCGCTGTATTCCACCGCGCAGGCCCTGCTGTTCCCCAGCCTCGCCGAAGGCTTCGGCTGGCCCATCGCCGAAGGCCTGGCCTGCGGTTGCACCGTGGTCACTACCGGCGAGGCGCCGATGACCGAAGTGGGTGGTGACCACGCCCACTACCTGCCACGCCGACGTGCTGACGAAGCGCTAATCGCCTGGGCCGAGAACGGCGCCGCGCTGCTGATGCGCCTGCTCGAACGCCCGGCCGAAGAGCGGCAGCTTGCTGCCGAGGCCGGGCGCCGCTGGGCCGAACGATTCGACGCCGCACGGGCCATTGACCGCTATCTCCAGATCTACGCGCAGGTGCTGGCGCATGAGCATGATGGCGCCGCGCGGCCAGCTTCACCCCCAAAGAGGGTCCGACAATGAGTCAAGAGCCAACCAACGACGGCATGCCGCCGCCACTGCCCGGCATCTTGCCGAGCGCGTCCCGCCGCGCGGCGTTGCAGCAGTTGATCGCGGCGGTCGGCGCGGCCAGTGGGCTCAGCGCTTGCGGCGGCGGCTCCAGCGCAGAATCGCCCGCCCCTCCCGTACCGGCACCGCCGGCGCCCGCACCGGCATCTCCGGCACCGTCGCCTGCGCCGTCACCGCCAGCGCCAGCGCCCGCTCCGCTCGATGCTGTCGGGCGCCTGAAGAAGGCGATGAACTCGGGCGTGGCGCTCACGGTCAGCGATACCCCGATGACGGTGACGCAGGGCGTCACGAACCGGGCCGAACCGTCACAGGGGCTCTCGGCCGTCATCCTGCCGACGCCCCTGGGACCCAGCGTGAACCCCAATCCGGACTCGCTGGCCAACCTGCCGCGACTGTGGGGCCGCCGGCGCGACATCTGGAGTCTCAGCGCGTCGGGTTACGCCGGCACGTCGATCGCCAACCAAGGGTGGGTCAGGGCCGTGAAAGTGGCCCACGTCGCGCAGATGCAGGCGACCACCGGCGTATGCGGATTGCACTTCATCTTCGACGGCCAGTCCTTCGACGTGTTTTTTGGTGGCAATGCGGTACAGGTCACGGTGGTGGCGGACGGCAAGTACATGGCACCGCGCCACATCACGAGCAACCTGTCGGGCGGCGTCGCGGGCGCGCCGTTCACGGCCTACGACACCTACGTGCGTTTCGACTTCGGCAGCGCCGCGGTGCGCCATGTCTCGTTCTACGGCCGGGCGACCTTTGGCCCCTGCGCCATCGCCGTGGGCTCCGGCGACACCCTTCAGCCGTGGGATCGTTCCGACGAGCCTTCGATGTGCGTGATGGGCGATTCGTATGCGCAAGTGCGTTCGGCGAACTGGGGGGTCAGCGGCCTGTACTGGGAGGCCGCCTCGATGCTGGGCATTCCGCACCTGGACGCGAACGGCGTCGGCGGCACCGGCTATGCGCCCAACAACGCCAACCCGGACACCCGCAACCCGGTCAATGCCTTCGGCGCGCGGCTGGCCGACAGCGTGGCGGCGGTGCCCGATCTGTTCATCACGGCCGGTGGCATCAACGACAACAACGGTGGTGCGGCCCTGCCGCTCTATGCCACCGACGCCGATGCGAAACTGGGATTCGACACGGCCGTGGCGAACTACTTCCGTGACCTGCGGGTCGCCCTCCCGGGGTCGGTGCTCGCGGCCATCGGCCCGTGGCAGCCCAACGTCGCCTTCTACCCCGCGGTGGCGCTGGCCAAGGCCGACACCATCCGGGCGAGCCTGCAGGCGGTGGCCGGGCCGTGGGTGTTCATCGACAACCTGCGCGGCGGCTGGGTCAACAGCAACGGCGCCAGCGCCCCCGCCACCGGTGCGGCCTGGCAGACCGGGACCGGGCGGCAGGGCACCCCCAGGGGCGACGGCAACGGCGACCTGTATCTCTCGCCAGACGGCACGCACCCCAACGAGGCGGGCACCACGTATCTGGCCGAGCAACTGGCGGCGAATCTGCGCGCTGCCGTGCTGGCCCTGTAGGCCCTTGCAGCCACGCAGGCCCGATCGGCGCACCGTCGCCGAGCCTGAAACACAACCTTTGCGCTTCATGCCCAGCACCGTCTACAGCTTCGACGTCTTCGACACCGTGCTGACCCGCGTGTATGCGGTGCCGGACGACGTGCACCTGCACGTGGCGGAGATCGCCACCGCGCGCGGCCTCACCCCCGCGCCGGGGCCGGTCGTGCACGCACGACGGCACGCCGAAACCCTGGCCTGGCGACGGGCAGGCCACAGTCGGGCGGTGCAGATCGAAACCGTCTACTGCATCGTCGGTGAACTGCTCGGCTGGCCGGATGCGCAGGGCACGCAGCTGATGCAGGCCGAGATCGAGCTGGAATTGTCCGGCGTGCGGCCAGTGCCCGACATGGCCGCCGAACTGCGCTCGCGCCGGCTCGAAGGTGCGCGCGTCTGCTTCGTCTCGGACATGCACCTGCGGGGCACCCATGTGCGCCGCATGCTCGAAGCCTGCGGCCTGATGCAAGCGCATGACCGGTTGTTCGTTTCGTCGGATCACGGCATGTCCAAGCGCAGCGGCGGGCGCCTGTACCGGCATGCGGCGCGCGAGCTCGGCGTTCGCCCCTGGCAGCTGCGCCACTGCGGCGACGATTGGCGCGCCGATGTGCGCATGGCCCGGCTGCGCCTGGTGCCGGCAGCACACCGCCCGGCTGCGCGGCTGAACCGCTTCGAGCAGGGCGTGCTGGCAAAGCTGGCACCCGATGACTGGCGCGAGCGCAGTGCCGTCTCGGCATCGAAGTTCGTGCGCCTGGAGCCGCCGGCCGGCAACGAAAGCCGCGCGCGCTGGGACCTGCTGGGCTCGACCGTCGCGCCCTTCGTCACGGGCTATGCGCTGTGGTTGATCGAACAGGCTCGACTGGGCGGCATTCGGGCGCTGTTCTTCATGGCCCGCGACATGCAGATCGTCTGCGAAGTGGCTGCGGCACTGGTGCGCGCCAAGGGGCTGGCGCTCGAGTGCGTGTACATCCATGCCTCGCGCGCCGCGTGGCAGCCCGCTGCCTACACCGGCGACACTGACTTCGACCTGTTCTGGCTGACCGACCAGCCCGACAGCAGCGACCCGCTGGAAGCGCTGGGCCGGCTGCTCGACGAATTCGCGATCGCGGCGCTGCAGGCCGCCGGTTTGCTTCGCCGCGAGCCCGCGGAAAGCCGGCGCCAGACCGTGGCGCGGTGGCTGAAAGAGCCCGCCGTGGCCGAGGCCGTGGCGCAAGAAGTTGCGCGCCGCCGTGGCTTGCTGGTGGGCTACCTGGGGCAGCGCGGCTACACGCCCGACGGCCGCTCCGCGCTGGTCGACGCCGGTTGGCGCGGCAGCTTGCAAAAGTGCCTGGCGCGTGCCTATGGCGCGAGCGGAATCCGCCCGGTGATTCCGGCGTTCTACATCGGCCTGCGGCACCGCGTGTCGCTGGAGGACGGCTGCAGCATGCACAGCTACCTGCCCGACGGCGAGGTCGAGCGACTGGGCTATTCGCTGGTGTCGCTGGTCGAAGGTTTTCTCACCGCGAACCATGGCACGACGCTTGGCTACCACGCCACGCCCGAAGGCGGGCTCGATGCCACACTGGCGGGCAGCCCGCCAGCGGAGATCGCCTGCCAATGGGCCGAAGTGCGTGGGGCCTGTGTGGCCCACGCCGGCGAACTCGCCGGTCTGCCCGCCCTCAACGCCGATACACCACAGGTGAGCCGCGCGCTCGCCGAACCACTGCTGATGCTCTGTGGTGACCCCGCACCTCAAGAAGCCGCAGCACTGCGGAGCTGGCTGTTTGACGCGGGCCGCGCGACGCCGCTTCGTAAGCCCTTGGTGGCCCGTCTGTCGGCAACCGACTTCGCGAAGCTGTTGCTCGCCAGGCTGCGGCGGACCGCCGAGGCCGATGTGTACTTGTCGGGGCCCTGGCTGCGGGGTTCGCTGGCGTTGGCAAGTCCGCTGGCCCGCGGGCTGGCGCACTGGCTTCTATCCGCCGCCCGAGTCAAACAAAGCGGGGTGCGCTGAAACGCAACCTGGCAGTCATGCGCCGCAGGGGTTGTGTGGCATCACGCGTCAGTGCGCCGAAGCTCAGCGAGTATCGACGGACCGAGCGCTGCGGCCGGCGGCGTCGGCGCCAGGCGTGACAGCGCAAGCGCCCAGACATTGGCCGTGCGGCGAACGGCCGTCATGCCGGGGCCGACCCGGTGCAACGGCATCCGGCCGCCGGTGAGTGAACGCAATGCGCCGATGAAACCGGCACGTCGAAAGTGATACAGCTGTTCCGGGGCCAGGTGCTCGGCTGTCACGGACTGCAGATGCAACGGCGCCACTTCCTGCAGATGCGCGAACGCGGCTGGCCGCCAGCGCAACGGATGATGCGGCGGCGCGTTCATCGGGTCGTGAATGGCCGAGCCCACAAAGGCATCGTTGTTCGGCACGGACAGGAACAGCCGACCGCCCGGCCGCAACACTCGTGCGGCTTCACGGACCAGAGCGGCGGGCTGCGCAACGTGCTCCAGAACCTCAAAGAGCGTCAGGAAATCAGCGCTGCCGTCTGGCAGCGATTCAAGCGCGTCTTGGGTCACGTGCAGGCCTTGCAGGCGCGCGCGCCGAACGGCCTCCGGGTTGAACTCGAGTCCGCGCTTTTTCTGGCCAGGCACGCGACGCAGAAAGTGGCCGTCACCGCAGCCCACGTCTATGAGGTCCGGCTCTGCAGGAAGGCGCCGCACGGTCTCGTCGAATTCCCAGCGCGAGGGGGTGTAGTAGCCGGGCGTCCGCGCAAGCGATGCGTAGAACGCTGAGGAGCCGGTCACCATCGGCGAGAAGAAGTCCAGTCGACAAGCATTGCAATGCCGCCATGACAACGACTGCAGACCGGTGGGGAATTCGTCGAGCACGCCGATGCCGAACTGCCGCCGGTACTCGCTGTCGATGTCGGCGACGCGAACACTCTCGACCTGCCGCGTGTCGATGGACACGCACAGCGGGCACGCTGCTTCCGCGACCGGGTTGCGGACTTCAGTCAGGTTCAGGCTGGGGACCGAAGACATGCTGGAAGGTCTGAAAAGGCGAAGGGTGTTTTCGGGGATACGTGCGCCTACATGGCCGCGAAGCTTCGTGCAGCCACGCGATCGGCCCACGTCCGGAAGACGGCCCGCAAGACATGTGGCTCCGCAGCATAGGAGCACTGCATGACCGCGGCATGAAGCGCGCTGCCTACAACCCCAGCGCCGAGCCCGCCTTTCTAATCAGCAAGCGTGAGCCCGCTGCCGTGAGATGCGTTTGATCGAAGGCCGTTGCCTGAAGTTGACCGCGCTCCTGCAACGACACCAGGCAGCCCAGCGGATTGCACAGCGCCTTCATGGGCGAGACGTAAGCAGCGCCGCGCGCCAGAGCCAGGCCTTCGACTCGGGGGTCGACCTCGGTCCCGTGGATGTCCAGGGCGGCGGCATTGCGTTCGGGCAGGGCGTCCGAGGCGCCCCAGGCCCGCAGCAAGATGCGCGGCGGCGCAACGTGCCAGCGCGGCAAGGGCCCGACCACCACGATGTCCTGCACGCCACGCGCCCGCAGCCCGGCGATGGCCTGGCGCAGCACGTCGTCCGGCGACGGTTGCCCGGAGGCATCGCCGGCGGCACCCCAGTTCGCCGCCAACACCACCTTGGAAGGACGCAGCGCGGCAATGCGGTCCAGCACGAAGGCGCTGACTTCCCGGCAGTGCGGGTTGTCGCGCACCGGCGCGTTCCAGCCGGGCGGACAGGCGGCGGCCGTGAACTGGGCGAGCCGGTAGCCGCGTGGCGACTGGGCCGCCTCGGCGCGCAAGCCCGGGTACAGCGCCGCAGCGTGCGAGTCGCCCCACAGCACCAGCAACGGTCGGGCCGGCGATTCGGCATCGACACAGTCTTCGGTGAATGCGGCCGGCCTCTGCTCAGAACGCAGGAAACAACGCTCGACCCGATAGCTGGCGTAGTCGGCATGCACATCCACTTCGGCCACGGCGCGCAGCTCGGCGGGGTAGCGGCTCAACCGGCCGTCGGACGCGACCAGCCACGCGCCGGCACCTGCCACCAGCACCAGCGCGGCCGTGAGCAGGCGCGGCGCATGCCGGGCCAGCGTGCCGAAGCGAAACGGTTTTTCCACTGCGAAGTGGGTTGCCACAGCCAACCCAACGCTGCCGCACAGCAGCATCACCTGCTGTTGCCAGTCGAGCCGCACGTCCAGCAGCAGCGGCATGGTCAGCAGCGGCCAATGCCAGAGGTACAGCGGGTAGCTGATGCGGCCATAGAAGGTCAGCACCGGGTGCTGCAGCACGACCCGGTTGACCCAGGCTTCGTTGCCCGCGGCAATGAGCAGCAGCGTGGCCAGCGTGGGGAACAGCGCCCACCAGCCGGGAAAATGGTCGGTCTTGTCGATGAACCACAGCGCCGAGGCCAGCAGAACCACGCCGGCGGTGGCAAGCAGGTCCGGCAGATGGCGCTGCCACCACGCGGCCTGCGGCCACAGCCGCCGGCCAGCGTCCACCACGCCGCCGCCGGGGCCGCGCTGCAAGTAGGCCAGCAGCACACCCACCAGCAGCTCCCAGAAGCGCGTGACCGGCAGGTAGAACACGCCCTTGGGTTTGCTGTCGACAAAGGCCACATTCAGCGCGAACGAGGCCAGTGCCGCCGCCAGCACCCAACCCGCACCATTGCGCCATGTCTTGAACAGCAGTGGCAAGGCCAGTGGCCACAACAGGTAAAACTGCTCTTCGATCCCCAGCGACCACAGATGCAGCAGCAGCTTGCGCCCCGAGGCCACGTCGAAGTAACCGCCCTCGCGCCAGAGCAGCAGGTTGGAGACGAAAGCGGCGCCGCCGGCCACGTGCTCGCCGATGGCCCTGGCGTCGCTGGGGACCGCCCAGAACGCCGCGAAACCCAGGCAGGCCAGCAGCACCACCAGAAGCGACGGCAGAAGCCGGCGCAAGCGAGCCGCATAAAAGCCCGCGATGCTGAAGCTGCCGGCCTCCAGCTCGCGCAGCGTGATCGACGAAATCAGGTACCCCGACAGCACGAAGAACACGTCGACGCCGATGAAGCCGCCGCGCAGCGCATCGGGCACGCTGTGCACCGCGAACACCGACAGCACGGCAATGCCGCGCAGCCCTTCGATGTCGGCCCGGTATCCGGCCGGCACGGTGGAGGTCCGCATGTTCAAGCTGCGCTGCATGCAGGGCCGGCCGCCCGGGCATGGCGCTGGCACTCACGCCTTGGGCGAAGTTCAATGGGCATCGGTTCAATGGGGCCTGAGCGATTGAGGCGGGCAATTCCGCCATCGAACGAAGGCCGGGTTTGCGCCTGTCGACTGACGAAGCTGCGTGAAAGTCGCCGAGACTAACCCCGGCAGGTTTCACGACTGTGGCAATTCGCCGGCCGCCCGAAGCGGTCAGGACATGCGCCGCACCGAGCTCCCGAAGCGGATCGGCTTTTCGAGCAAGTCGTAGGTCAGCGCCGCGAGCACCACACTGCCGATCAGGATCATCACCCGAACTTCGTTGGTTAGCGGGATGCCCATCAGCACCGGGACGCTGAGCAGCGGCCCATGCCACAGACAAAGCGGGTAGCTGACGGCACCGTAAAACCGCAGGATCGATTGCGACAGGATGTGTCGGTTGACCCAGGCCCCGGGCCCGGCGGCCAGCAGCGCGAAGCTGCCCAGCGTCGGCAGCAGCGCCCACCAGCGGGGCAAACGATCGGTCGTGTCGGCCAGCCACACGGCTCCCATCAGCAGCAACAGGCCGATGACCGCGAGCGCGTCGGCCAGGTGCCGGCGCGATCCTGTCGGCACGCGCCCACGGAGCCAGGCCACCGGTTCACCGCCGCGGTACGGGGTCAGGCAGGCGAGCAGCGCGCCCACCATCAATTCCCAGAACGGCGTGGAGGACGACAGGAAGAAGTCGGCGGTCGGTTCATCAGCGACGACAACGATGTTCAACAGAAGCCAGGTCAGCAGGCTCGCGCAGATGATCCACGGCGCCCAGCGCCGGCGCTTGAACAGGAATACCGCCGCGAGCGGCCACACAAGGTAGAACATCGCCTCGATACCGAGCGATCGCAGATGCAGCAGCGGCTTCGCTTCGAGGATGAGACCGAAATGGCCTGTCTCCTTCGGCCACCCGATGCTCGGGAACAACAGCGCTCTGAACACGAGCCACGCGAACAGCACCAGGCACAGCGCCGGGAAGATGCGCAGGGCGCGGCGCTTGTAGAACTCCATGTAGCTGAACCGCCCCGCCTCGAGCGACCGGAACAGGACGCCGGTGATCAGAAAGCCCGACAGGACGAAGAAGATGTCGACCCCGATGAAACCACCTCGGATCCACTGCGGAAACGAGTGCACCGCCAGCACCGACAACACCGCGATCCCGCGCAGTCCTTCGATGTCGGGCCGGTACCCAGCGTGCGCTTGCAGCGTCGACGCCTGTTTGCGGCCGTCCGGTGACGGCCCGGTTCGATCTCCGGAAAGGGGCAGGACGCTGCTCATCGGTGGCTTGTGGATCGGGGGAAAGCGCCGCACCCTCGGCAGGGCTTGCAGCATCGGGCCCCGCGTTGATACTTCCACTCACACTCTAGGGGTCAGGCAAGTCAACTCGTGCCGCGTGGCGGGCGCACCGAATGGCCCCTACGGACCGGCCCCGGCGGGTGGCTGCGCGGCAGTCGCCAGCGCCAACAGGTCCCGCGCTTGGTCGGTCAGCCGGTGGTCGGCGTACCAGCCCAGCAGTCTTGCGGCGATTGCTTCGCGCGAGGCCGGCAAGTCGGCCGCGCCGGCCAGCGCCGGCAGGCTCAGGTAGTGCCCGCCCATGACCAGCCGGTCGGTGTCAGGCCCGGGCCGGCGCGTGTCGAGCACGACACAACCGTGGGCCGCGTAGGCCGCGAACACGCCGGATTTGCCGAGAAACTGCGACGGGTAGTCGAGCAGCCCGAAACGCGCTGCCTGCAGCAGGCGGCCCAAGTCTGGCGCTTCGAGCCGCCCGACATGGCGACGCGGGATCGTGGTCGGACCTCCTGTTGATCGAGGACCGTTGCCGACCTCGATCAGTTCCTCGATGCCGAGCCGGCGCAGCGTGGCCTCGTGCCCGCGCAGTTCGTCGAAGACCCGCTGGCGGGTCGGCGCCGATCCGAACACGACCGCCGTCGATTGCCTGCCGCCCGTGGCCGGCGAGACGCCGGGCTCGCCGACGTTCGAGAACACCGGCCGGACCCGGATCGGCGTCGCCGGCTCGACCACCCGCGCGAGCCAGCGCGCGTGTTGCTCGGTGTTCGTCCACAGCGCGTCGGCCATCCGGGCCAGGCGGGCGGCGATCAGCGCCTGCCAACGCGACAGCCAGAACGCCGAGCGCCACGGCGGGCCTGACGCGAACAGCTCGTGAAAAACCACGACCAGGCGCAGCCCTTCGCGACGCTGCGCGCGCACGGCGCGCAGCGCGTGCAACTCGGCGAGCAGCCAGAAGCACAGGCCGCGCTGCGCGTAGCCATAGCCCGAAAAATGCAGCACCAGTGCGCACGGCTGCGAGGCCTGCATGCCGCACTCGGCAATGCGCTCGGCCAGCGAGTGCTGGCCCGCGAGTTCCCTGGACAAGGCGATGACATGGGAGCTGACTCCCTGCGCCTCCCACTCGGCCTTCAGGCACTGCAGGTAGTCGAACACGCCGCCGCGGCCGGGTGGCGCGAGTTGGACCAGCACGGGTGGGGCGGGCAGGGGCTCAAGGTGCATCGGATGCCTTCGGGAGGAATCCGGCGAGTCGGACCGCGACCGCCGCCGAGTGGGTCTTCTGGCAGGCCTCGTTCAGGTGCGACAGCGTGTCGAAAAAACAGTCGAGCGGGTAGCGCGACTGGCCGGGGAGCACCAGGAAACCCTGTCCCTGCGCCGCGTAGAACTGGCGCAGACGTTCGATCTCGCGCGGCGCCACCACCACCGAGTCGGGCACGGTTGGCAACCCGCCGACGACGACGATGCCGTCTTGCCGGGCCTGGTGCAAGAAGGCTTCGATCACGCGGATCGCATCCGAGTCGAACGGCACGCTGATGGCGCCGAATGTGCTGCTCCGAAGAAAGGCCGCGTATTGCTGGCCGAGCAGGGCGGTGTGGCCGCTCTCATCGCCCTGCGGCGTCAGGCTCTCGGTGCTGCTGCGGCGCCGAAAGCCTCGGCGCTCCAGCGCCATCTCGGCCAAGCCGTGGATCAGGAACGGCAGGTCGAACGAGCCGTAGGCGGCGGCGATGCGCCTGGCGTCGAGCGACCACAGGATGTCGCGGTGGCTGTGCACCAGCAGCGCATTCTGCAGGCCGCCATGCATCTCGGCGTTCGAGAAACCGTACTGGCTGTACTCGAGCGGCATGTAGACCAGGTCGCCGGCACGCAGCAGCGGGCGCCATTGCGCGAGCTGGAAGTCGATCCCGATGCCCACGCCGATCGACGCGTTGACACAGGGCCGACCCAGCGCCGCGCTGAGCATGTCGCAGCGGTGGCTGAAACGCCCGTTGCTGCCCGCAAAAATCACGATCTTCGGCGAGCCGATCTGGCGTGCGTAGGCCAGCTTGTAGTCCAGGCTCTTCTGGATCTCGCCGACCACCAGCGGGCGGTGCACGACCGAGAACACCGCGATGAACAGCGCGATCGACAGCGCGAGGAGGCCGACGAGTGCGAGCAGCCGTTTCACGGTTCGTCGCCCCTCAACTCAGAACTGGAAGTACAGGAACTCGGAGGCGCGGCCGTACAGCACACGCTGCAAGGCGAGCGCGGCGCAGGGCACGACCAGCGCATAGCGCCAACGCATGCGCAGCTCGAGCAGCGTCGGGGCGCCGAGCGCGATGGCCAGGCCGAGCATCAGCATCAGCACCATCTCGACGCAGCCCATGACCGTGCCGTCGGCCAGGTACTGAACCTTGCCGACACCATCGGCCACATGGCCGAGCACCGGCACGAACGCGATGATCTGGTCGGGCAGCTGGGCGCCGTGCTGGCCGGCCATGCTGCGCAGAATGGCCAGCGCCGTGTTCAGGTCGGCCGCACGGAAGAACACCCACGCCACCACGACGGCGAGGAAGGTGGCGAGCCACGCGACAGGCGCCAGGACCGCGGCCAGCCCCGCGTGGGCGTTGCCCGGGCACCAGCGCTCGACCCCGCGCCGCCAGGCGTGGAAACCCATCAGGTACAGGCCGTGCAACCCGCCCCAGACCACGAAGGTCCAGCCCGCGCCATGCCACAGGCCGCCGAGCAGCATCGTCAGCATCAGGTTGGATTGCTGGCGCGCGAGGCCCAGCCGGTTGCCGCCGAGCGGGATGTAGAGGTAGTCGCGCAAGAAGCGCGACAAGGTCATGTGCCAACGCCGCCAGAACTCGGCAATGTTGCGCGCCTTGTAGGGCGAGTGGAAATTCATCGGCAGGCGCACCCCGATCATCAGCGCCAGCCCGATCGCCATGTCCGAGTAGCCGGAGAAATCGAAGTAGATCTGCAGCGTGTACGAGAGCGCGGCCCCCCAGCCCTCGAACAGGCTGAGCGTGTGGCTGCCGGCGGCTGCGAAGCCGGGGCTCGCGTAGCCGCCGAAGGCGTCGGCGAGCACGGTCTTCTTGAACAGGCCGAGGATGAAGATGACCAGGCCATCGGCCAGCCGCGCCGCGTTGAAACGGAAGATGTCGGCGCGCGCGAACTGCGGCATCATTTCCCGGTGGTGCAGGATCGGGCCGGCGATCAAGTGCGGGAAGTAGGTGACGAACAGGCCGTAGCGCACCGGGCTGAAGTCCGCCGCCTTGCGCTGGTACACATCGACCAGGAAGGCGATCTGCGTGAACGTGAAGAACGAGATGCCCAGCGGCAGTTCGACGCCGGGCCAGCGTTGCGCCGAGCCGGCGAGCTGCGCGACGCTGTCGACGATGAAGCCGGCATATTTGAACCACACCAGCACCCCAAGGTTGATCGCGATTGCGCCGATGAGCCAGGCCTTCGGCGACCACAGGGCGGACTGACCTCGCGTTGCACCGAGGCTCGACGCGGCGATCCGGCGCCCCGCCAGGAAGTTGAACCCGATCGAGGCCAGCATCACCGGCACCCAACCGATGTTCCACCAGCCGTAGAAGACGACCGATGCCGCACTCAGCCACGCCAGCGCCGCAGACGCGCTGCGCCGCGCCGCCAGGAAGAACCCGAGCAGCGTGGCGGGCAGAAAGACGAAGATGAACTCCGGCGAGTTGAAGAGCATGCGCTGCCTTGGTCAACGCAGGGGTCGCGGCCCATGGCGCGCGATCCCTGGTGCCCGGGTCCAATTCAGTTCATTGCGCCGAGCTCGTGTACTTCAGGCTCTGCGCTGTGCTCGCATCGAACGAGAACACCTTGGCACCGGTTTCCTGCACCGCCCCGCCGGATGAGCGGGCGGCGAACCCGGTCATGAAGCTTCCCGGGCCGCCCATCGTGCTGGCGAAGACGAAGTCGCTGCCGAAGTCGATCGAGCCGGGCAGGGTGCCCAAGGGGGTGGCGGTTCGGGCGGCGGTGTCGTAGCCCACCAGCGTAGCGTCGCTGAAGGCCTTGGAGCCGTAGCCGTTGGCAAAGACGAAGCGCGTGCGGTTTTCGCTCAGGTTGAAGTTGACGCTGCCGGCTTCGGCCACGGCCATTGGAAAGCCGCCGGTGCTGGTGGCGTAGACGATGTTGCCCCCCTCATCGATCATCTCGATCGCGTAGGTGATCGCGGCCGAGCCGATGTTCGTGACCCGCCACAACTGGTGCACATCGCTCGCGCTGGTCTGCACTGTGGTGAGCGTGGAGCTGGACGTGATCGCCAGCGGCTTGACGGGCACGCCGACGGTCTTGCTGATCGCCAGCAGACGGTTGTCGGCAGCGCCGATCACCGTGGCGTACAGCTGCGTGCCGGCCATGCTCGCGATGCTCAGCAAGCCGGACCCGCTGGCCAAGACGGTTGCGGAGGGTGCCACCCGGCTGATCTTGAGCACCGTCCAGCTCGATGCCGTGGTCGACCCGCTGTTGCGGAAGACATAGTGGTTGGCGGCGTCGAAGCCGATGCTGGTCCAGCCGCCCCCGCCGGTGCTCGCAGCACTCAGGCGGCTTTCGGTCGGCGCGGTGCCGCTCGGGAAGTCGAGCACGCTGAGCTGGGTGCCATCGTCGACCAGCACCGAGCGGTAGGTCGCGGCGACGACCCCGGTCAGAGCTGGTTCGGTGTCGGTGCGGGTGACCACCGTGGTGCCAGGGCTTGGGCCCCAGAAGAACACGGTCTTCGGATAGATCCAGCCGCGCGGCGCCAGCGTGGCGACATCGCGGAACACGCCCAGCGGCACGGCGCTGCTGATCGGCGTGAACGTGAGCCCGCCGCTGGCGGTCAAGCTGACCTCGGCCCGACCGTCGTCCGCCGTGGTGCATGACCCATCGGCGCCCGCGGTCGAGACGATGTAGCGCGAATTCTCCGGCGCGGCATAGTCATTCGCCTCGATCACGAAGCTGCAGGCCGACGTGGACTGCGCCCGTTGCACCCGGGACAACGGCACGGTCCCATTGGCCTGCATCGGCACGCGCCGCACATCGCCGCCGACGATGTAGAGCAACGCGTAGGGCTGGAGCGAATCGACCTTCGACCCGGCGACGTCGACGCTGCCGCTGGCAACCAGCTTGGCGTCGCTGACCACCGAGTTGCTGACCTCGATCACCCATTCCGTGCCCGGCGTGGCAGGGTGCAGCAACGAGAGCCCGTACTTCAGGTTGTCGGTCGGCCCCTGGGCCTTGAGCAACCAAGCGAACGCGCCCGAGGTGGGCGCCGCCGCCGGGGCGCTGCCCGATGTGCCCGCCTCGCCGCCACCGCCGCCGCAGGCGGCGAGGCCGAGCAGGGCGGTGGCCAGGACGCACAGTCGCGTTGTTTGTTTCGATGTCATGTTCGTGCTCCGGTGGCATTGCCGATTACTGGGTTTGATCGGGTCCGTTGCCCGCACGCCTGGCCGCGTTACGGCGGAAGGGGTGGCAGGCGGGGCCGGGTTCAGGGGGGTGACGAGGCGAGCCGACGCTGCAGCGCGGCATAGCTGCCGAGCACGTTGGGGACGTAGGCGAGCGTCTCGGCATACGGCGGCACGCGTTGCCGGTGGCGCCAGACGGCGCTGGCGCCGGCGTTGTAGGCGGCCAGGGCGAGCGTGGTGTCCTGCCCGAACTGGTCCAGCAGCATGCGCAGGTGGCGCGCACCGGCGACGATGTTCTGGCGTGGATCGAAGGGGTCGGTCACGCCGTAGTCGCGTGCGGTCGGCGGCATCAACTGCATCAGGCCCATCGCGCCACGGGGCGATACCGCACGCCGCGCGTAGCCCGACTCGGCACCGATGATGGCGTGCAGCAGCGCCGGATCCAGGCGTTGTGCCGCGGCCGCCGTTGCCACGATCTCGGCCAGATCGCCGCGCTGGCGGGCGAACCGGTCGGCGAGCACGGTCGCGGCCCGAGGGGGCACTGCGCCACGCGAGTCGGATGCGCTGCCGACGACCAGGCGCACCGCTTGGCCGGCCTCGCGAGCGGGGCGGTCGCTGAGATGGATCGCATCCGAACCATCCTCGATCAGGAAGATAGCGCCGCGCTCTGCAGCAACGCAGGGCGCAACCATGAACCAACCGGCCGCCAGCGCAGCACCCCAGTGCCGCGCTCGAGCAGCGCCGGCAGGCTGCGGGGGCCGCGAGGACGGGTTGTTTTCGATCGAGCGCATGGAGTCGGTGAACACCTTCGACGGGGATTGCACGAAAGCGTAGCGCCGCAATGTGACAGCTCTGCGGGTCGACGCACCTGCCCGGGCCGGGCCGGGGGTCAACGAGGTGTCACGGTTCGCGGGCTAGGATGGTCCGATGGAAGCGCAGTTGTCAGAAGGGGTCTGGATCGACCGGTTCGTCATGGAGTTGGCCAGGCTGGGCGCCACCATCGAACCCGAGCTTGTCGTCGACATGGCACGCGAGGTCTGGCCGTTCCTCGGCGAGTTGCCGCCCGAGGCGGTGGCGCGCGCCGACTGGGACCAGGTGCTGCAGAACTTTGCCGATTGACGCCTCGCACCGTCGCCTGCCAGTCTGTAACCGCGTCGGTCCGTACCGGCACACACCACGCGGACCATGCGCATCGCCCTGATTGCGGACAGCCGCCTGTCGCCACGCTCGCTTGAATGCGTCGCGAACCGGCATGCTGCCCGGCGCGCCATCGAACCCCTCGCGTCCGACGTGACTGTGCATCTGGGCGACATCACGCTGGACGGCCAAGCTCACCCCGAAGAACTCGCCTGCGCGGCGCACATGGTGCAACGGATGTTCGACTGGCGCTCCGGACGCTCGTTTGCCGGCACTGCGCGGTACGCAAC
>JAZJZJ010000111.1:0-12008 GCA_040389925.1 Pseudomonadota bacterium
GGCGTGATCAACCTGTCGCATGGCGCGATCTTCATGATCGGCGCGTATGCGGCGCTGCAGGTGGTCACGAAGCTCGCGTTCCCGCTTTGGGCCTCGCTGATTGCGGCCTTCTTCGTCGCCGGCGCGTTTGGTCTCGTGATCGACTACCTGGTGCTCAAGCCGCTGCGCCAGCGCAACGCGCCGCACCTGATCCCGATGATCGCGACGATCGGGCTGGCGATCTTCTTCAACAGCGCCGCGCAAGGCATCTTCGGCGCCGAGAACCAGCGCTTCCCGAGCGACCTGGTGCCCGATCAGCAACTGCACTTTTGGGGCGTGCAGATCAGCGTGCTCGAGGTCGCGATCATCGTGCTGTCGTTCGCGCTGATGGCCGGCCTGCTGCTGGTGATGCGCAAGACCCAACTCGGCCGCGCGCTACGCGCGATCGCCGAATCGCCGAAGGCGGCGATGCTGCTCGGCATCAACGTCGAAGGCCTGTTCTACCTGACCTCGTTCAGCGCCGCCGCGCTCGGCGGCATTAGCGGCGTGCTGATCGCGCTGTACTCGAACGCAGTGTTCCCGCTGATGGGCCAGCCGATGCTGCACAAGGGCATCGCGGTGATCATCCTCGGCGGCATGGGCGACATCCGCGGTGCGCTGATCGGTGGCCTGTTCCTCGGCTTCGCCGAAGTGATGTCGGTCGCCTACATCGGCTCGACGATGCGCGACGCGGTCGCGTTCGGGCTGCTCTTCATCGTGTTGCTGCTCAGGCCTCAAGGCATGTTCGGGAAGGTCCTGGAGCGCAAAGCCTGATGGAATGGTTCGAGAATTTCTGGCAGATCTACAGCAACCTGGTGCTGACGATCGGCATCAACGCGCTGCTGGCGCTGTCGATCTGGCTCACGCTGTCGTGCGGGCTGCTCGCGATGGCGAACGCCGCGTTCATGGGCATTGGCGCGTACACCGCGGCGATCCTGACGATGAACTACGGCGCGCCGTTCCCGGTCGCGCTCGCCGGCGGCATCGTGGCACCGACGATCGTCGCGCTGCTGATCGGCGGGCCGACCTTGCGCCTGTCGGGCGTGTACCTCGCGATGGCGACGCTCGGCTTCGGCGAAGTGGTGCGCGTGATGATCCTGAACGCCGAGTCACTGACCGGCGGCGCGCTCGGCCTGAACGGCATTCCGCAACTCACACAGTGGTGGCACGTGGTCGTCGTGCTCGTGGTGACGCTGCTGATTCTGTGGCGGCTGCGCCGCTCGCGCATCGGCCGCGCGTTCGAGGCGATCAAGGAGGACGCGGTCGCGGCTTCGCTGATGGGCATCGCGGTCAACGCGCACAAGATGCTCGCGTTCGCGCTCGGCGCCGCCATCGCCGGCGTGGCCGGCGCGCTGAACGCGCACCTCACGTTCTTCATCGGTCCGAGCGAGTTCGGCTTCGACCGCGGCGTCGACATCCTGACGATGGCGATCCTCGGCGGCACCGGCGGCCTCACGGGCCCGGTGCTCGGCGCGCTGATCATCACGCTGCTGCCTGAGCTGCTGCGCGGCTTCAGCGACTTCCGCACGATGATGAACGGCGCGATCCTGGTGCTGATCGTGCTGTTTCTGCCGAAGGGCTTGTGGGATCCGCAGCGCTTCAAGTCGTGGTTCAAGCGAGGCGGCAAGTGATGCTGAAGCTGAGCAACGTGTCCAAGCGCTTCGGCGGCCTCAGCGTGCTGCAGGACGTGAGCTTCGAGGTGCCCGAAGGCCGGGTCTTCGGCCTGATCGGCCCGAACGGCGCCGGCAAGACGACGGTGTTCAACCTGATCACCGGGCTGCTTGCGCCGAGCGGCGGTGCGATCGAGTTCGATGGCAAGAGCCTCGTTGGCGTGAAGCCGCACCAGATCACGCGGCTCGGTCTCGGCCGCACGTTCCAGAACATCCGCATCTTCAAGGAGATGACGCTGATCGAAAACGTCGTCGTCGGCATGCATGCGCACCTGAACTATGGCGTGCCGGGCTGGCTGTTTTCGCTGCCGGCCTTTCGCGCGCAGGAGCGCCAGGCGCGTGACCGCGCGCACGAGCTGCTCGGCTGGGTCGGGCTCGACGCGAAAGCCTTCGACACCGCCGACAACCTCTCGTACGGCGACCAGCGCAAGCTCGAACTCGCGCGAGCGCTCGCAACGCAACCGAAGTTGCTGCTGCTCGACGAGCCGGTGGCCGGCATGAACAGCGGCGAGAAGGTCGAACTGATGAGCGTGATCACGAAGATCGCCCAGCGCGGCTTCACGGTCTTCATGATCGAACACGACATGCGCTTCGTGATGGGCCTGTGCGAGCGCATCGCGGTGCTGAACTTCGGCAAGATCATTGCCGAAGGCACGCCGGATCAGATCAAGAACAATCCGGATGTGATCGAGGCGTACCTGGGCCGGGACGACGACGTGGTGACCGCATGAGTTCACTCCTTGAAGTGCGCGACCTGCAGGTCGCCTACGGCCACATCGAGGCGGTGCAAGGCATCAGCTTCGACGTCAACGCCGGCGAGATCCGCACGCTGGTCGGCGCGAACGGTGCGGGCAAATCGACGACGCTGCTGGCGCTGTCGGGCCTCGTCAAACCGAGATCGGGCTCGATCCGCTTCGAGGGCGAAGAGCTGACGACGCTGAAGACGCACCAGATCGTCGAACGCGGGCTCGTGCAGGTCGCAGAAGGCCGCGCGATCCTGACGACGCTGACGGTGCGCGAGAACCTCGAACTCGGCGCCTACCGTCGCAAAGACCGCGCCGCGATCGCGAGCGACCTGGAACGCGTGCTGACGCTGTTCCCGCGCCTGCAGGAACGCCTTGACGGCCTCGCCGGCAACCTCTCGGGCGGCGAGCAGCAAATGCTCGCGATCGGCCGCGCGCTGCTCGCGAAGCCACGCCTGCTGCTGCTCGACGAGCCCTCGATGGGCCTGGCGCCGATCATCGTGCAGGACATTTTCCGCACGCTGCGCGAGATCAACGGCGACGGCCTGACGATCTTTCTGGTCGAGCAGAACGTCAAGCAGGCGCTGAAGATCGCCCGCCACGGCTACGTGCTCGAGAGCGGCAAGATCGTGCTCGACGGCAGCGGCGCCGCGCTGCTGAACGACCCGAAGGTGCTGGCCGCCTACATGGGCGGATAGGCGTTCAGCGCGCCGCGTCGAGCACGAGCGCGGCGCCCTTCTCCGCAATCATCACGGTGGCGGCATTCGTGTTCGTCGACACCATCGTCGGCATCACCGAGGCGTCGATCACGCGCAGCCGCTCGATCCCGCGCACCCGCAACTGCGCGTCGACCACCGAGCCCGCGTCGCCGCCCATCCGGCAAGTGCCGACCGGGTGAAACACCGTGCCGCCCTTCTCGCGCGCGAACTGCTCAAGCTCCGCATCGCTGCGCAGCGCGCTGCCCGGCAAATATTCCTCGCCGGTGACGAGACCGCGAAACGCCGGTTGCGCATAGATCTCGCGCAGGATCTTCAGGCCCGACACCAGCACCTTGATGTCGGCCGGCGCAGTCAGGTAGTTCGAGACGATGCGCGGGGGCTCGTTCGGGTCGGTGGAGTGAATCTCGACCGTGCCGCGCGAGTCGGGCCGGCACTGCGTGGCCGAGGCCGAGAAGCCCGAGAAGCGGTGCAGCGGATCGCCCGGTTTGTCGACCGACAGCGGCATCACGTTGAACAGCAGATCGGGCCGCCCGCCCTGCGCGTGCTCGCTGCAGACCATGCCGCCGACCTGCCCCGCACCAACCGTCAGCGGCCCGCGTTTTTGGAGCAACCACTGCAAGCCCATGCGCGCGAGGTCGACCGGGCTGCGCACCTGGTCGTTCAGCGACATCTTCTCGCGCAGCTTGACGATGACGCGCGCCTGGTAGTGGTCTTGCAGGTTGCGGCCGACTTCCGGCGCGTCGACCTGGACCGGGATCTTCAGGCCCTGCAGCAGCGCCGACGGGCCGATCCCCGAGATCTGCAGCAGCTGCGGCGACTGCAGCGCGCCGGCCGCCAGGATCACCTCGGCACCCGCGCGCGCGCTGCGCAGCTCGCCGCCCTGCAACCACTCGACGCCGACCGCACGCCCGTGCTCGATCAGCACCCGCCTGACCTGCACGCCGGTCAGCACGGTCAGGTTCGGCCGCGCGCGCGCCGGCTGCAGGAACGCCATCGCCGCGTCGCAGCGCCAGTGCCCGCGCAGGGTCAGCTGGTACGCACCGAGACCGGCGTCGCTCGCGCCGTTGAAGTCGGCATTGCGCGGGTATCCGGCCTCGGCACCGGCCGCGAGCCAGGCCGCGCAGTACGGGTGGTCGTTGCGCAGATCGGCCACGTCGAGCTCGCCCGCGCCGCCGTGGTACTCGCTCGCGCCATGCTCGTAGCGCTCCGACTTTCTGAAGTAGCGCAGCACCTCGCGGTAGCCCCAACCCGTCGCACCGCGCGCGACCCAGTCGTCGAAGTCGGCGTGCTGGCCGCGGATGTAGAGCAGCCCGTTGATCGCGCTCGAGCCGCCGAGCACGCGGCCGCGCGGCCAGGTCATTGCGCGGTTGCCGGTCGCGGCCTGCGGTTCGACCGCGAACTGGCGCGAGAAACGTGGGTCGTAGATCGAGCGAAAGTAGCCGACCGGCAGCTTCAACCAGAAGTTGCCGCCCTCGCCGCCGGCTTCGAGCAGCAGCACCTTTGCCGCCGGATTCGCGCTCAGCCGGTTCGCCAGCAAACAACCCGCCGAGCCAGCGCCGACGACGATGTAATCGCAGCCGCCGGCCGCCATCGTCACGCCTTCACGACACTCAAGTAGGGCTTGGTGTCGAAGTACTGCGCCGCCTTCAGCGCGTTCGGGATGTTGCCGGTCTGTACGAAGAAGTCGGTGACCTGCTGCAGCCAGCCGGTCACGGTGCCGTCAGCGTACTTGGCGCGCCACTCGGCCGAGGTGTAGTAGCGCGATGCCTTCGACTGCAGGCGGAAGTCGGCCAGCGGCACCTGCGGGTACTGCTTCTGCACGATCTCGGTCGACGCGTCGAAGTTGCCGATCAGCCGGTCGTTGGCCTCGACCCACGCGGCGATCAGCTTCGTGATGACGGCCGGGCTCTTCTCGTAGAAATCGTTGCGCGCCGCCCAGCCGCCGACGATCGCGGCCTGCGGGAAGAACGCCGACGCGTCGACCAGCTTCACCGCGCCCGGCGACTTCTCTTTCACGGTCGAGTCGAACGGCACCCACAGCGCCACCGCCGGCACCGCGCCCGAGATGAACGAGGTCACCGCCTCGGCCATGCGCTGGTTGACGATCTGCACGTCCTTGGCCGGATCGAGCTTGGCCGAGCGCAGCGCCCTGTCGAGGAACACATGCGCGGTCGTGCCGGTGGTCGTCGAGATCTGCTTGCCCTTCAGGTCGGCCAGCGTCTTGATGCCCGAATCGGCGCGCACCCACAACTGCGCCGTCGCGTACTCGATGTTGTTGATCAGAAAGACCTTGCCCTGGCCGCGTGCCGGAAAGTTCGAGACCACCGCGCCGGTCGAGAGCACGTCGAGGCTGCCGCCGATCATGGCCTGGAACAGCTCGAGCCCGGTCGTGAACTGGATCAGTTCGAGCTCCAGGCCCTGCTTCGCGAACGCACCCATCTGCTGGCCGAGCCAGATGTGGCTGTCGACGGCCGGCGTGTGCAGGTAGCCGACCTTGACCTTGGTCGTGCCCTGCGCGAACACCGGTGCGCCGAGGCCGGCGAGTGCGGCGCCGGCGGCGGCCTGGATCAGGGTTCTGCGTTGAATCTTGTGCATGGAGGTCTCCTGTGAAGTTCCGGGTCAGTCGCGCTCAGGGGTCATTGGGAAACAGTCTGCTTCGCCTGCGCCGCGTACTCTTCCATCACGAGCTCGCGGATCTGTGCGCGCAGCGCCGCGAAGCGCGGGTCTTCGTGGATGCGCTCGCTGCGCGGGTAGCCGAACGGCACATCGATGATGGTGCGGATGCGCGCCGGCCGCGCCGTCACGACGATGATGCGCGACGACAGATAGATCGCCTCGTCGACCGAGTGCGTGATCAGCATCACCGTCTTGCCTTCGGTTTGCAGCACTTGCAGCAGCAGATCCTGCATCGCGGTGCGGGTCTGCGCATCGAGTGCGCCGAACGGTTCGTCCATCAGCAGGAACTGCGGCTTGACCGCGTAGGCGCGGGCGAGCGCGAGGCGCTGGCGCATGCCGCCCGACAGGTGCTTCGGGAAGTGGTTCGCGAAGTCGGCCAGGCCCATCAGGCCCATGTAGCGCTCGCAGGTCTGCGCGCGCTCCGCGGCCGGCACGCGATTGGCCGCGAGCTTCAGCCCGAATTCGATGTTCTGGCGCACCGTGAGCCACGGGAACACGCCGTACTCCTGGAAGATCACGCCGCGGTCCGGGCCTGGGCCGATGATCGGCTGGCCGTCGAGCAGCACGCTGCCCGATGTGGGCTGCACGAAGCCGCCGACGATGTTCATCAGCGTCGTCTTGCCGCAGCCCGACGGCCCGATCACCGAGACGAACTCGCCCTGGCGGATCTCGCAGCTGACGCCGTCGAGCACGCGCATCGGGCCGTGCGCGGTCGGAAAGTCGACCGTGACGTTGTCGAAGCGGATGCGCACCGGCGCTGCGGTCTCGTCGTTCATGCCGCCCTCACGCGATCCGGTCTTGCCACGCCACCAGCCGGCGGCTCGCGGCGCGCAGCAGCAGGTCCATCGCCATCGCGATGAAGCCGATGCAAATGATGCCGACGTAGATGATGTCGAGCTGGAAGAACGACGAGGCGTTCTGGATCAGCGCGCCCAGCCCCTGCTGCGCCGCGATCAGTTCCGACGCCACCAGCGTGGCCCAGGCCACACCGAGCGCGACGCGGATCGCCGTCAGGATGTGCGGCACCGTCAGCGGGATGATCACCTTCGCGAAGATCTCGAGATCGCTCGCGCCGAGCGTGCGCGCGACGCGGATGAAGATCGGGCTGATCTGCGCGATGCCCTCGTACATCACGATCACGCCGGCGAAGAACGACGCGTAGAACAGGATCACCGTTTTCGCGACCTCGCCGATACCGAAGTACACGATCACCAGCGGGATCAGTGCGATCGGTGGCAGCGCGCGAAAGAAGTTGATCACCGGGTCGATGAAGCCGCGCAAGCCCTTGTACCAGCCGAGGCAAAAACCCACCGGCACCGCCAGCGCGACGCCGAGCGTCACGCCGATGAACACGCGCCGGGTCGACATGAAAATGTCGACCGCAAGCCGGTCGCGCAGCAGCTCGACGAACTTGCTGGCCACTTCATGCGGCGCCGGCACCAGCGCCGGGTTCACCAGCCCGCTGGCGCGCACGCCGTACCAGAGCAGCAGGATCAGCGCCCAGGGCGCGAGAACCAGCAGCAGGCGCAGCGGCTTCGATGCGGCGGTGGCTTGCGTTGTCATGTCGACTGATCGTACTATCGACCATACGTTCAAACAACCCGCTCGCTTGCGGGCTTACCCGCAACCCCTGACGATGAACGCCAGCTTCGCATCGAGCGGCATCCCGCGCTACCGGCAGCTCGCCGACCTGATGCGCCAGCGCATCGCGCGCGGCACCTGGCCGAGCGGCCACCGGCTGCCGTCGCTCGAAGAGCTCGGTGCCGATTTCGGCGTCGCGCGCGTCACGGTGCGCCAGTGCATCGAGGTGCTCGCGCGCGAAGGGCTGGTGTCGCCGCAGCAGGGTCGCGGCACCTTCGTCACCGGCCGCCCGAAGGACGAACGCTGGTTCAAGGTCTCGACGACGCTCGATGCGCTGGCCGAGCTCTACCGCGACACACAGCCGAAGATCGTCACGATCGACGAGTCGACCGCGGCCCCGCCGCTGAAGCCCGACGACGGCACGCCGGCGCCGAAGTACGTGTTCATGCGGCGCATCCACTCGCGCGCCGGCGCGCCGTACTGCGTGATCGACATCTACCTCGACGAGCGCATCTTCCGCCGCCACGCGAAGCGCTTTCGCCATGAAACCGTGATCCCGCTGATGCTGTCGATGAAGGACGTGACGATCGCTGCCGCGCGTCAGGTGCTGACGATCGGCACCGCCGATCTCGAAGTCGCCGGCATGCTCGACATCGCGATGAACGCGCCGGTGGCCGAGGTGCGGCGCGTGTTCAACGATGCCGCCGGCACCGTGATCTACCTCGCCGAAGTGACCTACCGCGCCGACGCGATCCACGTCGAAATGGACCTGAAGCCATGAGCGACCGGGCCGTTCCCAAGGCGAATACCGCAGTGCGCAGCACGAAGGTTTCCCAGTGACACCCCTCCCCGCGCCGAAGCTGCGCGTCGAGCGCGTCGAGGCCTTCGTGTTGCGCGCACCGATCGCCACGCCGGTGCGCACCTCGTTCGGCGTGATGCACGACCGACCGGCGCTGTTCGTGCGCGTCACCGATGCGGATGGCGCGCAGGGCTGGGGCGAAGTCTGGTGCAACTTCCCGGCCTGCGGCGCCGAGCACCGCAAGAACCTCGTCGACACGGTGCTCGCGCCGCTGCTGCTGGCGCAGGCCTTCGACGGCCCGGCGGCGGCGTTCGCGCACCTGAACGCACGCACCGCGGTGCTCGCGCTCCAGTCCGGCGAACCCGGCCCGCTCGCGCAGGCGATCGCCGGCCTCGACCTCGCGCTGTGGGATCTGTGTGCGCGCCGCGCGCAGCAACCGCTGTGGCGATACCTCGGCGGCACGAGCGACCGGGTCGGCGTGTACGCGAGCGGCATCAACCCCGATCGGCCGCACGAAACGGCGGCGCGCATGCTCGCGCAAGGCCACCGCGCGTTCAAGCTCAAGCTCGGCTTCGGCACCGCGCGCGACCTCGCGAACCTGCGCTCGCTGCGCGCGACGCTGGGCGACGCGCACCGGCTGATGGTCGATGCGAACCAGGCCTGGTCGCTCACCGAAGCGCTCGCGATTGCGCCGCAGCTTGCGCCGTTCGCGCTCGGCTGGCTCGAAGAGCCGCTGCGCGCCGACCGGCCGTGGACCGAATGGCAGGCGCTCGCCAAGGCCAGCCCGGTGCCGCTCGCCGGCGGCGAGAACCTCGCCGGTCACGATCAGTTCGCGGCGGCACTCGACGCAAAGGTGTTCGCGGTCGTGCAACCCGATGCCGCGAAATGGGGCGGCATCTCCGGCTGCTGGCCGGTCATCGATGCGGTGCAGCGTGCCGGCACGACCTACTGCCCGCACTACCTCGGCGCCGGTATCGGCCTGCTCGCATCGGCGCACCTGCTCGCGGCCGCGGGTGGCGCCGGCCTGCTCGAGATCGATGCGAACCCGAACCCGCTGCGCACGCTGCTCAGTGGCGCGCTCGCGTCGATCAGCGAAGGCGCCGCGCGCCTCGGTGACGCGTCGGGCATCGGCATCGCGCCCGACCTGGCCGGGTTGCGCGACCACTGCCGCGCCCCCGGCTGACGGGAGTGCAGCGGGTTCACGCCGTCACGGGGTGAACTTGTGGCCCTTGCGCCATCACGGCGTGAACGTATCGCCCAGCACCAGCCCTTCGCGGCGCGGGTCGGCGCCGCCCTGCAAGGCCGGCGCGCCGTTCGACTGCACGCGGATCACCGTGCCAATGCCGCTCGACTGCGCCGAGACCGACACCGTGTGACCCATCGCGCGCAGCCCCGCTGCCAGCGGGCTGGCGGCGCCGCCGTCGGCAATGATGTTCGGGTGCTCGCCGCCGACGTTCGTGGTCGGGCTGTTGGCTGCGCCGAAGTCGACCATCGACGTCGCCTGTTGCGCATCGAGCCCCCAGTCGAGCACGCCGACCACCGTTTTGACGACGTACTGGATGATCGTGCTGCCGCCCGGCGAGCCGGTGCCCATCACGAAATCGCCCTTCGTGCCGTCGGCCGCAATCTTGAACACCAGCGTCGGCGCCATCGAGCTGCGCGGGCGCTTGCCCGGCTGCACGCGGTTCGCGATGATCGCGCCGGTGCCGTCGGTCGGCGTGGCCGAGAAGTCGGTCAGCTGGTTGTTCAGGATGAAGCCGCGCGTCATGTGGTACGAGCCGAAACCGCTCTCGACCGTGGTCGTCATCACCAGCGCATTGCCGTCCTTGTCGACGATCGTCATGTGCGTGGTGCCGCTTTCGGGCGTGCGGTCGATACCGAGCGGGACCGGGCCGAGGTTGCCCGCCACCGCGGTGCCCATGCTGGCCGAGAAGCTGACCAGGTCGGCGCGGCTGCGCATGTAGGTCTTGTTCAGCAGCGTGTCCGGCGTGCCGCCGGGCAGCGGCTGGAAGTCGGTGTCGGCGATGTACTTGTCGCGGTCGGCGTAGGCCAGGCGTTCGGCCTCGCTGACCAGGTGCACGCCCAGCACCTGCGGCTTGCCGCCTTCGAGGTCGAGCGCGGTCGGCTTGTACAGGCCGAGGTTGAAGTTCTCGAGCACGCCGAGCGCCGAGGCCACCGTGATGCCGCCCGACGACGGTGGCGGCATGCCGCAGACCCAGTATGAGCGGTAGGTGGTGCAGATCGGCTCGCGCTTCCTGGCCTGGTAGCCGGCGAGGTCGGTCAGCGTCAGCTTGCCGGGCGTGATCGCGCTGCCGTCGGCGGCGCTGGCCGTGATCGCGGTCTTGTCGACGATCGCCTGCGCGAGCGCGCCGGTGTAGAGCGCGTCGGCACCGTTGTTGGCGAGCGTGGTCAGCGTCTCGGCGTAGGCCGGGATCTTCAACAGCGTGCCGAGCGGTTTGGGCGTGAGGTCGGCGTTGAAGTAGGTCGCGGTGATCTCGGCATCGCGCAGCAGGCTGGCGCGCACGTTGGGGTTGCCGATCGCGTCGGCCATCCGGCCGCTGATCGCGAAGCCGTCGGTCGCGTGCTTGATGCCGGGCGCGAACAGGTCTTTCCAGGGCAGCTTGCCGTGGTCCTTGTGCGCCAGGTCGAGCATGCGCACGGCCCCCGGAACGCCGATCGAGCGGCCGCTCGCGCGCGCGGTCGGCTTCGGCGTGGTCTGGTCGGTCGTGTCGTCGATCCAGCGCAGGTAGTTCTCGGTCGCGGTGGCCGGTGCGGTCTCGCGGCCGTCGTACGACTGCACGGTCTTCGCCTTCGCGTCGTAATACAGCATGAAGGCGCCGCCGCCCAGGCCGCTCGATTGCGGCTCGACCAGGCCGAGCACCATCTGCACCGCCACCGCCGCATCGGCGGCCGTGCCGCCGGCCTTCAGCACGTCGCAGCCGGCCTTGCTGGCGAGCGGGTTCGCGGTGACGACCATGTAGTTCTTCGAGTGCACCGCCTTGTAGCCGGTGCGATAGCCGGAGGCCGGCTCGGGCGCGGCCGGGTCACCCGGCAAGCCGGAACCGACGACGACGCTGCCGCTCGCGCTGGTGACGGCGCAGGCGGTGTTGACCGGGTCGTCGTCGCTACCGCCGCAGCCGGCGAGCGCGAGCACGCCGCCCGCGGTGAGCAGCAGGGCCGAGGCCTGCGGCACGATTCGTTTCAATTGCATGGCTTTCTCCTCGGTGGGGTATCACCGTGCAGCCGCAAGCCACGTGCCATCGACCACAGGTGTGAGGCCATTTTGGGTGCATCGATGCGGTGAACGATTCGGGCTTTCCAGCGGTTGCCTTGCCCGAGGCCTTGGAGCACCATGCCCTTTCATCCTTGCCAAACTGCGGAGCACCGCCTTGAAGAAGAACACGACCGAACTCTCAGCCGCCGAAAGCGCCTTGCGCGACGCCGCGCTCGATTACCACCGCGCGCCGACGCGCGGCAAGATCGCCGTGCTGCCGACCAAGCCGCTCTCGAACCAGCGCGACTTGTCACTCGCGTACTCGCCCGGCGTGGCCTACGCCTGCCTCGCGATCGAGGCCGATCCGGCGCTGGCCTTCGACTACACCTCGCGCGGCAACCTCGTCGGCGTCGTCACCAACGGCACCGCGGTGCTCGGCCTGGGCGACATCGGCCCGCTCGCCGGCAAGCCGGTGATGGAGGGCAAGGGCTGCCTGTTCCAGAAGTTCGCCGGCATCGACGTGTTCGACATCGAACTCGCCGAGCGCGACCCCGACAAGCTGGTCGAGATCATCGCCGCGCTCGAGCC
>JAZJZJ010000112.1:0-12364 GCA_040389925.1 Pseudomonadota bacterium
CCGTGATCGTGCTCGACGAGCCGACCGCCGGCGTCGACGTCGAACTGCGCCAGACGCTGTGGCAGTTCGTCGCACGCCTGAACCGCGAAGGCCACACGGTGCTGCTGACAACGCACTACCTCGAAGAGGCCGAGGCGCTGTGCGGGCGCTTGGCGATGCTGAAGCAGGGGCGGGTCGTCGCGCTCGATCGCACGTCGGCGCTGCTGGCCGGCACCGCGAGCACGATGCTGCGCTTCAAGATGGACGCGCCGCTGCCGGCCGCGCTCGCCGCGCAGTCGCGCGTCACCGGGCGCATCGTGCAGATCACGGCGCACGACGCGCACGAGGTCGAGACGATTCTCGGCGTGCTGCGCGCCGCAGGCTGCCAGCCCGAAGATCTTGAGATCGGCCGCGCCGACCTTGAGGACGTGTTCCTCGAAATCATGAACGGGCCGCCGCGCACGCTCGAGCAAGTGAAGGTGGCGGTATGAGTTCCGTGAATGTCTTGTCGGGCACGCCGACGCTGCTCTACAAGGAAGTGCTGCGCTTCTGGAAGGTCAGCTTCCAGACCGTCGCTGCGCCGGTGCTGACCGCGATCCTGTACCTGCTGATCTTCGGCCACGTGCTCGAAGACCACGTGAAGGTGTTCGGTCGGCTGAGCTACACCAGCTTTCTGATCCCCGGCCTCGTGATGATGAGCGTGCTGCAGAACGCGTTCGCGAACAGCAGCTCGTCGCTCATTCAAAGCAAGATCACCGGCAATCTGGTGTTCCTGCTGGTCGCGCCGCTCTCGCACTGGGCGTGGTTTCTGGCGTACGTGGGCGCATCGGTCGTGCGCGGGCTGGTGGTTGGCGGCGGCGTGTTGATCGCGACGATCTGGTTCGCGCCGCTGCACCTGTCGAACCCGCTGTGGATCATCGTGTTCGGCCTCGCGGGCGCTGCGATGATGGGCGCGCTCGGACTCATTGCGGGGCTGTGGGCCGAGAAGTTCGACCAGATCGCCGCGTTCCAGAACTTCGTCATCATGCCGATGACGTTTCTGTCGGGCGTGTTCTATTCGGTCGGCTCGCTGCCGCCGTTCTGGAAGACCGTGAGCCATCTGAACCCGTTCTTCTACATGATTGACGGGTTTCGCCACGGCTTCTTCGGGGTCAGCGATGTCTCGCCGTGGACCAGCCTGGCGGTCGTCGTCGGCAGCTTGGTCGTCGTCTGCGGGTTGTGTCTGCACCTGCTGAAGATCGGCTACAAGATCCGGCACTGATATCGGCCCCCGAGCCGCGGGTACGCGACTCGACCCCCAAGGGATGCGGGCCGGCGCCGGAGCGGCCGCGCGATCGGCCCGCTCAGGCGTTGTAGACCGTCTCCAGTGATTTGAAGCCCTTCACCTCGAGCGGGTTGCCGAACGGGTCGACGAAGAACATCGTCCACTGCTCGCCCGGCTGACCTTCGAAGCGCAGGCTCGGCGGGATCACGAACTCGATGCCGGCCGCGGTCAAGCGTGCGGCCAGCGCCTGCCAATCCGCCAGTTCGAGGATCACGCCGAAATGCGGCATCGGCACGAGGTGCTCGCCGACCCGGCCGGTGCGCGCGGTCGCGAACGGCTCGCCGAGGTGCAGCGAAATCTGGTGGCCGAAGAAGTCGTAGTCGACCCAGGTCGGCGCGCTGCGGCCCTCGGTGCAGCCGAGCGTGTCGCCGTAGAAGCGGCGCGCGCCGTCGAGGTCGCGAACGTTGAAGGCGAGGTGGAAGATGCTGTGCATGGCGAGTGGTTGTCAGTGGTGTCGCGTCGGCGCGAAGACCGCGGCTTCCTCGACCTCCTGCAGATAGCTGTCCTTCGCCGGCTGCACGTGGTCGACGCAGAGTTGCGCGAGGGCCCAGCTGTCGGTGCCCTTCATCAGCTGGATCATCATGTGGTGGTCGCGCTCGGAGGCAATCGCGCGCTCGATGTCGGCGGTCTTTTTCGCGCGCACCGGAAGGCTCAGCCACATGTAGTGCTTGATCGAGTCGACGAGGTAGGCGTTGCCGCAGCACGCGAACAGCGTCAGGTGGAACTGGTCGTTGACCTCGTGCACGCCGCGAAAGTGGCGGTCGCGCAGATGGCGCGAATACTCGGCGTGCAGGCGCTCCAGCTCCTCGATCACGCGCTTCGGCGCCGGCAGCGGGATGCGCAGGGCCGCTTGCCGATGCAGCAGCTCGCGCACCTCGTAGATCTGGCGCACTTCCGAGGGTGTGAGCGAACGCACCGCGACGCCCTTGTTCTTCTCGCGCACGACGATGCCGGTGCGCTCGAGTTCGTTCAGCGCCTGGCGGATGTAGTGGCGGGTGGCACCGAAGCGCGCGATCAGGTGGTCTTCGACCAGCCGCGTGCCGGGGGCCAGGCGGCCGAAGATGATGTCGTCGCCGAGCACCTTGACAACGTCGGTGCTTTCGGCATCGGCGTGTGCATCGTCAGCCGCTGCGGCGGGCTCGGGGCGGATCGGCAAGGTGGTCACGAGGCAGGATTCTGCGCGTAAATGTCTTCGACCAGCCGCAGCGTGCGCAGGTTGTCCTGCGGCGAGGTTTCGAAGGCCGCGCCGCTCGCCAGCGCGTCGGTGAAGTGCGAGATCGTCGCGGCGTACGAGTCGGCGTAACACTGCGCCATGTCGTAGTGGCGGATGTCGGGGTGCTCGCCTTCGCAGGTCAATGTGTCGCCCAGCAGCCGGATCGTGCCGCGCTCGCCGATCAGCGTCAGACGGTCGGCCAGCGCCGGCGGCTCGCCGTGGGCGCCGAGGTTGGCGAGCAGCAGCACGGTCGCACCGGCCGCCGTGTCGAACGTGATCGTCGCGTGGTCTTCGCCGGTCATTGCCGGGCTGCGGCGGCCGGTGCGCGCGTGCACGACCGTCATCTCGCCGAGCAGGAAACGCAGCGTGTCGATGTGGTGGATCAGAATCTCCATCACCAACGCGCGGTCCAGCGTCGCGATGAAGGGCTGGCGCTCCAGCGCGGGCAAGACACCGCGCGCGTCTGCTATCAGCCCCGAGCTCAGCAGCGTCATCTGCGCCTGTTGTACGCGGCCGATGCGGCCCTCGCGCAGCCACTCGGCGATCTGCCGGTAGTACAGCCGAAAGCGCCAGTTCTCGTGGACCATCAGGCGCATGCCGGCAATCGCGGCCACGTCGTCGACCAAGGTGGATGCTGCGTGGAAAGTCGGCGCGAGCGGCTTCTGGCAGATCGTCGGGATACCGTGCTTGGCGGCCAGGCGCACGAGTTCGGCGTGCGTTTCGCGTGGCGAAGCGATGTCGACCGCATCGAGTTTCTCGCCCGCGAACATCGCCTGCGCGTCGCTGTAGACCGTGTCGATGCCGAAGGCCTCGGCACGCGCCTGTGCATTCGCCAGCGACGGATCGGCGATCGCGACGACGCGGGCACGCGCGGCCTCGCGTTGCCAGCCCGCCAGGTGGTGCTGCGTGACCCAACCCGCGCCGACGAGGCCGATGCGCAGCAAGGGGGCGCTCATGCCGCGCTCGCGAGAATCGCCTTCTCGGTCTTCGCGTCGAACAGGTAGAGCGCTGGCCCGGCGAAGCCCAGCGTCGCGGGGTCGCCGAGCGTCAGCTGCACGTCGCGGTGCACACGCGCGGTGACCTCTCCTGCCTGGCCGTCGAGCTCGACCACGATCAGCGTTTCGGCGCCCAGCGGCTCGATGGCCGAGACGGTGCCGCGCAAGGCGTTCGCATCGGGGGCGCCGCCTTCCAGCAGGCCGAGTTCTTCGGGGCGGATGCCGATCAGCACGTCGCCGGCGCAGGGCGCCAGATCGGCCGCCGACCAGCGCGCCAGCGGCAGCATCGCGCCACCCACTTGCGCGAAGTTCGCGCCGCCTTGCGCCACGACCTTGGCTTTCGCCAGGTTCATCGGCGGGTTGCCCAGAAAGCGCGCGACGAAGGCATCCGCCGGTTGGCGGTAGACGTCGAGCGGCTTGCCGATCTGCGCGACCTGGCCCTTGTTCATCACGCAGATGCGCTGGCCCATCGTCATCGCCTCGACCTGGTCGTGGGTGACGTAGATCATCGTCGCGCCGAGGCGATGGTGCAGCCGCACCAGTTCGTTGCGGGTGTTCACGCGCAACGCGGCGTCGAGGTTCGAGAGCGGTTCGTCGAACAAAAACACCTTGGGTTCGCGCACGATCGCGCGGCCGAGCGCGACGCGCTGGCGCTGCCCGCCCGAGAGCGCGAAGGGCTTGCGCTGCAGCAGCTCGCCCAAGCCCAGGATGCTCGCCGCCTTGCCGACCCGCTCGTCGATTTGTGCCTTGTCGACCTTGCGGCGCTTCAGGCCGAACGCCAGGTTCTCGGCGACCGTCATGTGCGGGTACAGCGCGTACGACTGAAACACCATCGCGATGTCGCGGTCCATCGCCGGCACGTCGTTGACGACGCGCTCGTCGATGCTCATCTCGCCGCCGCTGATCGATTCGAGCCCGGCGATCATGCGCAAGGTGGTCGACTTGCCGCAACCCGAGGGCCCGAGCAGCACCATGAACTCGCCGTCGGCGACCGTGAACGACACGTCGTCGACCGACGGCGCCACGGCGCCGGGATAACGTTTGCTGATATGGGCGAGACGAACGACGGCCAAGTTTTTCTCCGGTGGGCGATGCGTGAAAGAGGGGGCGGGCGCGCTTACTTGACGGCGCCGGCCGTCATGCCCTGGATGAGCTTTTCCGAGAAGAAGGCGTAGACGATCACGACCGGGATCACCGCGATCATCATGCCGGTGGCGATCATCCCGATGTCCTGGAAGTAGTCGCCCATGAAGCGCCGGATGCCGATCGGCAGCGTGCTCGAGCCGGGCTCGTTGATCAGCACGACCGCGAACAGGAACTCGTTCCAGAGCTGGATGAAGTTCAGGATCACGGTCGTCGCGATCGCCGGCATGCCCACGGGCAAGACGATGCGGAAGAAGATCTCGAAGTCGGAGTAGCCGTCGATCTTCGCGGCGTCGAACAGGTCTTGCGGAATGCGCGCGAAGAAACCTTCGAGCAGGTACACGGTGAGCGGCAGCTGCAGGCCCACGTAGACCAGCGTCAGGCCGATCAGCGAGTTGTAGAGGTTGTATTCGACCAGCACCTGGAACAGCGAGATCAGGATGATCTGGGGCGGAAAGATGATCGAGCTGAACAGGATGAAATAGACCAGCCGGTTGCCGCGGAAGTTGTAGCGCGCCAGGCAGTGCGCCGCCGCCGCGCCGAGCAGCGTGACGATCGCGACCGCCGCGCCGACCACGATCGTGCTGTTCCAGAAGTAGGTCGCGAAGTGCGAGTCGACCCAGGCGATGCGGAACTTCTCCCAGTGCCAGACCTCGGGCCAGGCGAAGTGCGAGGCGCTGATCTCGCCGGTGGTGCGCACCGACATCGTGCCGACCCAGACGAAGGGCAGGGCCGAGTACAGCGTGTAGAGCACGATGATGGCCATCAGGCCACCGTGGCGCAGGTAATGTGACGGGCTTTTCATGATCTCGCCGCCTGCCGGGCCGCCCCAAAGGCGGCGAGCGCCCCCGCGGGGGGCAGTGAACGAAGTGAGCGTGGGGGCTTCATCAGTATTCCAGCCGTTCTTTCTGCTTGAACACGCGGTTGAAGAACAGCACGAAGCCGATCACCACGACGAACCACACGACCGCGATCGCCGACGGGTAGCCGAGGTCGAAGGTGTTCCAGTTGAAGGCGCGTTTGTAGACGTAGGTCGAGACCGTTTCGGTCGCCCACATCGGGCCGCCCTCGGTCATGATGAAGACCAGGTCGAAGACCTTCATCTTGCCGATGAAGGCGAGCACGTAGAGGTTCAGCAGCGTCGGCCGCAGCATCGGCACGATGATGTGCACGAGCTTGGCACCCCAGCCGCAGTTGTCGAGTTCGGCCGCTTCCAGCACTTCGGAAGGCAGTGAGTGCAATGCCGCGAGGCACACCACCATGTTGAAGCCGGCCCACTTCCACGTGTGCGTGATCATCACCGCGCCGAGCGCGAACTTCGGGTCGCCGAGCCAGGCCTGCGCCCACTCGCCGAGGCCGACCGCGCGCAGCGCGACGTTGACGATGCCCCAGTCGTAGTTGTAGATCCAGACCCACAAGATGCCGACGACCACGTACGACAGCAGCACCGGCGTGAACCACGCGACGCGCAGGAAGCGCGCGTAGGGCACGCCGGCGTACAGGCACAGTGCCAGCAGCAGGCCGGTGACCACGTCCATCACCGGCGCGATCAGCGACCAGACCGCGGTGTTGCGCACCGCGGCCCAGAAGGTCGCGTCCTTGAAGACTTCCCTGAAGTGGTCGAGGCCGACGAAGGTGGCAGTGTTGATGTCGCCGATCGTGAAGAAGGCGTTGTAGAAGGTCCGCAACACCGGGTAGGCGGTCAGCGCGGCGTAGATGAGCAGGGCAGGCGCGAGGAAGACCATCACGGTCGGCCAGGACGCGCTGCGCGAGTCACCGCCCGACGTGTTGAACCACGCGGAGAGGCGCGAACGCCTCGCCGCCGATGTTGCGGGAGCCGTCACGTCAGCCGGCGGCTTTGCAGGCCGCGTCCATCTGGGCGGCGGCGTCGTTCACGCTCATCAGCCCGCCCGGGAAGGCGCGGTTCAGCACCTGCGTGAAGGTGTCGGCGCACTTGCCCGACATGTACTGCAGCGGCGTGCCGATGAAGAACTTGGCGCCGGCGCTGCGTTCCTGCAACTCTTTGAAGTAGGGCGCGTAGATGCTCTTGATGCGCGACGGGTCGGTCTTGATGCCGGTCTGCAGCAGCACGCCTTCCATCCACTTGTTGCCGGCCTCGATGTTGGCGAACGAGCTCAGCAGCTTGCCGGCGCATTCCTTGTTCTTGCTCTTCGAATACATCACGTAGCTGCCGCCGACCGCGAGCGTCTTGCACTCCGGGCACTTGGCGCCCGCCATCGACGGGTACTTCATCACGCCGAGCTGGAAGCCGGCCGGCTGGCCGCCCTTGGCCGGGTCGACGAACGCGCGGCCGGTGTACCAGCTGGCGATCGGGAACATCAATGCGCCCGGGTTGGTGTGGAAGTAGTAGTGCGACTCGCCGAGCTTGAGCGTGGCGAAGCTCTTCGGGTAGGCGCCGGCATCGACGAGCTGCTTGACCCAGGTCATCGCCTCGATCACGCGCGGGTCGGTGAACGAGAGCTTGCCGGTCATCAGCAGCAGGTAGTCGTCGGTACCGAGCTTGCGCAGCAGCACTTCTTCGAGGAAGTAGGCGCCGGGGTAGGGGCGGTCACCCACGCCTTGCGCCAGCGGCGTGACGCCGGCGGCAACCGACTTCTTCACCATGTCGGTGAACTCGGCCTGCGACATCTGCATGCTGGCCGGCGCGTTGACGCCGATCTTCTTCAGCAACTCGCGGTTGTAGTACAGCTCGACGGTGTAGGCCTCGAGCGGCAGCGCGTAGACCTTGCCGTTGTAGGTCCACGACTTGCGCGCCCAGTCTTCCAGGTTGTTCAGGTCGACGTAAGCGTCGAGCGGCTCGAGGTAGCCGCTCTTCGCGAACGCGATCTCGTCGGGCTCGAGCCAGAAGATGTCGGGCGCCTGACCGGTGCGCACCGCGGTCTTGGCCGAGGTGTACAGGTCGGCCTTCTGGATGAACTGCAGGTTCACCTTGCACGACGGCGTGGCCGCCTCGAAGGCCTTGACTTGGCCCTCGACAAAGCCGCGCTTGGAGGCTTCGTCGGGCCAATGGCTCCACATCGTGACGGTCTGCTGCGCATGGGCTGCACCGGCCAGCAGGCCGATGGCGCAGACGAGGGCATTCGAGAGGCTTCGGGTCGGGCGGCTGATGGCCATGTCGGTCTCCTGATGTGGCGCCAAAGGGCTTGTTGAGTGCCGGCGATTCTCGGCGGCGTTGCAACTGATTGTCAATAGTGCGTACCGCAATGTTTGGCATTCAGCCACTTGCAGGTGCGATTGTCCCGAAGCAGGCGCTATATCGATTGACGTCAATTATTTGATTATCGATAATTGATCGACTTTCTCATTGGATTCGAACCATGACCCAAGGCATGCGCAAAGGGCTGACCTCGTACGGCGACGCCGACTTTTCGCTCTTTCTCCGCAAGGCGTTCATCAAGGCGATGGGCCTGTCGGACGACGCGCTCGCGCGCCCGATCGTCGGCATCGCCAACACCTTCAGCGACTACAACGCCTGCCACGGCAACGTGCCCAAGCTGGTCGAATCGATCAAGCGTGGCGTGCTGCTGGCCGGCGGGCTGCCGATGGAGTTCCCGACGATCTCGATCCACGAGTCGTTCGCCTACCCGACCAGCATGTTCCTGCGCAACCTGATGGCGATGGACACCGAAGAGATGCTGCGCGCGCAGCCGATGGACTCGGTGGTGCTGATCGGCGGCTGCGACAAGACCATTCCGGCGCAGATGATGGCCGCGGCCTCGGCCGACGTGCCGGCCGTGTTCGTGCCCGTCGGGCCGATGCTCGTGGGCCACCACAAGGGCGAGCAGCTCGGTGCCTGCACCGATTGCCGGCGCCTCTGGGGCGAATTCCGCGGCGGCCGCATCGACGCGATCGAGATCGAGGCGATCAACGAGCGCCTGGCGCCCACGCCCGGCACCTGCATGGTGATGGGCACCGCCAGCACGATGGCCTGCATCATCGAGGTGATGGGCTTGGCGCTGCCGCGCTCGGCCGCCATCCCTGCCACGCACGCCGACCGCTTGCGCAGCGCCGAGGCGAGCGGCAAGCAGGCGGTGGCGATGGCGATCAGCGGCCACCCGAAACCGAGCGAGGTGATGACGGCAGCGTCGTTCCGCAACGCGCTGGTGATCATGCAGGCAATCGGTGGTTCGACCAACGCGCTGATCCACCTGACGGCTGCGGCCGGGCGCTTGGGCATCCCGATCGACCTGACCGATGTGGACAGGATCGGCCGCGAAGTGCCGGTGCTGGTCGACCTCAAGCCCAGCGGCGCGCACTACATGGAGCACTTCCACTGGGCCGGCGGCGTGCCGCGCCTGATGCACGAACTGAAGGACCTGCTCGACCTCGACGCGCCGACCGTGATGGGCGGCACCCTGCGCGACTACATGAACGGCGCCGAGATCGACCCGGGCCAGCAGGTGATCCGCCCGCGCGCTTCGCCGATCAACGCGCAGGGCAGCATGGCGGTGCTGCGTGGCAACCTGGCGCCGCGTGGCGCGATCATCAAGCAGTCGGCCGCATCACCGAAGCTGATGAGCCATACCGGCCGCGCGGTCGTGTTCGAGTCGGTCGAAGACATGGCGCTGCGCATCGACTCGCCCGAACTCGACGTCAACGCCGACGACGTGCTGGTGTTGCGCAACGCCGGCCCGATCGGCGCGCCGGGCATGCCCGAGGCCGGCTACCTGCCGATCCCGCGCAAGCTCGGCATGCAGGGCGTGAAGGACATGGTGCGGCTCTCGGACGCGCGCATGAGCGGCACTGCATTCGGCACCATCGTGCTGCACATGACCCCCGAAGCGGCGGTCGGCGGGCCGCTGGCGCTGGTGCGCAACGGCGATTCGATCCGGCTCGACGTGGCCTCGCGCTGCATCGAGCTGCTGGTCGACGAAGCGGAACTGGCGCAGCGCCGTGCGGCCCTGCCTGCAGCGAGCACCGGCGCGGCGCCGACGCCCGACCGCGGTTACGCCGCGCTGTTCCACCGCTGCGTGTTGCAGGCCGACGAAGGCTGCGATTTCGACTTCCTGGTGCCGGGCCGCGGTCTGGCGAGCCGGCCGATCCCTTGAGCGCAGACGCGCCCGAGTGCGCGCCGCCGCAGGCGCCGCTGCGCCGTCCGCGCGGGGCCCTGCCCGCGGGCAGCTGCGACACGCACGCGCACGTGATCGGGCCGGCCGCGGCGTATCCGCTGGACCCGCAGCGCAACTACACGCCGGTGGTGTGCACGCTGGCGATGTACCGCGAGGTGATGGCGAATTGCGGGATCGCGCGCGCCGTGCTGGTCCAGCCCAGCGTCTACGGCACCGACAACCGCCAGCTGCTCGACGCCTTGCGTGAAGGCGGGGCCGCGTTCCGCGGCGTGGTGGTGCCGCGTGCCGCCACGAGCGACGTCGAACTCGACGCCATGCACGCGCTCGGCGTGCGCGGCATTCGCCTGAATCTGGTGAACCCGCAGGTGGTGGCGGTGGACGCGGTGGTGGCGCTCTGCGAGCGCATCGCCGAGCGCGGCTGGCACCTGCAGGTGCAGGTGCGCTGGAGCGACGCCGCCGAAGCGATGCTCGCCAGCATCGCCGCGCGAACCAGATTGCCGCTCGTCATCGACCACATGGGCCGCCCGCCGACGCTGCAGGCGCCGCGGGCGCTGCTCGAGTTGCTGACCAGCGGGCGCGGCTGGGTCAAGCTCTCGGCGCCGTACCGCCTCGGTGCTGCCGACGTGCTGCCGCTGGTGCGCGCCCTCGTCGCGGCAAACCCGGAGCAGCTGCTGTGGGCCAGCGACTGGCCGCACACCGAACTCTTCACCGCCACGCCGCACGACGCCGACCTGGTCGATCTGCTGACGGGCTGGCTGGCCAGCGCCGAGCTGCGCCAACGCACTTGCGTCGCCAACCCGGCGCGTCTTTACGGTTTCTGACTTCTGGAGCGTTCGATGAACCAACCCCGACTGCGCGGCGTGATCGCCGCCACCGCCACGCCGCTGCACCCCGACTTCACGCCCGACCTGCCGCGCTTGGCGAGGCACTGCCGCGCGTTGCTCGACGACGGCTGCGACGCGATCAACCTGCTCGGCACGACCGGCGAAGCCACGGCGTTCAGCGTCGCGCAGCGCCTCGCGGTGATGCGCTCGATCGGCGAAGCCGGCCTGCCGCTGGACCGCTTCATGGTCGGCACCGGTGTGTGCGCGCTCGAAGACACCGTGACGCTCACGCATGCCGCCGCTGAGTTGGGCTTCGCTGGCGCGCTGGTGCTGCCGCCGTTCTTCTACCCCGATGTGCCGGCCGAGGGCCTGATCGCGCACATCGACGAAATCGTGCGCCGGGCCGCGCACCCGAAGCTGGCGATCTACCTGTATCACATCCCGCAGAACACCGGCGTGCCGTGGCCGCTCGACGTCGTGTCGGAGCTGCGGCGCAAATACCCGACCGTTCTCGTCGGGCTGAAAGACAGCGCCGGCGATCTGGCCTATGCGCGTGCCGTGGCCAGGGAGATTCCGGGCTTCGACGTATTCCCGAGCTCGGAAGCCTCGCTAGTCACCGCTAACGCCGACGGCTTCGCGGGCTGCATCTCGGCGACCACGAACCTGACCGCGCCCTACGCGCAGGCGGCGTGGTCGGCGCAGGGCACCGAGGCCGGTGCGGCCGCAGTGCGCAAGGCCGGTGAGTTGCGCGGGCTGATCGCGAAGTACCCGCTGGTCGCGAGCGTCAAATCGGCGCTGGCGACGACCTGGTGCGACGCGGCGTGGTCGCGTGTCGCACTGCCGTTGCGGCCGTTGAGCGCGGCGCAGGCGGCAGCGCTCGCCGAGGCGTTGACCGAGCGCATCGCGCGGCCCTGAGCACGCGTGCCGACGGCTGCCCCTAAAATGCAGCCACCATGGCCGACCCCACCCCCGACGAAGTCCGGCGTTTCATCGCGCAAGGGCTGGACTGCGACCGCGTCGAGGTCGAGGGCGACGGCCGACACTTCTTTGCCACCATCGTCTCGGCCGAGTTCGAGGGCACGAGCCGCGTGATGCGCCACCAGCGGGTCTACAAGGCGCTCGGCGATAGAATGCGCGAGCAAATCCACGCCCTGTCGATGAAGACGCTCACACCGGCCGAATGGGCCACCCACAACGCCGCCGCCGAGCCCGGCGCGGCCGCCGCACACCACCACCACTGACAACCAGCCGCAGTGTTTGCTGTGGCTGTCGGCGTGGTGTCGGCCTCCCCCGACGCTCCCGCGCCGAACGCCGTGTGAACCCTGGGGCCACTCAAACCCTATGGACAAACTCCTGATTCGTGGCGGCCGCCGGCTCGAAGGCACGGTCACGATCTCCGGCGCGAAGAACGCCGCGCTGCCCGAACTCTGCGCCGCGCTGCTGTCGGCCGAGCCGGTCACGCTGCACAACGTGCCGCGCCTGCACGACGTGAGCACCGCGCTGAAGCTGCTCGGCAGCATGGGCGTGGCCATCGACCGCAGCGAAGCGCATCCCGAAGTGGTGACGCTGAACGCCGGCCAGCTCACGTCGCGCGAAGCCTCGTACGACTTGGTCAAGACGATGCGCGCGGCCATCCTCGTGCTCGGGCCGCTGCTCGCGCGCTTCGGCGAGGCGCGTGTCTCGTTGCCGGGCGGTTGCGCGATCGGCTCGCGGCCGGTCGATCAGCACATCAAGGGGCTGCAGGCGATGGGCGCCGAGATCACGGTCGAGCACGGCTACATCGTCGCGAAGGCCGC
>JAZJZJ010000113.1:0-872 GCA_040389925.1 Pseudomonadota bacterium
GGACGTGGTGCGCTCGGTGCTGCCCGACTACGAGCAGGCGCGCGGCAGCCTGAAAGACGGGCTGGTGCCGCTGCTCGATTGAGATGTCAGGAGAGTTGCCATGAACCCCATCAGCTTCGAAGCGGTCGAGTCCGCACCGATGAGCGCCGAGATCGTCTCGATCGGCGAGGCCATGATCGAGTTCAACCAGGTGCGGGCGAACGCACCGGAGTATCGCCAGGGCTTCGGCGGCGACACCTCGAACGCGATCATCGCGGCGGCGCGCCAGGGCGCGCGCACGGCTTATGTCACGCGGCTCGGTGCCGATGCGTTCGGTGATCGCCTGGTCGACCTGTGGCGCACCGAAGGTGTCTCGACCGACGCGGTGACCCGCGACGCGCACGCACCGACCGGCGTCTACTTCGTGACCCACGGCGCCAGCGGCCACGCGTTCAGCTACCTGCGCGCCGGCAGTGCCGCGAGCCGGATGACGCCGGCCGAACTGCCCGAGGCGCTGATCCGCGGCGCGAAGTTCCTGCACGTCTCCGGCATCAGCCAGGCGATCAGCGCGAGCGCCTGCGACACCGTGTTCGCGGCGATCGGGATCGCGCGCGCGGCCGGCGTGAAGGTGGCGTACGACTCGAACCTGCGCCTCAAACTCTGGCCGCTCGCCCGGGCGCGAGCGGTCATCAAGGAGACGGTCGCGATGTGCGATCTGTTCCTGCCGAGTCTCGAAGACGCCGAACTCTTCACCGGCCTCAGCGGCCGCGACGCGATTCTGGACTGGTGTCTCGCCGCCGGTGCGCCCGTCGTCGTGCTCAAGCTCGGCAAGGAAGGTGCGCTGCTCGGCACGCCACAAGGTCGCACGCATGTGCCGGGTCGCCGCGTCGACG
>JAZJZJ010000113.1:882-7357 GCA_040389925.1 Pseudomonadota bacterium
GACGCAGTCGACGCGACCGGTGCGGGCGATTGCTTTGCCGGCGCGCTGCTGGCGCGCCTCGCGGCCGGTGACGCGATGCTCGACGCGGTGACCTGGGCCAACGCGGCCGCCGCGCTGACGACAACCGGCTTCGGCGCGGTCGCGCCGATTCCGCGGCCGGCCGATGTACGGGCGCTTGTGGCGGCCGCCTGATCGCCTTCAGGCGGTCGTGAAGCGGTAGATGCCGTCGGCGTCGAGCCGGCGCGTCAGTTGGCCGGTGAGCCACAGCGCATTCAGGTGCGCGACCGACTCGCCCATCGCGAAGGTCGTCTGGTGCAGGTCCAGCTTGCGGCGGAACAGCAGCATCAGCAGGTCGGCCGCATGCTGCGGTGCTTCGGCGCAGGCCTTCAACACGTCGGCGAAGCGTTCGTCGTGGTGCGCGACGAGCTGGTCCACCCGCGTGTGCAGGCCGCGGAACGGCCGGCCGTGCGAGGGCAGGACCAGGGTGTCTTCGGGCAGCGCCTTCATGCGCTTGATCGACGCGAGGTAGAGCCTCAGCGGGTCTGCCTCGGGCTCGCCTTCGTGCACGCTGACGTTGGTCGAGATGCGCGGCAGCACCATGTCGCCGCTGATCAGTGTTCCGAGTTGCTCGCAGTGCAATGACATGTGTTCGGGCGCATGGCCGTAGCCGACATGGCAGCGCCAGTCGCGCCCGCCGATAGTCAGCACATCGCCGTCGAGCAGCCGGCGGTACGAGGACGGCAGCTGCGGCACCATGCTCGCGTAGTAGTTGGTGCGCGCCTTGATCTTCGCCTGTGATTCTTCGTCGGTCAGGCCGTGGCTCGCCATGAAGCGTGCGGTCGCCTCACCGCCGATGGCCGCGATGCCGCTGCTGGCCATGCGCGCGGCCTGGTAGTCGGTCGCGCTGACCCACAGGCGCACACCCCATCGCTCGGTGAGCCAGTGCGCCAGGCCCATGTGGTCGGGGTGCATGTGCGTGATGATCACGCGCAGCACCGGCAGGCCTTGAAGCTCGTTCGCGAAGATCGTCTCCCACGCGGCGCGAGTCGCGTCGTTGGTGATGCCGCAGTCGACGATCGTCCAGCCGTCATTCCCGTCGATCCGGTCGCGCAGCAGCCACAGGTTGATGTGGTCGAGCTGGAACGGCAGCAGCATGCGCAGCCAGCGCACGCCGGGCGCGAGCTCGAGCGTCGTGCCGAGCTCGGGCAGCGCCTCGCCTGCGGGATAGCTCAGCTGCATTTCCTGCGCGTTCATCGGCTTCATCGCATTCCCCAATTACACTTTACGCACTTTACGTAAACGTCAATCGGGACGAGTTTAGGCCGCTTCGCCTGTCGGCGCTGTCACCCAGATGTCTGCTGCCACCTTCAAGACATTCACGATCGGCGAACTCGCCCGCGAGTTCGACCTGACGACCCGTGCGATCCGCTTCTACGAGGATTGCGGGCTGATCACGCCGCAGCGCGCCGGCCGCAACCGCGTCTACACCCAGCGCGACCGCACGCGATTGAAGCTCACGTTGCGCGGCAAGCGCCTCGGGCTGACCCTGGCCGAGGTCAAGGAACTGGTCGACATGTACGAGTCGCCGCGCGACACCCACCCGCAGCTGCAGAAGTACCTCGCCGTGCTGGCCGTGCACCGCGCACAGCTGGAGCAGCAGATGGCCGATCTGCACATCACGCTCGACGAGGTGCGCGCGCATGAGAAGGAGGCGCGCCGCCTTCTCGTCGGCGCCGGTGCCAAAGCCGGCGCGAAGAAACCAGCGCGCGAGTAAGCTGTTTCCGATCACCACCAGCGAGGTTCACCCCATGGCCAAGGCAAAGACGAAGGCAACGCGACGAGTGGTCACGAGCGGGCTGCTCGAGAACCGGATCGACGCGTCCGGGCGCCGCGCCCGCCCCCTGGTCGACGCGACCCGCGACACCGCCTGATGACGATGCAGACCCGCAACCCGGACTTCGCCCAGCGCGTGCGCGAGTCGTTCGCGCTGCAGGGCGCGATGCGCACGCTCGGCGCGAGCGTCGAGGCGATAGCGCCCGGTCGCGTCGTGATCGTGATGGCGCACCGGCCCGAGCTGACGCAGCAACATGGCTTCGTCCACGCCGGCATGGTCGCCACCGGGCTCGATTCGGCCTGTGGTTTCGCGGCCTTCACGCTGATGCCGGCCGACGCGGGCGTGCTGACGATCGAGTTCAAGATCAACCTGCTGGCGCCGGCGCGCGGGCCGCTGCTGCGCTTCGAGGGCGCGGTGACCAAGGCCGGGCGCACGATCAGCGTCGTCGACGGCAAGGCGTACCAGTTCGAGCCCGGCGCTGAGCACGACAGCGACGCGCACAAGCTCATCGCGACGATGACGGCCACCGTGATGACGGTGGTCGGCCGCGACGACGTGCGGCATTGAGAAAACTCTGACGGAGACACGACATGAACAACCTGCCCGGCCTCAATTTCCAGCTCGGTGACGACGTCGACGCGCTGCGCGACGCGGTGCGCGAATTCGCGCAGGCCGAGATCGCGCCGCGCGCGGCCGAGATCGACCGCAGCGATCAGTTCCCGATGGACCTGTGGCAAAAGATGGGCGCGCTCGGCGTGCTCGGCATCACCGTCAGCGAGGAATACGGCGGCGCCAACATGGGCTACCTCGCGCACATGATCGCGATGGAAGAGATCTCGCGCGCATCGGCGTCGGTCGGTCTGAGCTACGGCGCGCACTCGAATCTGTGCGTGAACCAGATCAAGCGCAACGGCAGCGACGCGCAGCGCGCGAAGTACCTGCCGAAGCTGATCAGCGGCGAGCACGTGGGTGCGCTGGCGATGAGCGAGCCCGGCGCCGGCTCCGACGTGATCAGCATGAAGCTGAAGGCGCAAGACAAGGGCGACCACTACCTGCTCAACGGCAACAAGATGTGGATCACGAACGGGCCGGATGCCGACACGCTGGTCGTCTACGCGAAGACCGAGCCCGAGTTGGGCGCGCGCGGTGTCACCGCGTTCCTGATCGAGAAGGGCATGAAGGGCTTTTCGATCGCGCAGAAGCTCGACAAGCTCGGCATGCGCGGCAGCCACACCGGCGAGCTGGTCTTCAACAACGTTGAGGTGCCGGCCGGGAACGTGCTGGGCGCGCTGAACGGCGGCGCGCGCGTGCTGATGAGCGGCCTGGACTACGAACGCGCGGTGCTGACCGGCGGACCGCTCGGCATCATGCAATCGGTGATGGACAACGTGATCCCGTACATCCACGACCGCAAGCAGTTCGGCCAGTCGATCGGCGAGTTCCAGCTGATCCAGGGCAAGGTCGCCGACATGTACACGGTGCTGCAGGCCGGGCGCGCGTTCGCGTACACGGTCGCGAAGAACCTCGACATGCTCGGCACCGATCACGTGCGCCAGGTGCGCAAGGACTGCGCGAGCGTGATCCTGTGGTGCGCCGAGAAGGCAACATGGATGGCCGGCGAGGGCGTGCAGATCTTCGGCGGCAACGGCTACATCAACGAATACCCGCTCGGCCGGCTGTGGCGCGACGCCAAGCTGTACGAGATCGGCGCCGGCACGTCGGAGATCCGGCGCATGCTGATCGGGCGGGAGCTGTTCTCCGAGACGATGTAGATTTTTTTCTCGAGCGGGTTCACCCCGCCGGCCGTGCCCGGCCGTTCAACGCATGTCGCCCACTTCCTGTTCAGGAGAAACGCCATGCCGAACCGCCGCACCTTCATTGCCTTGGCCGCCGCTGCAGCCGCCGCCTTCGCCAGCCCCGCGTTCGCGGTCGGCAGCCTCGTCGAGGTCGAACTCGTCGACCGCGCCCGCGGCGAAACGCTGCAAACCTGGTCGCACCGCGGCGCGTCATGGGTCGCGGGCCGGCCGGGGAGTCGCTACGCGGTGCGGCTCACGAATCGTTCCGGCGCGCGCGTGCTGGTCGTGCTGTCGATCGACGGCGTCAACGCGGTCAGTGGCGAGACCGCCGCGACCGGCCAGACCGGCTACGTGCTGGCCCCGTACCAAAGCACCGAGATCACGGGTTGGCGCAAGAGCCTGACCGAGTCGGCGGCGTTCTACTTCACCGCGCTGCCCGACTCGTACGCGGTGCGCACCGACCGGCCCGACAACGTCGGCGTGATCGGCGCGGCGGTGTTTCGCGAGCGGCCGCGCGAGGTGGTCCGCGCGCCGCAGCAGCCGCCGGTGCTGCGCGGCGAGGTCGATCAGGAGTCGCGGCCGGGCCGGCCGCGCGAGTCGGCGGCGTCGACGCGCGCCGCGCCGTCGGCTGCGCCGGCGCCCGAAAGCAAGGCCGCCGGCATGGCCCGCGACGAGCGCTTGGGCACCGGCCACGGCGAACGCGAATACGCGCCGACCACGCACACCAGCTTCGACCGCGCCAGCGATCGCCCGAACGAGGTCGTGCGCATCCGCTACGACAGCCACGACAACCTGGTCGCGCTCGGCGTGATCCGGCCGCGGCGCGCGCCACCGGTCACGCCCGAGCCGTTCCCGGCCGGCTTCGTGCCCGATCCGCGCGGCTGAGGCCGGGCGGGGTCGGCGGTTAGCATGCCGGCTTTCCTCTTTCGGACGACCCATGGCCACGAGCCTGCTTGCCCTGCTCGACGACATCGCGACGATCCTCGACGATGTCTCGCTGATGACCAAGGTGGCTGCCAAGAAGACGGCCGGCGTGCTCGGCGACGACCTGGCGTTGAACGCGCAGCAGGTCACCGGTGTCAAGGCCGACCGCGAACTGCCGGTCGTTTGGGCGGTGGCCAGGGGCTCGCTGGTCAACAAGGCGATTCTGGTGCCGGCCGCGCTGGCGATCAGCGCGTTCGCGCCCTGGGCGGTGACGCCGCTGCTGATGATCGGCGGCGCGTTCCTGTGCTTTGAGGGCGTCGAGAAGCTCGCGCATCGCTTTCTGCACCATCCGGCCGAAGACGACGCGCACCGCAAGGAAGTGCAGCAGGCGCTGGCCAACCCGGCCGTCGACCTGGTCGCGCTCGAAAAGGACAAGATCAAGGGCGCGGTGCGCACCGACTTCATCCTCTCGGCCGAGATCATCGCGATCACGCTCGGCACCACCGCCGGCGCGGCGCTCGGCACCCAGTTCGCGGTGCTCGCGACCGTCGCGCTCGCGATGACGGCGTTCGTCTACGGGCTCGTCGCGGGCATCGTCAAGCTCGACGACCTGGGCCTCGCGCTGAGCCGCCGCGCCGGCGCGGCGCGGTCGATCGGGCTGGGCATCCTGGCGGCGGCGCCGTGGTTGATGAAGGGGCTGTCGGTGGCCGGCACCGCGGCGATGTTCCTGGTCGGCGGCGGCATCGTCGTGCACGGCGTGCCGGCACTGCACCACTGGGTGCAAGGTGTTGCCACGCAGGCCGGCAGCGCGCTCGGCTGGCTCGTGGAGGCGCTGCTCAATGCCGGCCTCGGCGCGGTGGTCGGCGTGGTCGTGCTGCTGGCCTGGACCGGCCTGCAGCGCTTGCGCGGCAAGCACTGAACTCGGCCCGGCCCGGAGCGGCGCGATCCGGACGACGTGCGTACACTTCCGGCAACTCTGCCGCACCGCACCATGACCACCCAGCTTCAAGAGCTCCTCGACAGCAACCGCCTGTGGGCCGCGAAGACTGAAGCGCGCAGCCCCGGCTTCTTCACCAAACTGCTGAAGCAGCAGGCGCCGCAGTATTTGTGGATCGGCTGCGCCGACAGCCGCGTGCCGGCGAACGAACTGGTCGACCTGCTGCCGGGCGAACTTTTCGTGCATCGCAACGTCGCCAACGTCGTCGTGCATTCCGACCTGAACTGCCTGTCGGTGATCCAGTTCGCGACCGATCTGCTGAAGATCAAGCACATCATCGTTGTCGGTCATTCGGGCTGCGGCGGCGTGATCGCGGCGCTGAACGACATGCGCGTCGGCCTGGCCGACAACTGGATCCGCCATGTGCAGGATGTGCGCAACCGGCACCAGGAGTGGCTCGACACCTTGCCCGCCGCGGAGCAGGTCGACGCGCTCGGCGAGCTCAACGTGATCGAGCAGGCGCGGAACGTCTGCCAGACCACCGTCGTGCAGGACGCCTGGGCACGCGGCCAGGAGCTGGTCGTGCACGGCTGGTTCTACGGCCTGAACAACGGCCTGCTGCGCGACCTGAAGATCACCGTGCCGAACGCCGCCGACCTGGCCGGCGCGTTCGAGGCCGCGATCGAATCGCTGCATGCGCGCCATGCGATCAAGACCGACTCGGTGCTGGGCTCGCTGGGCAACCCCGAGCCCTCGGCCGCGTTCGCCCGCGGGGGACCGGTCGGGGCGCCATGAGCCTGCCCGGCCGTCGGCCGCGCTTCGTCCACTCGGACTCTCGGGCACGCCGAACCGGCTTGCGCCCGATCGGCTACGCTTCCATCCTGGGCGGAAGAACGCCCCCCATCGAAACTGAAGGACATCTGCCATGAGCGACCCCATCGTCATCGTTTCCGCTGCCCGCACGCCGATCGGCGGCCTGCTGGG
>JAZJZJ010000113.1:7483-18483 GCA_040389925.1 Pseudomonadota bacterium
CTGCCTGATGGCCGGCCAGGGCCAGGCGCCGGCGCGCCAGGCGGTGCTCGGCGCGGGGCTGCCGCAATCGGTCGGCGCGGTCACGCTGTCGAAAATGTGCGGCTCCGGCATGCGCGCGATGATGTTCGCGCACGACATGCTTCACTCCGAAACTGCCGACGTGATGGTCGCCGGCGGCATGGAGAGCATGACCAACGCGCCGCATCTCACACAGATGCGCAAGGGCGTGAAGTACGGCATGACGGCGCTGTACGACCACATGGCGATCGACGGCCTCGAAGACGCCTACGAGAAGCTGCCGAACGGCGCCGGCAAGGCGATGGGCGTGTTCGCCGAAGAGTGCGTCTCGAAGTACGCGTTCACGCGCGAGCAGATGGACCAGTTCGCGATCGACTCGACCAAGCGCAGCAAGCTCGCCAACGAAGACGGCAGCTTCGACTGGGAGATGGCGCCGGTCACGCTGACCAGCCCGAAAGGCGAGACCGTGATCAAGTTCGACGAGCAGCCGTTCAAGGCCAAGCTCGACAAGATCCCCGGCCTGAAGCCCGCGTTCAAGAAGGACGGCACGATCACCGCCGCGACCTCGTCGAGCATCTCCGACGGTGCCGCCGCGCTCGTGATGATGCGCGAGAGCACCGCGAAGAAATTGGGCGTCACGCCGATTGCGCGCATCCGCGCCCACGCGGTGCACGCACAGGCGCCGAACTGGTTCACGACCGCGCCGGTCGGTGCGATCGAGAAGGTGCTCAAGAAGAGCGGCTGGAACGCGAAGGATGTCGATCTGTGGGAAGTGAACGAAGCCTTCGCGGCCGTCACGCTGGCCGCGATGACCGAGTTCAAGCTGCCGCACGAGATCGTCAACGTCAACGGCGGCGCGGTCGCGCTCGGTCACCCGATCGGTGCGAGCGGTGCGCGCATCGTCGTCACCTTGCTCGGCGCGCTGCGCAAGCGCGGCTTGAAGAAGGGCGTGGCCGCGCTGTGCATCGGCGGCGGCGAAGCGACGGCGCTGGCGCTCGAACTGGTCTGAACGAGGTCGCGCGCGGATGATCGCGGGCGTCCACGACCTCTGGCTGTTCGTCGTCACGGTGTTCGTGCTGAACGCCACGCCCGGCGTCGACATGATGATCACCGCGAGCCGCACGCTGCAGCACGGGCTGCGCGGCGGGCTCGCGACGGCGCTCGGCGTCAACGTCGGTTGCGTCGTGCACACGCTGGCCGCGGCGTTCGGCTTGGCGGCGCTGTTGAGCGCGTCGGCGGCGGCGTTCGCGCTCGTCAAGTGGGTCGGCGCGGCATACCTGCTGTGGCTCGCGATCGGGATGCTGCGCGGCGCGCTGCGCCGCGGCGATGCGGCGGCGCTGTCGGTGCCGGGTGATACGGCACCGAGCGGCTGGGCGCTGTTCCGCCAGGGCCTGCTGACGAACGTGCTGAACCCGAAGATCGCGCTGTTCTTCCTCGCGCTGCTGCCGCAGTTCATCGACGCGCAAGCGCCCGACAAGACCACCGCATTCCTGTTGCTCGGCGCGGTGATGGTGGTGCAAAGCACGCTGTTTCTGATCGGCTTCGTCGGGCTCGTGTCGCATCTGCGCCGGCTGCCGCCACGGCCGGTGGTGCGGCGTGCGGTGCAGGGCACGGGCGGCTTCGTGCTGCTGTTCCTGTCGGCGCGGCTTGCGCTGACGCAGCGGCCGTGAGCCCGTCGGGCCGCCCCAAGGGCGAACCTGCCGCAGTGCGAAGTACGGAGGTTTGCTGATGAGGGTGCTCGTGATCGGCGGCTCGCGCGGCATCGGGCGCGAGTTCGTCACGCAGTATTTGGCCGATCGCGCGCAGGTCACCGCGACGGCACGCCGGCCCGAAGACGTCGCCGAACTCGAAGCGCTCGGCGCGACCGCGTTCGCGCTCGACGTGACCGACGCCGTCAGCGCCTCGGGCCTCGCCTGGCGCGTCGACAACGCCGGCTTCGATGTCGTGGTCGTCAACGCCGGCGTCTACGGACCGCGCCACACCGGCCTCGACACACCGACCGAAGCCGATTTCGACAGTGTGATGCGCACCAACGTGCTCGGTCCGATGCGCGTGATTCCGCAACTCGCCGATGCACTCGCGCCGGGTGCGCGGCTCGCGGTGCTGTCGTCGCGCATGGGCTCAATCGGGCTGCGCGACGGCAGTGCCGGCTGGCTCTACCGCGCATCGAAGGCGGCGTTGAATTCGGTGCTGAAGGATGTGTCGCTGCAGTTCGCGGGCAAGGCGACCTGCGTTGCACTCCATCCGGGTTGGGTGCAGACCGACATGGGCGGCGCGGGCGCGGCATTGACGCCGCAGCGCAGCGTCGCCGACATGCGCCGCACGCTCGCGGGCCTGACGCCGGCGCAGACCGGCAGCTTTCTGAACCATGACGGAACCGCGCTCGCCTGGTGAGCGGCCGCCGCCCACCGAGGTCGGCGAAACCTTCACGCTGGTCGTGCGCCTGAGCGACGACGCGATCCGCGCCGGCGCGCAGCAACTGCACGACCTGAACCCGCTGCACCACGACATCGAAGCGGCCCGCGCTGCCGGTTACCCCGGCCTGATCGCCAGCGGCGCACACACCGGCGCGATCTTCATGGGGATGACCGCGACGCACTTCTCGGCGCCCGCGCCCGACGGCAGCCCGCGCTCGGTGCTCGGCCTCGGCTTCGAGATCCGCTTTCGCAATGTCGTGCTCGCCGATGAAGACATCACGCTGCGCTGGACGGTCGAGCGCAGCGCGTGGAAGCCGAGCCTGAACGGCTACGTCACGCGCGCACTCGGCGAGGTGCGCACGCCGCGCGGCCTGGCGCTCACCGGCGTCGCCAACCTGCTGCTGCGCCGCGTGTAGCCGGCCGCAGCGCCGAGAGGCGTTACGCTCGCGTCAGCGACCCATCGGAGACGAACCATGCTGTTGAGCGAAGACCACCGCGCCGTGCAGGACGCCGTGCGCGCCTACGTGCAAGACCACATCGCGCCGCAAGCCGCGGCCTGGGACAAGAACCACCACTTCCCGCAGGCCGAGCTGCGCGGCCTGGCCGAGCTCGGCTGCTACGGCGTCGCGGTGCCGACCGAGTGGGACGGCGCCGGGCTCGACTACCTCGCGCTGGCGATCATCCTCGAAGAGATTGCCGCCGGCGACGGCGCGACCTCGACGGTGGTGAGCGTCAACAACTGCCCGGTCTGCTCGATCCTGATGGCGTGGGCGAACGACGCACAAAAAGAACAGTGGCTCAAGCCGCTGGCGCGGGGCGAGATGCTCGGCGCGTTTTGCCTGACCGAGCCGCACGTCGGCTCGCAGGCCGATGGTTTGAAGACGACCGCCACGAAGGAGGGTGACTTCTACGTGCTCAACGGCGTCAAGCAGTTCATCACCAGCGGCAAGAACGGCGATGTCGCGATCGTGATGGCGGTGACCGACAAGGCCGCGGGCAAGAAAGGCATCAGCGCGTTCATCGTGCCGACGCGCACGCCCGGCTACACGGTTGCGCGCATCGAGGACAAGATGGGCCAGCATGCGAGCGACACCGCGCAGATCCTGTTCGAGAGCTGCCGCGTCCCGGCGGCAAACCTGATTGGCGAAGAAGGGCAGGGGCTGAAGATCGCGCTTTCCGGCCTGGAGGGCGGGCGCATCGGCATCGCGTCGCAAAGCGTCGGCATGGCGCGCGCGGCGTTCGAGGCGGCGCTGCGCTACGCGAAGGAACGGGTCGCGTTCGGCAAACCGATCTTCGAGCACCAGGCGCTGCAGTTCCGGCTCGGCGAGATGGCGACCCAGATCGAGGCGGCGCGCCAGCTGATCCACCACGCCGCGAGCCTGAAGGACGCCGGCCTGCCGTGTCTGAAGGAGGCCGCGATGGCCAAGCTGTTCGCCAGCGAAATGGCCGAGCGTGTCTGCAGCGCGGCGATCCAGGTGTTCGGTGGCTACGGCTACGTGAGCGACTTCCCGGTCGAGCGCATCTACCGCGACGTGCGGGTGTGCCAGATCTACGAGGGCACGAGCGACGTGCAGAAGATACTGATCGGCCGCGCACTCGCCTGACGCGCCGCAGTCGGGCGGCGCGTCAGGCGATCACCACGCGGCCTCAGCGGCCCCAGCCGCCGCGGCGCCCGTCCTGACCCCAGTCCCCACGGCCCCAGCCGGCGAACTGGCTGCCGTCGATCACGCTGCCCTCGCGGTACTCGAAGGTCTTGCTGGTGTTGCCCGGGCCGCGCGCATAGATGCGCAGCGTCTTCACGCGGCCTTCGGCCGGGTCGGTGCCAAACAGTTCGTTGGTCAAGCGGAACGAGCGGTCACTGCGAGCGAGCTCGCGCAGCCGCTCGGTCACGTCGACATTGCGGCGCGAGGTGCCGTACAGCGCCTGCTGAATGCGGTACCGGCCCTCGTCGTCGCCGCGCCCGCCGCGGTCGCCTTGGGCGTCTTCGCCCCAGCCGCCGCGGTAGTTGGAATTGCCCCAGCGCCCGCCGCCCCAGCCGGCGAAACGCGAGCCGTCCAGCACGTCGCCTTCACGGTACTCGAACATCTGTGTCTGGCCGTCAGGGGCGCGCGCGAAGATGCGCAAGGTCTTCTGACGGCCCTCGTCCGGGTCGACGCCGAAGGTGTCGTTCTCGATGCGGAAGTTCGCGTCGCGGCGCGCCAGTTCCCGCAGCCGCCGGGTCACGTCGACATTGCGCCGGGCCGTGCCGTAGCGGGCCTGCAGGATGCGGTACTCGCCGCTGTCGCGCGGTTGCGCGAGGGCCGCCGGCACGAGCGCGGTCGCTGCAAGGGCCATCACCAAGTTGCGTCGGGTCATCGGGGTCATTGTTGTCTCCTTGTCGAAACGTGATGCCGCGCAGCGGCCCGCCGTGGCGCGCCCGTCTGCCGGGTGACTTATTGTGGTGGTCTCCACCATGTTGCCGGTAGGGCGTTGCGGCACGTCGGCGTCGGACAACGCCGCGACGCGGCCGGGTATTCTTCGGTCTCGCGCCACGAGGACCTTGACGATGAGCAGTTTCGATGCGGGCACGATCCGCGCCCTGGTGTTCGACGTGTTCGGCACGGTGGTCGACTGGCGCGCCAGCATCGTCCGCGAGGGCGAGGCGTTCGGCGCCGCGAAGGGCTGGCGGCACGTCGACTGGCCGGGGTTCGCCGATGCCTGGCGCGCTGGCTACCAGCCGGCGATGCAGCGCGCACGCAGCGGCGAGATCGCGTGGACCAACGTCGACGGGCTGCACCGCGTGATCCTCGACGCGCTGATTCCGCGCTTCGGCCTGGACGCGCTGACCGAGGCCGAGCGCGATCAGTTGAACCGCGTCTGGCACCGGCTCGATCCGTGGCCCGATGCGGTCGCCGGCCTCACGCAGTTGAAGGCGCGCTACGTGATCTCGACCCTGTCGAACGGCAACATCGAGCTGCTCGTCAACATGGCCAAGCGCGCCGGCCTGCCGTGGGATTGCGTGCTCTCGGCCGAGATCATGAAGCACTACAAGCCCGACCCCGAGGTCTACCAAGGCGCCGCGCAACTGCTCGGCTGCGCGCGCGACGAGGTGCTGATGGTCGCCGCGCACCCGAGCGATCTGCGCGGCGCGGCGCGCGCCGGCCTGCGCACCGCGCTCGTTAAGCGGCCGCTGGAATACGGCCCGAACCCGACCGGCGCGCCGCCGCCCGACGCGCTGCCCGACGATCGTTTCGACCTCGTCGCGAGCGATTTCGCCGATCTCGCGCGCCAGCTCGGCGCCTGAACCTCTGAACCGGCGTCGCCGATGAACGAAGACAGCGCGCGCGCGGTGACGCTGCTGCAGGCCTTCGAGACCGCGCAGCCGCCGAGCCCGAACTGGGGTGACGCCGACCGCGCGTGGGCGACACGCCTCGCGCTGCAGGACGGCGCGGCCGACGCCGACGCCTTCATCGCGCGCCGTGCGCAGCACGCGCTGCAGCGCCTCGCGCCGCGCGAGCCGGCAGCGGCGCGCTGGCTCACGCGGCGCCTGTGGCAGTCGCGCTGGGTCGCGTGGGCGCTGCTCGCCGGGCTGATCGTCGGCGTGCTCGCCGACAGCATCGGCAGCAGCCAGCGCATCAACCTGCTCGCGCCGCCGTTGTGGGCCGTGCTGGCATGGAACGCGGTCGTCTACCTGCTGTTGTTCGGCCACGCGCTCGCGCGGGTGCTGATGCGCCCGACGCGGCCCGGCGGCCTCGTCCGGCTGACACAGCGCGTGCTGCGCTGGCGATCCGGCCTGCCGGGGCCGGGTTCTGTCGGCGCCTCGGCAAGCGGCAGTGCGCCTGCGCTGCGGGCCTTCGCGAGCCTGTGGCTGCGCGCGAGTGCGCCGCTCTCGGCGGCACGCGCGTCGACCCTGCTGCATGCGGCCGCCGCCGCGCTCGCGCTCGGGCTGATCGCCGGCATGTACCTGCGCGGCTTGGTGCTCGACTACCGCGCGGCGTGGGAGAGCACATTCCTGTCGGCCGACACGGCGCGCGCGATGCTCTCGGCGGTGCTGGCGCCGGCCTCGGCGATCTCGGGCATCGCCTTGCCGGATGCGGCCGGGTTCGAGGCGCTGCGCGTCGCGCACGGCAGCGCTGACGTTGCAAGCGCGGCGGGCGCATCGGCCGCGCCGTGGATCCACCTGCTGGCGCTGACCCTGCTGCTGTTCGTCGTGCTGCCACGCGGCGTGCTCGCGCTCGTCGGCGCGCTGCGCGCGCGCTGGCTCGGGCGGCACGTCGCGCTGCCGTTGGTCGATGCCTACTTCCAGCGGCTCGCGCGGCTGCAGCACGGCGATGTCGCGCGTGTCGTCGTGCAGCCTTACGCCGCGACGCCGAGCGCGCAGGCCGTGCTCGGGCTGCAGGCGCTGCTCGCGCCGGCGCTCGGCGACGGGCTGCAGTTGCGCATCGCGCCGACCGCTGCGTTCGGCGCCGAGGACGACGCCGGAGCGGCGCTCGATGCCGGCACCACGCTCGCGATCGCGTTGTTCGACCTCTCGGCCACGCCCGAGGCCGAGAGCCAGGGCCGCTTCGCGCAGCAACTCGCGGCGCGCGCGCCGGCCGGCGCGGCGACGGTTCTGCTGGTCGACGAGGCCGCGTTCAGGCAGCGCTTCGGCGCCGACTCGGCGCGGCTCGCGCAGCGGCGCGAGGCGTGGCGCGCGTTTGCCGAAGCGCTCGGCACATCGGTGGTGTGCGTCGATCTCGATGCGCCGGAGGTGGCCGACGCGATACGCGCGCTGCCGCTGGCGATGCGCAGCCCGGTGGCGCGAGCCGTCCCTTGATCGGCCGGGCGGGTTGCGCCGGCTCGCTCAGGCGCCGGGGCGGGCCGAAAGGTGGCGGCGCCGCGCCGCGACGAGGCCGAGCAGACCGAGCGCGGTCAGTGCCATCGTCGAAGGCTCCGGCACGGCCGTGACCTGCAGCGGTTCGGCGTACAGAAAGTCGTCCATCACGACCACGTCGTCGTTCGGGTTGCCGAGCACGCCGTTCGCGACGATGGCGTTGGACCCCGAGGTGATGCGAACCCGGCCGATCGAGCTGCCGCTCACCGTGGCGCCGAGAAAGCTCAGCCCCTGGTTGCCGGCGACGGCGGCGTCGTGCGACCAGATCAGGGTATCGCTCATGTCGAAGAAATCCAGGCGCGTCGCGCCGGCGACTTCGACGTCGACGAAGATCAGGCCGAACGCGCTGGTGCCGGCCGCGGTGGCCGTGCCGGGGATGAAGAAGCGCACGTCGGTGATGTTGCTGTTGACCGCCGTGAACAGCCTCTGTGCGCTGAAGGGCTGGAAGTCGTTCGGGAAGCCGAACAGCACCGGCGTGGCTTCGCCCGCATTCGCGCTGACGAGAAACCCCGTTCCGGGCGTGCTCAGAACGACGCCGCGCGGCGAGTTGGTGTTGAAGAAGTTGCCGGGCAGCAGGTTCGGATCCGAGAAAGCCGAAGGGACGCCGTCCCAGTTGATCTCGCGCCGAACGCCACCGAACGAGCCGTTCGCCCCTGCGACCGTGCCGCCGCCGACGGCGGCGCGGAACGCATCCCGAACGGGCGTGATCGCGGCCGGGCTCGCCCCTGCGGACTCGTAGGTCACGATCACCGGCGGGTCGGCCCACGCCGTACAGGCCATCGACAGGCCAATGGCGGCGGCGAACATCGAAAGTGGCTTCATGGGTGTCTCCTGGTCGGAATGGCCGGCTGTCCGCCTTGGCGGCGAGCTGGGTGGAACTTGCAGCCTAGGCCGATCGTCGGCAGCACGTCAACGGCGTGTTGCCACCGATCCAGGGGGGTCGAGCGCGGTGCGATGATCGTCGCCGATGCCTTCGATCTCGCTTTCACTCGTCTCGCACACCAACGCCGGCAAGACCACGCTCGCACGCACGCTGCTCGGCCGCGATGTCGGCACCGTGCGCGACGCGCCGCACGTCACCGAGTTTGCCGATGTGTTCACGATGCTCGAGACAAAGCAAGGCGAGCAGTTGCTGCTCTGGGACACGCCCGGCTTCGGCGACAGTCTGCGGCTCGTGAAGCGCCTGCGCGCCGCCAGCAACCCGATCGGCTGGCTCGTCGCCGAGGTCTGGGACCGCTGGCGCGATCGGCCGTTCTGGGCCAGCCAGCAGGCGATGAAGAATGTGCGCGACGAGGCCGACGTGATGCTGTACCTCGTCAACGCCTCGGAGTCGCCCGAGGCCGCCGGCTACGTCGCGCCCGAAATGGAGTTGCTCGGCTGGATCGGCAAGCCGGTGATCGTGCTGCTGAATCAGCTCGGCGCGCCGCGCGTGAGTGCGCTGGAAGACGCCGACTTGCTGCGCTGGCGCGAGCATCTTGCGCACTACCCGCATGTGCATGCGGTGCTGCCGCTCGACGCGTTCGCGCGCTGCTGGGTGCAGGAGGGCACGCTGCTCCAGGCGATCGAGGCGGCGCTGCCGGCCGCACGCCGCGCGCTGATGGGCCGGCTGCGCGCGGCGTGGTCGGCGCAGCGGCTGCAGGTGTTCGACGCGGCGATGGCGTCGCTCGCGGCCAGCCTCGCGCGTCTGGCGGGCGCGTTCGAGGACGTGCCCGACCAGGCAACGATGGTCGCGCGCTTGCGCCGCGTCGGCACCGCGATCGGCATCGGGAATTCGGATCAAGCCCCGACCGCGCTGGCGCAGAAAGCACTCGCCGAACGCCTCGACGCCGAGATCCGCGCGAACACCGCCGAGCTGATCGCGCTGCACGGCCTCGACGGCCAGGCGCAAGGCGAAATCCTGACGCGGCTCGCGACCCATTTCGAGACTCGGCTGCGCATGGACGAAGGCAAGGCCGCGCTGTGGGGCGGCATGGTCAGCGGCGCGCTGGTCGGACTGAAGGCCGACATCCTCAGCGGCGGGCTGACGCTGGGCGGCGGCCTGCTCGCCGGCGGCCTGATCGGCGCGCTCGGCGCGGCCGGCCTGGCGCGCTGCGTGAACCTCGTGCGCGGCACCGATCGGTCGTTCGTCGCATGGAATGCGCAGGCGCTCGACCAGCTCCTCGAAGCCGCGCTGCTGCGCTACCTCGCGGTCGCGCACTTCGGCCGCGGCCGCGGCGAATGGGCCCAGGGCGAATCGCCACCGCACTGGCGCGACCTGATCCAGCAGGCGCTGGCGCCGCATCGCGATGCGCTCGCGCTGGTCTGGTCCGAGCGCGACGCGCGCGGCGACGGTGGCGAAGGCGGGAACGGCGCCGAGGGCGGCGCGGGTGAGCGCCTGATCGCGGCGGCGCTTGCGCCGCTTCTGCGTGACGTTGCGGTCGACACGCTGCGCGCGCTCTACCCCGACGCCCCGCCGCTCCGGGAAAGTGCCCAGCCCGCGCCGGTGCTGCCGCAGTAGCCTAGGTGCATGAACGCGCCGCACCGCCCGATCGACTTCTACTTCGACTTCTCGTCGCCGTACGCCTACATCGCCTCCGAGTGGATCGAGGCGCTGGCCGCGCGCCACGGCCGCACGGTGGCGTGGCGCGCGATGCTGCTCGGCGCGACCTTCCAGGTCACCGAGATCAGAACCCCGGTGTCGTACCCGCTGAAGCGCGAGTACACGCTGCTCGATTTCGAGCGCTCGGCGCGCTTCGCCGGCGTGCCGCTGAAGCTGCCCGAGAAGTTCCCGATCGCGACCCAGAACACCGCACGCATCTTCTGGTGGCTGAACGCCGCCGACCCGCTGCGCGCACGCGACTGGGCGCGGCATGCGCTGCGCGCGCTGTTCGCGCGCGGCGTCGACCTGAGCGACGCGGCCGCCTTGCGCACGCTGGCGATCGAATTCGGCCTCGACGGCTCGCAGGCGCAAGACGTCTGGAACGACCCGCACTGGAAGGCCGAACTGAAAGCCGCGAACGGCGCTGCGATCGCGCGCGGCGTGTTCGGCGCGCCGTTCTTCATCATCGACGGCGAGCCCTTCTGGGGCAACGACCGGCGCGCGATGATCGAACGCTGGCTCGAAAAAGGCCCGTTCTGAGCGCGTTCGCGCGCACTGCCCGTCGACCCCTACAATTGACGTATACGTCAACTGCGCGCTGCAGTGCCCGACGTGACGACACGAAAGCCCCGCATGCCCGCACTCGCCTCGAAACTCAGCCCGCGCTCCGAAGACTTCAAGGCCAACGCCGCTGCGATGCGCGCGCTGGTCGACGACCTGAACGCCAAGCTCGCGAAGATCGGCCAGGGTGGCGGCGAGGCGCCGCGCGCCAAGCATGTCGCACGCGGCAAGCTGCTGCCGCGCGACCGGGTCGAGATGCTGCTCGATCCCGACACGCCGTTCCTCGAAGTCGCGCCGCTCGCCGCGCTCGAGATGTACAAAGGTGACGCGCCCGGCGCCGGCCTGATCGCCGGCATCGGCCGCGTCTCGGGTGTCGACTGCATGATCGTCTGCAACGACGCGACCGTGAAGGGCGGCACCTATTACCCGATGACGGTCAAGAAGCACCTGCGCGCGCAAGAGATCGCGCAGCAGAACCGCCTGCCCTGCATCTACCTCGTCGACAGCGGCGGCGCGAATCTGCCGAACCAGGACGACGTGTTCCCCGACCGCGAGCACTTCGGTCGCATCTTCT
>JAZJZJ010000114.1:0-6093 GCA_040389925.1 Pseudomonadota bacterium
GCGTCGCTGGTGATGTTGCGGATGCAGTTGCCGCTGGTCTGGATGCCGTGCATGTCGACCGCGGCGAGCGCGTCCATCACGTCGGCGGCGCGCGTCAGCGGAATCCAGTTGTATTGCACGTTCTGACGCGTCGTGACGTGCGCGTAGCCGCGGTCGTATTCGCGCGCGATGTGCGCCAACGTGCGCAGCTGCGCCGAGCTCAGCTCGCCGTAAGGCACCGCGATGCGCGCCATTGGCGCGTGGCGCTGCACATACCAGCCGTTCTGCAGGCGCAGTGCGCGAAAGTCGTCCTCGGGCAACTTGCCGGCGAGGTTGCGCTCGAGTTGGTCGCGGAATTGCGCGGCACGCTGGTGAACGAACTGGCGGTCGAATTCGGTGTACTGGTACATGGCGGCAAGGCTCGCAATCGATTTCGGGGCCGGATCGCGGGGCTGAAGCCGCCGACAATCACGACCCGTTCGTCTCCTGCCGAACGCCTGTGGCAGCGCCACAGCGGCGCCGAAGTACGGGAATGTACGGAGCGCTCATATATTCCGGAAGAACATTATCAAATTTTGCTTATTCTCTGATTGCATAAGAAGCGCGCCGCCAATCGAACGCCGCCGATGGCTTTTGGCGGGTGCAGCCGCCGCGGCGTTGACCCTGGCCGGCTGCCGGACCGCGCCCGGGCCGGCGCCGGTGGTGGCCGCGCCACCGGCGCCCGTCGAGCCCGCGCCGAAGCCGGCTCCCAAGCCACCTCGAATCGGCTTGGCGCTTGGCGGCGGCGCGGCGCGAGGCTTCGCGCACATCGGCGTCCTCCAGGTGCTCGAAGAGAACGGCATCAAGCCCGATCTGGTCGCGGGCACCTCGGCCGGCAGTCTGGTCGCAGCGCTCTACGCCTCGGGCAAGACCGGCGCCGAACTCGCCGCGCTGGCCGATTCGATGGACGAATCCGCCTTCACCGACTGGTCGTTTCCCGGCCGCGGGCTGATCCGCGGCGAGGGTCTGGCGAAATACGTGCGCGACCACACCGGCGGCCTGCGCATCGAGCAGATGCGTCTGCCGCTCGGCATCGTCGCGACTGACCTCGACAGCGGCGAGGCGATCCTGTTTCAGCGTGGCGACCCCGGTGTGGCGGTGCGCGCATCGAGCGCAGTGCCGGCGGTGTTCCAGCCGGTGCGCATCGGGCTGCGCGAGTACGTCGACGGTGGCTTGGTCGCGCCGGTGCCGGTGCGTTTCGCGCGCCAGATGGGGGCCGAGCTCGTGATCGCGGTCGACATCTCCGCCGCGCCCGACGGCAACCCGACCGGCGACGCGATGCGCATGTTGCTGCAGACCTTCGCGATCATGGGGCGCAGCATCAACGGCTTCGAGCTGCGTGATGCCGACGTGCTGCTGCGCCCGAAGCTGCCGCACGTGTCGGGCGCCGATTTCACGGCACGCAAACGCGCGATCCAGGCGGGCCGCGAGGCGATGCAGTCGCAGCTCGCGCAGCTGCGCGAGCGCATCGCCGCGAAGACGCACTGAGCGCACCGAACCGCACAAAACAAACAGCCCCGAAGCATTGCTGCTTCGGGGCCGAAAGGTAGCTGGAGGAGGACCGAGCTACCGAGGAGACAACCTTCACGAAAACCACGAGCCAAGGCCCGTGGTCCGGTTCAGATGGATGTCACTCGGCGAAGTTCAAGCCGTCTACAAAAGTTTACGGCGCGGCTTCGATCGCTCCTCGGTCGATCAGGCAGCGCGCTTGACCTTGCTGGCCTTGGTCGCGGTGGCGCTCAGCGACTGGAAGTTGGCTTCCGCGGTTTCGGTCGCTTGCTTGACAGCCTTCTGCACGCCTTCGAACGCGTTGTTCGCAGCGGCGACAGCCGACTTGACCAGCGCCACGGCGTTTTCGCTGCCGGCCGGTGCGTTCTTCACGGCGGTGTCGACGACCGACAGGAACTTGGTCTGCGCTTCGGCGGCGGTGGCTTCGGCAACCTTGGTGACTTCGGCGCCGGTGGCGGCAGCGATGTCATACAGGTGACGGCTGTACGCAGCGGCCTTCTCGGCAGCCGGTTGCAGCAGGCCGGCTTGCAGGGCCAGGAATTCCTGTGCGTCCTTGGCCGACATCGCGGCCTTGGTGTTTTCGGCGGCTTCGCCGATCGCGGCGCGTGCGACTTGCAGGTTCAGCTCGACGAGCTTCTCGACGCCTTCGAAGGCCTTGTTGGTCAGGCCGAAGAGCACCTCGACGTTGGACTTGTGGGCGGCCATCAGTTGTTCAGCGGTCATCATGGTGAAAGTCTCCAGACAGTGAGTGAAAAGGATTCGTTCTGCTGCCCGGTGCACCACGCTGTTCGCGTTTGCTGCACTGCAACATGAAATGAAGTATACCGACCCAATTCGGCATTGCAAGCGATTTTTGCTGCGCCGCAACAATTTGGTTGGCAACTTCCAATTCCGAGTGTTTCAGCGTGCCGCAGGCGTGTGTCGCGGTGATGACGGAGGGCGCCCCGCACAATCGGCGCCACATGCCGATGCAAGCCTTCCACGCCGACTCCTTCGTGCTGCCGTTGCCGCCGGGGCATCGCTTTCCGATGTCGAAATACCGGCTGCTGCGCGAGCAGCTCGAAGGCTTGCCCGGGCTGCAGCTGTGCCAGGCGCTGCCGGCCAGCGACGGCGAACTCGCGCTGGTGCACACGCCGGGCTACCTGTCGGCGGTGGTCGACGGCACGCTCAGCGCGGCGCAGCAGCGCGAGATCGGCTTCCCGTGGAGCGAGGCGATGGTCGAGCGCGCGCGGCGCTCGGTCGGCGCCACGATCTCGGCGGCGCGTGCCGCGCTTGCGACCGGCCTCGCGACCAACGTGGCGGGCGGCACGCACCACGCGATGGCCGACAAGGGCGGCGGCTACTGCGTCTTCAACGATGCCGCGGTGGCGGCGCGGCTGATGCAGGCCGAGTGGCATCGCCAGCATCGACGGTTGCTGCGGGTCGCGATCGTGGACCTCGACGTGCACCAGGGCAACGGCAGCGCCTCGATCTTTGCCGACGACCCGACCGTGTTCACGCTGTCGTTGCACGGTGCGAAGAACTTCCCGTTTCGCAAGGAACGCAGCGACCTCGATGTCGACCTGCCCGACGGCTGCGGCGACGCCGCCTACCTGCGCGCGCTCGACGACGCGCTGGCCGTGTTGTGGCGGCGGCACGAAGGCGCGCCGCCGGGCCTGATCTTCTACCTCGCCGGCGCCGACCCGCACGAAGGCGATCGCCTCGGCCGCCTGAAGCTGACGACCGCCGGCCTCGCCGAACGCGACCGGCGCGTGCTCGCGGCCGCGCGCGAGCGGCGCATCCCGGTGGCGCTGTCGATGGCGGGCGGCTACGGGCGCGTCGTCGACGACACGGTGCAGGTGCACCTCGGCACGATCCGCGCGGCGGTCGAGAGCTGGCGTCAATGGAACAATGCGGCGTCATGAGCCCAGACACACCCGCCATCGTTCGACCGGTTGCGCAAGCGCGCGATGCCTACCGTCACTTCAGCAGCATTTCGACCCGCTGGATGGACAACGACGCCTACGGCCACATCAACAACGTCGTCTACTACAGCTGGTTCGACACGGTCGTGAACCGCTACCTGATCGAGGCTGGCGTGCTCGACGTGCAGCACGGCGCGGTGATCGGGCTGGTGGTCGAGACGCACTGCAACTACTTCGCGCCGCTGTCGTTTCCGCAGACGATCGACGCGGGCCTGCGTGTCGCCAAGCTCGGCGCATCGAGCGTGCGCTACGAAATCGGACTGTTCGGGGCTGGCGCGCCGATGACCGCGGCCTGCGGGCACTTCGTCCATGTGTATGTCGACCGCGAGACGCGCCGCCCGGCGCCGCTGCCCGCGCCCCTGATTCAGACCCTGCAAGGACTCCTGTGAGCATGACGACCCGACCAACGCCCGAACAAACCGCCGCCGTCGACACCGCGATCATCACGCGCCGCTCGCTGCGCGCCTTCCTGCCGACCCCGGTGCCGCGCGAGGCGATCGAAGCGATCCTTGAAGTCGCGGCGCGCGCGCCATCGGGCACGAACACGCAGCCGTGGCAGGTTTACGTGTTGACCGGCGAGGCGAAAGCCGGACTCTCGCGCAAGGTCGCCGCGGCCTACGACGACCCGGCCGAACGCGCGCAGCACAGCGAGGAGTACGCGTACTACCCGACCGAGTGGAAGTCGCCGTTCATCGACCGCCGCCGCAAGGTCGGTTGGGATCTGTACGGCCTGCTCGACATCGCCAAGACCGACAAGGCGCGCATGCATGCGCAGCACCGCCGCAACTACGAGTTCTTCGACGCGCCGGTCGGCCTGATCTTCACGATCAACCGGGTGATGCGGCAGGGCAGCTGGCTCGACTACGGCATGTTCCTGCAAAGCGTGATGGTCGCCGCGCGCGGTCGCGGGCTCGATACCTGCCCGCAGGCCGCGTTCACGCAGTTCCACCGCATCATCGGCGCGCACATCGGCATGCCCGACGACGAGCAGGTCGTGTGCGGCATGTCGCTCGGCTGGGCCGACCCGGACGCGGTCGAGAACACGCTGGTGACCGAGCGCGAGCCGGTCGCCGGGTTCGCGCACTTTCTGGAATGAGCGTCGACGGGGCGCAGCTCTCGGCCTGGTGGGGCATTCCGTTTGCGGGCATGCTGTTGTCGATCGCGTTGCTGCCGCTGCTGGCGCCCGCGCTGTGGCAGCGCCACGCCGGCAAGATCGCACTGGCTTGGTCGCTCGCGTTTCTGCTGCCGTTCGCGACCGTGTTCGGGCCGTCCGAAGCGGGCCATGCGGTCGCCCACACACTGCTGGCCGAGTACCTGCCGTTCATCATTCTGCTGACGGCGCTGTTCACCGCGGCCGGCGGCATCTACGTGCGCGGCAACTTGCGCGGCAGCCCGGCGCTGAACACCGGTCTGATGGCGATCGGCGCGGTGCTGGCGAGCTTCATGGGCACGACCGGCGCGTCGATGCTGCTGATCCGCCCGCTGATCCGCGCCAACGACAACCGGCCGGCCGCGGCGCATGTGATCGTGTTCTTCATCTTCATCGTCGCGAATGCGGCCGGGTCGCTCACGCCACTCGGCGACCCGCCGCTGTTCCTCGGCTTCCTGCAGGGCGTGTCGTTCTTCTGGACCGTCGAGCAGCTCCTGCCGGAGACGCTGTTCCTGGTCGGCACCTTGCTGGCGCTCTTCTATGCGATCGACGCCTGGCACTTTCGGCGCGAGGGCGTGTTGCCGCTCGACCCGACACCGAAGGACGCGCCGCCGCTCGGCATCGACGGCGCGATCAATCTGCTGCCGCTGCTCGCGATCATCGCGCTGGTGCTGGTCAGCGGCACCTGGAACCCGGGTGTCAGCGTCGCGCTGTTCGGCGTCGAGTTAACGCTGCAGCAACTCGTGCGCGATGTCGGCCTGATCGCGGTGACGCTGGTCTCGCTCGCGATCACGCCGAAGGGCGTGCGCGCCGCGAACGAGTTCTCGTGGGGGCCGATGAAGGAGGTCGCCGAACTGTTCATCGGCATCTTCGTCACGATGATCCCGATGCTGGCGATGCTGAAGGCCGGCGAGGCCGGCGCGTTCGCGGCGGTCGCGCGCGCCGTCACGGGGCCTGACGGCCAGCCGCTGCCCTGGGCCTACTTCTGGTTCAGCGGCTTGTTGAGTTCGTTCCTCGACAACGCGCCGACCTACCTGGTGTTCTTCAACCTCGCTGGCGGCGATGCGCAGCTGCTGATGACGCGCCTGGCGGCGACGCTCGCGGCGGTGTCGGCCGGCTCGGTCTTCATGGGCGCGAACACCTACATCGGCAACGCGCCGAACTTCATGGTCAAGGCCATCGCCGAGAGCCGCGGCATCAGAATGCCCAGCTTCTTCGGCTACATGGCGTGGTCGGGTGCCATCCTGATCCCGCTGTTCGTGCTGATCACCTTCATCTGGTTTCGTTGAGGAGTCTTTGTGAGCAAGCCATCCGTTCTCGTCTGCCGTGCGGTCTTTCCGGACATCGTCGATCGCCTGCGTGAGCATTTCGAGGTCGAAGACAACCCGAGCGACGTCGTCTGGTCGCCGGCCGAGCTGATCCGGCACCTGCAGGGCAAGGCCGGCGTGTTCA
>JAZJZJ010000115.1:0-29537 GCA_040389925.1 Pseudomonadota bacterium
GATCGTCACGCTCGGCTTCGGCGAGATCGTGCGCGTGTTCATGAACAACCTCGACGCGCCGGTCAACATCACCAACGGCCCGAAAGGCATCACCGGCATCGACGACATCTCGATGTTCGGCATCCACTTCGGCAAGACCCAGGAGTTGTTCGGGATGGAGTTCCCGAAGGTCACCAACTACTACTACCTGTTCCTGGCGTTGGTGCTGATCGGCATCGTGGTCTGCTACCGCCTCGAGCGCAGTCGCATCGGCCGCGCCTGGATGGCGATCCGCGAAGACGAGATCGCGGCCAAGGCGATGGGCATCAACACCCGCAACCTGAAGCTGCTCGCGTTCGGCATGGGTGCCACGTTTGGCGGCGTCTCGGGCGCGATGTTCGCGAGCTTCCAGGGCTTCATCTCGCCCGAGTCGTTCTCGCTGCAGGAGTCGGTGATGATCGTCGCGATGGTCGTCCTCGGCGGCATCGGCCACCTGCCGGGCGTGATCGTCGGCGCGCTGTTGCTGTCGGCGCTGCCCGAGGTACTGCGCTATGTCGCCGGACCACTGCAGCAGATGACCGGCGGCCGCCTCGACGCGTCGATCCTGCGCCAGTTGCTGATCGCGCTGGCGATGATCGTGATCATGCTGTCGCGCCCGCGCGGGCTGTGGCCCTCGCCCGAGCACGGCATGGACGAAACGCCGGATTCGCTGCCGGTGAACCCGCACATGCACCTGACGCCGGGCGAGCAGATACCGCCGCCGGTCTCGCCGATCGAACCCACGGTGAAGTGAGCAGGAGCACGACATGACTGAAACCATTCTCAAGGTCAGCGGTGTTTCCAAGCGCTTCGGCGGGCTGCAGGCGCTGTCGGATGTCGGCATCACGATCACGAAGGGTCAGGTCTACGGCCTGATCGGCCCGAACGGCGCCGGCAAGACGACCTTCTTCAATGTGCTGACCGGCTTGTACACGCCCGATTCGGGCAGCTTCGAGCTCGGCGGCAAACCCTACAAGCCGACCGCAGTTCACGAGGTCGCGAAGGCCGGCATCGCGCGCACGTTCCAGAACATTCGCCTGTTCGCCGAGATGACGGCGCTCGAGAACGTGATGGTCGGCCGCCATGTGCGCACCGGCTCCGGCCTGGTCGGCGCGATCTTCCGCACGCCGGGCTTCAAGGCCGAAGAGGCGGCGATCGCGAAGCGCGCCCAGGAACTGCTCGATTACGTCGGCATCGGCCGCTTCGGGCCGTACAAGGCGCGCACGCTGAGCTACGGCGATCAGCGTCGCCTCGAGATCGCACGCGCCTTGGCCACCGACCCGAAGCTGATTGCGCTCGACGAACCGGCTGCCGGCATGAACGCGAGCGAGAAGGTCGTGCTGCGCGAGTTGATCGACCAGATCCGGCGCGACGGTCGCACGATCCTGCTGATCGAGCACGACGTGAAGCTGGTGATGGGCCTGTGCGATCGCCTGACCGTGCTCGACTACGGCAAGCAGATCGCCGAAGGCACGGCCGCCGAGGTCCAGAAGAACGAGAAGGTGATCGAGGCCTACCTCGGCGCCGGCGACAAGAAACACTGATCGGGCACGGAGCGCGACATGGCAAAAACTATGCTGAAAGTGACCGGGCTGAAGGTCGCGTACGGCGGCATCCAGGCCGTCAAGGGCGCCAGCTTTGAGGTCAACGAAGGCGAACTCGTCAGCCTGATCGGCGCGAACGGCGCCGGCAAGACGACGACGCTGAAGGCGATCACCGGCATCCAGCCGGCGGTCGGCGGCGACATCGAGTACCTCGGCAAGTCGATCAAGGGCCAGGGCCCGTGGGACCTGGTCAAGCAAGGCCTGGTGATGGTGCCCGAGGGCCGTGGCACCTTCACGCGCATGACGATCATCGAGAACCTGCAGATGGGCGCGTTCATCCGCAGCGACAACGCGCAGATCATGGCCGACATCGACAAGGTGTTCGCGATCTTCCCGCGCCTGAAAGAGCGCCGCAATCAGCTCGCCGGCACGATGAGCGGCGGCGAACAGCAGATGCTGGCGATGGGTCGTGCGCTGATGGCGCAGCCCAAGGTGCTGCTGCTCGACGAGCCCTCGATGGGCCTCTCGCCCATCATGGTCGACAAGATCTTCGAGGTCGTCAACGACATCCACCAGCGTGGCACGACCGTGCTGCTGGTCGAGCAGAACGCGAGCCGCGCGCTGCAGCTCGCATCGCGCGGCTATGTGATGGACTCCGGCGAAGTGACGATGAGCGGCGATGCCAAACAGCTGCTGAACGACCCCAAGGTGCGCGCTGCCTACCTCGGCGAATAGGCCGCCGGCGTCGCCTTGGCGCCCGGGGGCTGGCGATACAATCCGCGCGCCATGAACATGCTCTTATTCGCGCCCGCGCGTGCCGATTTCCGTGACGCCGGAAGCGCGGTCGCGTGAGCGTGTCGTCGCCCCCGCGCACGCTCGCTGCGTGCGAACCGCTGATGTTCCGCCGACACCGCTCGGGCGCCGGCGACATCGCGCCGGCCGCGACGCTTGGTGGTCGCCGCGTCGGCCTCGGTGCTGACGCGCTGCAGGCCGTGGTGCTCGCGCCGGACGGCGCGGTCTTCGACGCGTGGTCGGGCAGCGCCACGCTCGCCGAGCGCCGCCACGGCTGCGTGCGCTATGCGACCGACGGCCACTGGTTGCATGGTGTTGCCGAGATCGACGACCGCGCCATCGGCCTGCAGCCTGCGTCGCATCGCGCCTACGCTGATCTGTTCGAGGTCTTGGCCGAAAGCGCGTGCCCGAGCCTGCTGCGGCTGTGGAACTACTTCGCCGACATCAACCGCGAGGCCGATGGCAGCGAGCGCTACCGCCAGTTCAATGCCGGCCGCCAGCAGGCCTTCATCGAGGCGCGTCGCAGCGCGTTCGAGGGCGCGCCGGCTGCGTGCGCGCTCGGCACGCGGGCAGGCCCGCTGCGCGTCTACTTTCTCGCCGGCCGCCAGCCACCGCTGGCGATCGAGAACCCGCGCCAGGTCAGCGCCTACCGCTATCCCGACACCTACGGCCCGCGCAGCCCGACCTTCTCGCGCGCCGCGCTGGCCGATGTCGGCGGCGGCCGCCAGGTGCTGTTCATCTCCGGCACTGCGAGCATCGTCGGCCACACCAGCCTGCACGTCGGCGATGTGCGCCGGCAGACCGAAGAGAGCCTGCTGAACATCGCGACGCTGCGGCAGGCCGCGGCCGAGCGCGCCGGCGCGGCGTTCCGCGCCGACGACATGATCTACACGGTGTACGTGCGTCATCCGGTCGACCTCGGTGTGGTGCGCGAAGTTTTCGAGCGCGAGGTCGGCGCCGCCAGCGCGGCGGCGCGCGAAGCCGTCTACCTGCAGGCCGACATTTGCCGCGCCGACCTGCTGGTCGAGATCGAGGCCCACGGATTCGTGCCCGCCGGAGTCGCCGGGTGATCGCGCGCGGCCTGCTGCTGGCCCTCGTCAGCGTGCTGAGCGCTGGTGTGTTCGCCGCCGATCAGCCGGTCGGACCCGGCCCGGATGTCGATGCCGGGTTGAACCCCGGTCGACAGGGTCAAACGCAGCGCCCGCTGTGGGAACTCGGCCTCGGCGTGGCCGGCCTGCGCCTGCCCGACTACCCCGGCTCCGACCAGAGCCGCTTCTATGCGCTGCCGCTGCCCTACATCGTGTACCGCGGCACTTGGCTGAAGGCCGACCGCGACGGCGCACGCGCGCTGCTGTTCGACTCGCAGCGCATCAAGGTCGACGTCAGCGTGGCCGCCTCCACGCCCACGCGCAGCCGCCACAACGACGCGCGCGAGGGCATGCCGAATCTGAAAGGCACGTTCGAGATCGGCCCGAACCTGAACCTCACGCTGGCGCGTTCGGTGAAAGACCGCTGGAAGCTCGACCTGCGCCTGCCGCTGCGCGGCGCGATCTCGGTCGAACGCTCGCCGAAGTTCGTCGGCAGCACGTTCTCGCCGAACCTGAACCTCGATGTCGGCGGCCTCGGCGGCGGCTGGAACCTCGGCCTGCTGACTGGCCCGGTGTTCGCCGACCGCAAGTTCCACCAGTACTACTACGGCGTCGACCCGGCCCATGCGACCGCGAACCGCGCGGCGTACCAGGCCCACGGCGGCTACGCCGGCTGGCGCGCGATCGCGGCCACCTCGCGCCGTTTCGGCAACATGTGGGTCGGCGGTTTCGTGCGCTACGACAACCTGCGCGGCGCGGCCTTCGACGGCAGCCCGCTGGTGCGGCGCAGCTCGGCCGTGACCTTCGGTTTCGGCGTCTCCTGGATTCTGGCGACCTCGTCCGAGCTCGTGGCGGCTTCGGACTGAGGTGCTGTTTGAGCTCTCTGCGACGTCTCCTCCAGACCGTTCTCTTCTACGTCCTGCTCGCGCACCTCGGTGCGATGTCGCTGACCTGGAACCTTGTCTGCCTCGTGCTCTACCCCTTCCTGACGCGTGAACAGGGCATCGTCGTCGGGCGCGCAGCGATCTCGTCGGTGTACCGCGGTTTCTGGACCTGCGCGCAGTGGCTCGGCCTGATGCGCATCGACTACGCCGCGCTCGACGTGCTGAGCCGTGACGCCGGCCTGATCATCGCCGCCAACCACCCGAGCATGCTCGATGCGCTGCTCGTGATCGCACGCGTGCCGCGTGGCATCTGCATCATGCGTGCAAGCCTGATGCGCAATCCGTTTCTCGGCGCCGGCGCGCGCCTGGCGCGCTACATCCGCAATGACCCGCCGCGCGGCATGATTCGCAGCTGCGTGACGAACCTGAAGGAGGGCGGCCAGCTCGTGCTGTTCCCCGAAGGCACGCGCACCGTGCGGGCGCCGATCAACCCGTTTCGACCCGGCATCACGCTGATCGCGCACATGGCCGGCGTGCCGATCCAGACCGTGTTCATCGAGGCGAGGTCGCCGTACCTCGGCAAGGGGTGGCCGATCTGGCGCACGCCGCAGTTCCCGATCGTCTTCAATGTGCGACTCGGCCAGCGCTTCGCACCCGAAGCCGACCATCAGGGTTTGCTGAAACGGCTCGAGGCGTATTTCGCGGAAGAATTGAGCCGATGACGAGCACCGCTTCGCGAACCCACCTGCTGCTGATCCCGAGCTACAACACCGGCCCGAAGGTCTACGAGACGGTTCACGCGGCGCGCGCGCAGTGGAATCCGGTGTGGGTCGTCACCGACGGCAGCACCGACGGCACGCCCGCAGGCCTGCGCGCGATGGCGGCCATCGACCCGGGCCTGACGCTGATCGAGTTGCCCGCCAACGCCGGCAAGGGCGCGGCCGTGCTGCATGGCCTGCAGGCCGCGCAGGCGGCCGGCTTCACGCACGCGCTGACGATGGACTCCGACGGCCAGCACCCGGCCGCGCTGATCCCGTCGTTCATGCAAACCTCGATCGCCCACCCCGAGACGATGGTGCTCGGCCGGCCGGTGTTCGATGCGTCGGCGCCGCTGCTGCGCGTGCGCGGCCGGCGCGTCTCGAACTGGTGGACCAACCTCGAAACCCTCGGCGCCGGCATCGACGATTCGCTGTACGGCTTTCGCGTCTACCCGATCCCTGACCTGATCGCGGTGATGCGCCGCCAACCCTGGATGCGGCGCTTCGATTTCGACACCGAAGCCGTCGTGCGTCTGGCCTGGCGCGGCGTCAAGCCGCTCAACCTCGCGGCACCGGTCAGGTACCTGACGGCCGCGGAGGGTGGCGTCTCGCACTTTCAGTACGGGCGCGACAACCTGCTGCTGACCTGGATGCACCTCCGCCTGATGCTCGAGTTCGCGCTGCGGCTGCCGCTGCTGGCGTGGCGACGCGCGACGCACAGGCCGCCGTTCCAGCGGCTTTGATCAGGCCATGCCGCCGTTGATCGAAATCACCTGGCCGCTGATGTAGCCCGCGTCATCCGACGCGAGAAACGCGACCAGCGCGGCCACCTCTTCGGCGCGGCCGGCGCGCTTGGCCGGCACCAGGCGCTCGATCGCAGCCTTGTCGAACGTGCCTTCGGCCATGCCCGATTCGATGATGCCGGGCGCGACCGCGTTGACCGTGATGCCGCGGCTCGCGAGTTCGAGCGAGAGCGCTTTGGTCGCGCTGTTCAGCGCGCCCTTCGCAGCGGCGTAGTTCACCTGGCCGCGGTTGCCCGTGAGCGACGCGACCGACGAGATGTTGATCACGCGGCCCCAGCGCGTGCGGAGCATCGGCAGCGTCAGCGGCTGCGTGACGTTGAAGAAGCCGTCGACCGAGACCGCCATCACCTCGACCCATTGCGATTCGCGCAGCGCCGGGAACGCCGCGTCGTCGTGCGTGCCGGCGTTGTTGACGATCACCTGGATCGGACCGGCTTCGAGCAGCTTTGCGCACGCCGCGTGCGTGGCGGCGCGATCGGTCACGTCGAACGCAACCGGCTCGGCGCTGCCGCCGGCCGCGGTGATCTCGGCCGCGAGCGCGATGGCGGCGTCGAGCCGGCGGTTCGCGTGCACGATCACGTGCAGGCCGTCGCGCGCGAGGCGCAGTGCAATCGCGCGGCCGAGGCCGCCGCTGGCGCCGGTGACGAGGGCGCGTCGGAGTGTCTTGTCGGTCATGCAGCGAGCGGTGTGTTCAGCACGACCGCGGCGCGCCCTTCGGCCAGCAGGCGGTCGGCGTGGTGGACGGTGAAGGCGTACAGGATCTGGCGTGCATCGCCGGCCTGGCGTGTCGCTTCGATGCGCAACTCGTCTTGCGCAGCGGCAGGCAGATCATCGAGCCGCAGCACATGCAATTGCACGCCGCGCGCACTTGCGAGGTAGCCCGGCGAGGCCGGCGTGCCGGCCGCCTGGCCGATCAGCGCGCCGTGCAGCGCCATCGCCTGCGCCGCGTACTCGATCGCGGCCGGCGCGAGCAGGCCGCGGCGCGTGCGCAGCGGGTGGTCGGCATCGCGGTGATTCGTCGCGGCGCAGGCGACGTGCTGCAGGCTCCACGCGTCGAGCCGCGCGAGCAGGCACATCGTGCCGCTGTGCGGGATCAGCGCCGCGATGCCGTCGCGGGCCAGCAGCGGCACCGGCGCGCTCATCCGAGTTCGACCCGCAGGCGCGTCGCGTCGAGGTAGTCGAGCACGACGGTGCCCGGCGCACCGCCGCGCGCGAGCGCGACCAGCAAGGGCAGCGCCGCTGCCGCCGGCACGACGCGCCGCAGCCCTTCGAGCGCAGCGTCGTCGCAGGTGCTCGCGGACCGGTCGGTACCGACGAGTTCGATCGACAACCCGGCGATCGACTGCGCGGTTTCGGTCGGTGTCAGCAGCAGCGCGAGGCCGAAATGATCGGGCAAGGGTCGGGTGCGGGCTAGCGGCTCGGGATACGGCGAATCGCTCGCGACCAGCAACATCGGTGCGCCGCTCAACGCGACGCTGGTCGCGGCCTCGATCAGGCCGGCGCCGAAGCTGCCGTCGAACGCGCACAGGCTGGTCGACGAGGCCCGGCTGCCGACCGCGATGTGCCAGCAGCCCGCCGCGGCGTTGTGGACCGAGTTCGTGAAGCGCGTCGGCGAGACCATCGGCGCTGGTGTGGCCAGCGTCTCGCACAGCGCGTGGCAGTTCGCGCCTTCGCCGCTGCTCGATGTGAAGACGGTCGCGAGCAGCGCCGGGTCGAGCCGGGCTTGCGCGACCGCTTCGTCGGCCACCGCGAGCGCGAGCTTCACGGCCGCGCCGGCGCGCCGGCGCTCGGCCGGCGGCAGGCGCGCGGGCACGGGCAGGACGGTCGGCGCGCTGGCGAGCGCTTGGGCGCCGCGCAGCACATCGAGCGATGCGGCCCACGAGCTCAGCCCCGGCCCGAGCAGACCGACGCCTTGCACCCAGATGCGCAATCCGCTCATTCCGCCGCTCCCAGCACCAGGCTCGCGTTCGAGCCGCCGAAGCCGAACGAATTCGACAGCACGCGGCGCACCGGCGCATGCCGGTTCTCGAGCAGGTAGTGCATGCGCAGCGCCGGGTCGCGCTGCGACACGTTCAAGCCCGCCGGCATCAGCCCGTGGCGCATCGCGAGCAACGCGATGGCAGCCTCGACGCCGCCGGCCGCGCCCAGCGTGTGGCCGGTCGCGCCCTTGGTCGAACTGCAGGGCGTGGCGGTGTCGAACACGCTGCCGACCGCGGCGTCTTCGGCCGCGTCGTTGCTCGGCGTCGCGGTGCCGTGCAGGTTGATGTAGTCGATGTCGGCGGGCTGCAGCCCCGCGTCGGCGAGCGCCGCGCGCATTGCCGCGATCGCGCCCAGGCCTTCAGGGTGCGGCGTGCTCATGTGGTAGCCGTCGTTGCTCTCGCCGACACCGAGCAGCCAGCCCTGCGGCGGCGCCGAGGGTTCGCGCTCCAGGAGTGCGAAGGCCGCGGCCTCGCCGATCGACAGGCCGTTGCGCGCCGCGTCCCACGGCCGGCAGATCTCGCTCGACAGCAACTCCAGCGAGTTGAAGCCGTACAGCGTCGTCAGGCACAGGCTGTCGACGCCGCCGACCACGGCCGCGTCGATCAGCCCTGCCTCGATCAGCCGTGCGGCGTTGCCGAACACCTTCGCGCTCGACGAGCAGGCGGTCGAGACGACCCAGGCCGGGCCGCCGAGCCGCAACGCGCGCACGACGAAATCGGCGACCGAGAAGGTGTTCTGCGTCGGGCCGTAGTGGAAGTCGGCCGGCAGCGCGCCATCGGCCCCGCGGCGGCGGTAGGCGAGTTCGGTCTGCAGCAGGCCCGAGGTGCTGGTGCCGAGGAACACGCCGACGCGGCGCGCGCCCCAGCGCGTGCGCGCGGCGGCGACGGCGTCGATGAAGCCGTCTTGCTGCAGGCCCAGCCAGGCGAGGCGGTTGTTGCGGCAGTCGAAGGAGCGAAGGTCAGAGGGAATCGCGACCGCGTCGACACCGTCGACCTCGCCGGTCCAGGTCGGCAGCGGCAGGCCCATGAAGCGCACCGGCGCGAGACCGGTGCGCTGAGCCTGCAGCGCGTCGACGGTTGCGGCGTTGCCGGCGCCGAGCGCGGTCGTCAAGGTCGCGGCAGTGATGGCCAGTGGCTTCAAACCGCGTCCTTCACGCGCGCGATCAGCAGCACGTTCGCGAACGGCGTGCCCTCGCTCATTGGCTGGCTGCGCACGGCGAAGCCGAGCGATTCGAGCTGCACCTTCCAGTCGCCCAGCGTGCGGCAGAACTGCGGCACGACGCGGTGGCCGCGCACGAAGGTGACGACGCGGTCGACCCATTGGCTGATCACGAAACCGCGCGTCGCCGCCGCATCGCCGATGCGCAGCAGCAGCGTGCCGCCAGCCGGCAGCGCACGCCGCACCCGTGCCAGCACCTCGTCCTGCTCGGGGATCGTGATGTAGTGCAGCACGTCGAGAATCACGACCGCGTCGACCTCGGGGAAAGGCGTGTGCCGCATGTCGCCGCAGATGAACACGGCGCTCTCGCCGAGCGCGGCCTGGGCGCGGCTCACATCGCGCGGCATCAGCTCGATGCCGGTGACCTGCGCGGGTGCCGGCGCCGGCGCCCAGCCGCTCGGCCAGCGCCCGCTGCGCTCGAACTCTGCGCAGCGCTGCAGCAGGCTCGCCAGCAGGCCCTGGCCGCAGCCGATGTCGAGCACGCGGGCCCGCGGCGGGATCAGGCCGGTGCGCAGCATGTGACGAAACACCGGGTCGATGCCGAGCTTGCCGCGTGCGAAATGCCAGGCGAAGCGGCCGACGCTGCGGTAGGGCAGGCTGGCCGCGGCGATCAGCGCGACCCAGGCGGCCGTGTGCGCGGGCGTCATGCGAGCGCCCCGGGCAGCGTGACCGCGTGCAGGCCGTCGCGCTCGAAGCGCTGCAGCAGCGCCGGCAGCACCTCGAGCGTGACCGGGCGGCCGTTCGCGGCGCGCGCAGTGTGGTGGTCGTGCAGCAGCAGAATGTCGCCCGCGGCGAGCTCGCGGGTCAGGCGCGCGAGCACGTCGGCGGGGTCGCGGCGCACGGTGTCGAAGCCGCGCCGCGTCCAGGCGACGAGCTGCAGGTCGAGCTCGTGCAGCACCGGCGCGAGAAACAGATTGCGCAGCCCGGCCGGCGCGCGAAAGTAGCGCGGGCGCTGGCCGGTGATCTGTGCAAGCGTGTCTTGCGCGCGCACCAGCTCGCGGCGAATCGCGCGCGGGCCGAGCAGCGAGAAGGTGTGGGCGTGATCGAAGCTGTGGTTCTGCACGCTGTGGCCGCGCCGCACGATCTCGCGGCAGAGCGTGGCGTGCTGTTCGGCGTGGCGCGCGATGCAGAAGAAGGTGGCGCGCGTGTGGTGCGCGTCGAGCAGGTCGAGCACCGCGGGCGTGATCGAAGGGTCGGGGCCGTCGTCGATCGTCAATGCGATCTCGCGGCGCGCGACCGCGGCCGGCGGCAAGCGCAGCAGGTTCGCGCCGAGCCAGGTCGAGCGCGGCCACAGGCCGGTGGCGGTGACGAGTGCGTGATCGAGCGCGATCGCGCCGAGCGCCCACGGCCACAGCGCCGGCTGCGCGATCACCAGCGCGCCGGCGCCCGCGTGCGCGGCCAAGCTGGCTTTCAGCAGCGGCGGCAGGCGCCAGCGCGGGGGCGCAAGCGGCAGGGCCGGAGGAGGTGAAGCGTGCATGGGGCGCGATTTTTGCACGTCGATCAACGCTGCCGTGCCGGGATGAAGGCGGCCGACAACACCAGGCTGAGCAGGATGCCCGGCGCCACGACCTGGCCGATCGCGAACAGCGCCGGGATGCTCGAGAACGCGAGCAGCAGGAACGAAATCACCGCGGTCAGGTTCGCCAGCGCCAGTGAGGCGAGCGTGTCGTTGTCCAGCGCGAGCGCCTTGTCATTGCTTCTGAGCGGCGCGCCGGCCGGCGCCGCGTCTTGCTGGGCCCGAATCTGGTCGAAGAACAACGCGTAGTTCGAGCCGATCGCGACCGTCAGCAGCAGCCCGACGAGGTGCAGGATGCCGAGCGCCGTGCCGCTCACGCTGAACACCGCGAGCACGATCAGCACCGCCGCCGCGACCGGCTGCGCGATGCGCCACAGGCGCGCGAACGAGCGCAGGTGCAGCGCGAGCAGCACGCACACCGCGAACGCGCCGAGCAGCGCCTGCAAGCCCGCCTCGTGCAGGTAGCGCGCGTACAGCGTGCCGAGCTCGGCGCCGATGTTGACGACCTGCACGCCGGGCAGGTCGGCGAGCGCGGCGCGCAACTGAACCGGGTCGATTGCCTTCGGGCCGGCCTGCAGGCTCAGCAGCGCGCGCCAAGGTCGACCGTCATGGCCCGGCACCAGCAACGCATCGAGCGCGGCGTACAGCGGCGTGCCTTTCAACGATTCGCGCGTCAGCAGCGTCTGCTGGCGTGCCGCCTGTACATTGGTGATGAATTCGCCGAGGCGCGCGGCCGGCAGCGGACCGTCGACGGTGGCCTCGCGCAGACGCGCGCTCAGCGTCGCCGCATCGGGCAGCGCGGCTTGCCGCGCCTGCTGCGTCGCCGGGCTCGGCAGCATGCGCGCCGGCGATTCGTAGCCGCCGATCGCGCCGGCCTCGACGAGCCGGTCGAGCCGCGCGCCGGCGGCTTCGGCGGCGGCGAGCACGCCGGCTTCGTCGGCGGCAGAAACGGCGACCAGCGTGCCGGCGTCGGTCGCGCCGAGGTCGGCGCGCAGGTCGGCGTCGACCTTCATCCTGACCGCGCCGACCGGGCTCAGCGACGCCAGATCGCCACGCCACGCGGAAGGCAGCCACGCGAGCGTGAGCGCGGCCAGCAGTGCGATGGCGGCGAGCGGCCCCCGCAGGTTCGGTAACACGCGCGTGCCCCAACCGACGAAGTGGCCGAGGTGACGGCGCAGGCCCATGCCGGGCGCGCCGTTGGGCGAGGTGCGCGTGAGCACCCAGCGCGTCGTCAACGCCGCCGCGCTCAGGCCGGCGATCGAGAACACGCCGAGTTGCGCCAGGCCCGGAAAGCCCGAGAACAGCAGCGCCGCGAAGCCGCAGACCGAGGTCAGCAAACCGAGCCGCACGGTCGGCCAGTTGTCTGCGATCCAGCGCCGCGCGCCCGAGCCCGTCGCTGCACTTGGTGTGACAAGCGCGGCAGGCCGGGCCTGGATCAGGTAGTAAATCGCGTAGTCGACCGCCTCGCCGATCAGCGTGGTGCCGAAGCCGAGCGTGATGCCGTGCACGTTGCCGAAAATCAGGCTGACCGCAGCGATGCCCACGAGCACGCCCGAGGCGACCGGCAGCATGGCCGTGACGAGCGTGCGCAGCGAGCCGCCGAAGGCCAGCAGCATCAACCCGACGATCGCGACGCCACCCGCGATCGCGAGCCGCTCGACCTCGGACTTGATCTGCGTGCGCGACGCGACCGCGAACGTGCCCGAACCCGAGACGATCAGCGTCAGCCCCTGCGCCTTGAACGGCGCGAAGCGCGTGTCGATGAATCGCAGCGTGCGTTCCTGCGCGTCGAGGTCGGCGCCGTCGGCATGCGTCGTCGCAATCAGCACCGCGCGCGCCGCGCTGCGCGAGATCCAGACGCGGCCGTCGCTGCGCGGCGCTTGCGACGGCAGCATGCTTTCGGCCATGCGGATCGTCTCGCCGGTCGGATCGCGCAGGATCACCGACTTGATCGCCACACCGGCCGGCGTGCCGAGCAGCGAGGTCGCCTCGTCGATGCCGTCGCGCAGGCCGGAGGCGGTGAAGCGCTGCGCATCGACCGCCGGGCTGAGCAGGTAGCGGTGCTCGAACAGAAACTTGGCCGTGGCCTCGAAGCCGGAGTTGTCGCCGTTGTGCACCGCGTCGAATTCGCCGCTCTTGCGCAGCAGCTGGCCGAACTGCAAGGACGCGTTGCTGCGCTGCTCGGCCGTGCCGCCCTCGATGCCCATCAGCACCAGGCGCGCGGCCACGCCGCTCTTCAACTGGTCGAGCAGCACCGCCTGCTCGGCGCTCGGCGTCGACGGCAGAAACGCCGACAGGTCGGCGACGTAGTTCGTGCGCACGGTCACGACCGTGGCCAGCGCGATGCACAGGAACCACAGCGCGAGCGCGTGGCGCCGGGCGAACGCGGCGATGGGTGTGAGCGAGCGGGCCATCGCGCGCGTCAGCCCGGCGCGCTCGCCGACTTGGCGGTCGACGAGGGCGTGGCCGCGGGTGTCGACACGACCGGCTCGATCGTCATCACCGACTTGTCGCCATCGGCCATCGCGACCGTGACCTCGCGCACCAGCCCCTTGTCGCCGGCCAGTCGCACCGCGATCACGAGTTCGCGCAGGCGCGGTTCGCGCGGGGTGAGTTCGAGCGTCCAGCGCTGCGGCGTGCCGGCGACGGTCGGCGTGAAGTGGCGCTCGATCGCGTCGCGGTTGCCGGTGAGCGTGCCGCGGATCGCCTCCATGATCACCGCGGCCTCGGGCACCGAATCGAGCGGCACGGTGCGGCTGCGTGTTCCCGTGCCGTTGCCGATGCTCATCGTCACGTTGTTGCCGACGACGGCGATCTTCTCGCGCCGCGGCTTCAGCGTCTCGCGCACGAAGCTGTCGGGCGCCTCGAAGCTCAGGCGCCCGCTCGATTGCAGCGTGCGGTCGAGCATCGCGACGCTGCGGGTCTCGGTGAACGTGGCTTCGCCGGACTTGACCTGCGCGAGCGTGCGCATCAGCTCGACGATGCCGAACGTCGCCTGCGCGTGGGCAGGCAGCGTGGGCAACACGAGGGCCGCGAGCAGCGCGAGCGCGGCACGGCGGCGGTCAACGCGGAGCAGGTCGGTCGGCGGCATCGGTGGCCCAGAAGTCGAAGAAGTTGAACCAGTTGTACGGCGATTCGCGGCACAGGGTTTCGAGCAGGGACACGTAGCGCTGCATCGCGTCTTGCACGCGGGTGTCGAGGTCGAGTCCGGCGGTGTCGGCCGACGCGCGAAAGTCGGCGAGCTCGACGAAGCGCAGCTCGTAGCGCTTGCCACCGTGGTACAGCCCGGCCATGAACACGACGCGGCGGCGCAGCAGCGCGGCGAGCCGGAACGGGCCGTCGGAAAAGCGCGCCGGCTGACCGAGAAAATCGAGCCACAAGGTGCGCGAGCGACGGGAATGGCCGGGCAGCGTCCGGTCGGCGAGCAGGCCGGCCAAGCCGCCGTCGTCGAGCCAGCGGCGCAGCTGCAGCATCGCGCCGGGCTTGCCGAGCGCGATCGTATGCAAGTGCACGTTCGGCGCCACTGCGGCGAGCGTCGCGTTGATCAGCCGCGCGTTCTCTTCGTACATCAGCATCGCGATCGGCACGCCGCGGCCGTGCGCGCTCGCGCGCAGTGCCTCGAAGCTGCCGATGTGCGCGCCGACCAGCATCACGCCTTCGCCCTGCGCCAGTTGCGCGTGCAGCGCCGCGCCGCCGTGGTCGGTGACCTCGAACTGGTCGAGGCGCTCCTGCAGGAAGTAGACGCGGTCGAGGATCGTCGACGCGAAGCGGTGGATGTGGCGGTAGGCGTCGGCCCAGCGCGTCGGCCGGCCGAGCACGCGCACCAGGTAGTTCAGCGACGCGCGCCGCGCACGGCCGTTGACGAGCAGGAAGTACAGCGTGATCGGGTGCAGCACGAGGCGCGCGACCGGTCGGCCCGCGGTGACGGCGATCCAGCGCATCAGGCGCAGCGTCCAGAGGTTGCTGCGCTCCTTGTCTGCGGTCCAGCCGCCGGTTGCGCGGTCGGCCGGGGTGCTCACGATGCGGCCTCGAACTGGCCCGATGCCGCGACGCGCTCGCCTTCGCGCACCTCGAAGCGCACGCCGCGGGGGGTCGGTTCGAGCGTGATCGTGAGTTGCGCGCCCGGCCGCACCGGCGCGAGAAACTTCGCCGCGCCGATGCGCGGCGTTGCGCCGACGAGCGTGGCGAGCGCGGGCTCATCGAGCACCGCTTCGAGCACCTCGGCCAGCAGCGCCACGCCGGGCAGCAGCGGCTGACCCGGGAAGTGCCCGGCGAATGCTGGATGGTCGGGCGCGACCTGCCACTGAACCGTGTGCATGATTCAGGACTTCGCGGCGGCGAGCGCGCGCTCGGCCCAGGCCGCAAAAGGCAGCGCCGGCAACTTGCCGGTCGTCGGTTCGCGCGGCAGCGCCGGCACCGCGACGATGCGGCGCGGCAGGAACGCGGCGTCGACGCGCTGGCGCAGCGCGCCGAGCACGGTCTCGTGCAATTCACCCGCGGCAGCGAGCTCGGGGGCGACCACGAACGCGATCGGCCGCACGACACCGGCACCGCCGTCGTTGTCGTCACGATCGGGCGGCAGCCAGAACGCGCCGTCGTGCACGCCGGCGATCGAGTTCAGGTGGAAGTTCAGGTGGCCGAGCGAGCTGCGCTTGCCGGCGATGTTGATCAGGTCGTTCGAGCGGCCGAGCAGGCGGAAGCTGCGTGCGTCGATCACGTCGAGCACATCGGCCAGCCGCGTCGGCTCGGGCACGTGGCCGCCTTGCACGATGACCGCGTCGCCATCGCCGCTGAGCCGCAGGCCGTCGTAGGTGTGCCACTCCGGCCCGTCGGTGCTGCGACGCGATGCGACCTGGCCGGCTTCGGTGCAGCCGTAAATCTCCATCAGCGGCGCAGCCAGCGCCGCTTCGGCGCGCGCCGCGAGCTGCGGCGCGAGCGGCGCGGTCGCGCACACCGTCAGATCGATCGCCGGCAGCGCCACGCCGGAGTCGAGCAGCATCTTCAGGTGGAACGGCGTCGTCACCAGCATGCGCGGGCGCGGCGCGCGCATCAGCGCCGCGGCGATGTCGGCGGGGTAGAACGGCCGCCCGGTGTCGAACGCCGCGCCGCCGAGCAGCGCGATCAGCACGGTCGACTCGAAGCCGTACATGTGCTGCGCCGGCACGGTCGCGACCAGGGTCACGCCGATCAGGTCGCGCCGGCCCATCTGCTGCGCCAGACGCTGTGCGCCGGCCCGCGTATTGCGCACCAGCAGGCCCCAGTGCTTGGCATGCGGCACCGGCGCGCCGGTCGAGCCCGAGGTCAGCACCTGCGCGGCGAGTGCGGTGGCGTCGAACTCGGGCACGGCCGGCAACGCGCTGACAGCCGCGTGCGCTTCGGCGTGGTGGATGGTCGGCAACGGCAGCGCCGGCGCGTCGGCATCGGCGAGCGCCCAGGTCGACGGGAACAGCGTGCGCAGCCGCTCGACCGTGTCGGGCGTGTGGTTCGGCGGCATCAGGCTGCCCTGGCCGCGCAGCATCGCCGCGCCGAGGCCGACCGCGAAACGGTAACGGTCGGCAGTGAAGTTGAGCATCGGCCCGGCAGCCGGCAGCCGAGACGCGAGCGCGTGCACGTCGGCGAGGTACTGGCGGCGCGAGACCGGCGCGCCGTCGCGCCAAGCGAGCGGCGCATCGAGGTCGTCGGCCAGGAGCAGCGGCTGCATGCCCGTCACTTCGTGGTGTGGTGCCGGTACGAGCGGATCGCGTCGGCGAAGCTCGCGCGCTCGAACTCGGGGTGCAGCCGGTAGCGCAGCAGGTACTCGCCGACGAACATCGCGGCCAGCGTCACCGGCGTCAGCAGATTCGCGAACAGCGCCCACATGTCGAACGGCGCGAAAGCGTAGAGCGCGACCGACACGCTCGCCATGCCGGCGAAGTAGGCGACCCACGCGATCGTGCACTTGCGCGTGTAGGCATCCATCGCGGGTGTGACCTTGCGGTGGACGCGCCGCGCCAGCGTCGTGATCAGCGGCGTGTGGCCGGCCCGCAGCGTGGCGCCGAACACGAACGCGAGGAAGCCGTGGATGCCGGCGTGCTGCGCCAGATACAGCAGCGGCGCCGGCACCTGCACGCCGAACAGCGCCTGCGCGCACAGCCCGGCGATCGCGAGCGTGGCGAGCGCGCCCACCGCGTGCTGGCCACCACGCCAGGCGCCGATCGCGACCACCGCGAGCATCGGCGCGAGCACGCCGACCGCGTTCCACGGCGACGCGTGCGCCTGCGTCATCAGCCAGTGAGCGCCGAGGATCCAGGCGACGCTCGCCAGCGCGATCGCGACGATGCGGAAACCCAAACGGGCAGGCATGTCGTGCCTCTCGGGTTGCAACCTCAACTGACGCGGTTCGCGGCGATGTGCTCGGTCAGGCTCGCCAGCGAGGTGAAGATGCGCACGTTGTCTTCGTCGTCCGAGCGCAATTGGAAGCCGTAGCGCTGCGAGACGACGAGTGCCACTTCGAGGATGTCGATCGAATCGAGCCCCAAGCCCTCGCCGTACAACGGGGCGTCGGGCGCGATGCTCTCGGGCGCGACGTCGAGGTTGAGGGCTTCAACCATCAGTGCGGCCACTTCGCGCTGCAAATCGGTTTGGACGGTGGTCATGCGTGCTTTGGGTCCGTGGGGTTCGCGGGCTGCTGGCGACGCGGGCCGGGTCGGCATCGTCGGAAAGAATCATGAAGACCGGAACGGCCGTTCTGGACGACGCGAGTTTACCAAAGCGTTCGCGCGCTGCCGGCGCGGTACGATGCCGGCCGCCCCGGTGTGCGAGCTTTACGCCGTCCGGCAGAGAAACACCCAGCCGCACAACGAGACCCCCCGCATGCCGCAGACTTCAGCCGCCCCCGTTCAACGCCCCCCGGGCGCGCCCGACCTGGTCCACCTGCCGCACACGCCGCTGCCCGACTACTACGCCGACGCGCCGGCGCGCGCGCAGTTTCTGCGCGACACCTTCGACAGCACCGCACCCGACTACAACCGGCTCGAGAAGCTGCTCGGCTTCGGCACCGGCTCGTGGTACCGCCACGACGCGCTGCAGCGTGCCGGGCTGAAGCCGGGTGCCGACGTGCTCGATGTCGGCATGGGCACCGGCCTGGTTGCGCAAGAGATCTTGCGCATCACCAACGAGCCGCAGCGCCTGATCGGTGTCGACCCGAGCCCCGGCATGATGGCGCAGGCCAGGTTGCCGGCCGGCGTGCGCTGCGTTGAGGGCACGGCCGAGCGCCTGCCGGTGGCGGACGCGAGCGTCGACTTTCTGGTGATGGGCTACGCGCTGCGCCACATCACCGACCTGGAGGCCGCGTTCCGCGAGTTCCACCGCGTGCTGCGCCCGGGCGGCCGACTGCTCGTGCTCGAAATCTCGAAGCCGCGCGGCGCGTTTGCCAACGGGCTGCTGAAGGCCTACATGCGCGGTGCGGTGCCGCTGCTGGCGCGGCTGGTCGCGCGCCAGCCGGCCACGCCGATGCTGTGGCGCTACTACTGGGACACGATCGAGGCCTGCGCCGCGCCCGAAGCGGTGCTGCGCACGCTCGAAGGCGCCGGCTTGCGCGAGGTGCACCGCGAGGTCGCGCTCGGCATCTTCTCGGAGTACCTCGCGACGCGGTGAGCCTGCACGGCCCGCGATCACCGACCCATGGCCAAACTGCACTTCCGCTACGCGGCCATGAACGCCGGCAAATCCACCGCGCTGTTGCAGGCCGCGCACAACTACGAAGAGCGCGGCATGCGCGTGCGCCTGTTCACGGCCGCGCTCGACGACCGCGCCGGCAAGGGCGTGATCGCCTCGCGCTTGGGCCTCACGCGCGACGCCGAGACTTTCGGCCCCGAGACCGAATTCGCGCGCGCCCACCTCGGTGACGGCATCGCCTGCCTGCTGATCGACGAGGCGCAGTTCCTCACGCTCGCGCAGGTGCGCCAGCTGCATCGGCTGGCGCATGTCGACGCCGTGCCGGTGGTCTGCTACGGGCTGCGCAGCGACTTTCGCGCCGAGGCCTTCGCCGGCGCGGCCGCGCTGCTGACCTTGGCCGACGACATCGAGGAGATGAAGTCGGTCTGTGCCTGCGGCCGCAAGGCCACCTTGAACCTGCGCATCGATGCGCGCGGCCAGCGCGTGCGCGAAGGCGAGCAGGTGGTCATCGGCGGCAACGACCGCTACCGCGCGATCTGCCCGGCGTGTTTCTACAAGGACGACGAACTCGGGCCGGATGCGGCGCCGGGCTTGTTCGCGTAACCAGAGACGTCTACTCGACCGTCGCCCCGCTCGCCTTCACGACGCGCTCGTACTTGGCGAGCTCGGCTTTGACGAATGCGGCGAACTGCTCGGGCGTCGAGGCCGCGTTCTCGGCCATCAGCCCGGTCAGGCGCGCCTGCAGTTCGGGTGAGTTCAGCGCGTCGACGAAGGCCTTGTTCAGCCGCGCAGTCAGGTCGGCCGGCAGCTTGGCGGGGCCGAACAGGCCGAACCAGGTGTTGATGTTGAGCTGGCCCAGGCCGAGCGCCTTGCCGCCCTCGGCGATCGTCGGCACCTCGGGCATCGCCGAGGCGCGCGTGCGCGTCGTCACCGCGATCGCGCGCAGCTTGCCCGACTTGATGTTGGCCGAGGCCGACGAGAGGTTGTCGAAGGTCAGGTCGACCTGACCTGACAAAAGCGCCAGTTGCGCCGGGTTGCCGCCCGCGTACGGGATGTGGACCATGAACACGCCGGCCTGCGACTTGAACATTTCGCCGGCGAGGTGGCCGGCGCTGCCGTTGCCGCCCGAGCCGTAGTTCAGCTTGCCCGGGTTCTTCTTCGCATAGCCGATCAGGTCGGCGACCGTGCGGATGCCGAGCGTGTCGGCGCTCTGCGTGTTCATGACCAGCACGTTCGGCACCTGCGCGACGCCGGTGATCGGCGTGAAGTCGCGGATCGGGTCGTACGGGATGCGCTTGAACAGCCACGGGTTGATCGCGTGCGTCGCGACCGCGCCGATCACCAGCGTCGTGCCGTCGGGCGCGGCCTTCGCGGCGATGTCGGCGCCGAGGTTGCCGCCCGCGCCGGGCCGGTTGTCGACGATCACGGTGCCGAGCACCGGCTGCACCTTCTCGGCCAGTGCGCGCGCGACGATGTCGAGCGGGCCGCCGGGCGGGTAGGGCACGATCAACCGGATCGGCTTCGTCGTTTGGGCGGCGGCACCGAAGGGGGAGAGCGCGGCGGCCAGGGTGAGCAGCAGCGGGGCGATGAGTTTGTTCATGGCGTCGGTCGTTCGGGGTGGGATGTCAGAGCGGGGGCAGGCCGGTCAGCGTGAGTTTGAAACGCACGCTCACGTCGTTCGCGACCAGCGCGGTGTCGGCCCATTCGGCTTCGCCGATCCGCCAGGCGAGGCGCTTGATCGTGAAGCTGCCGGTGGCGATCGACGTGGCACCGGTTTGCACGACCGTGACCGGCACGACCACGGCCTGCGCGCTGCCCTTGATCGAGAGCGTGCCGGCGACCTCGAACCGGCCGCCGCCGAGGCCCGTGACGCGGCTCGACCTGAACGTCGCCTGCGCGAACTTCGCGGTGTCGAACCAGTTGGGCTCGCCGAGTTCGGCGTCGGTCTCGGCGATGCCGAGCGTCGCGCTGGCCGTGTCGATCGTGAACGAGACGCTGCCGCTCGCGGGCTGCCTCGGGTCGAGCGCGATCTGCGCATCGAAGCGCGTGAAGCGGCCCTCGACCGGCGCGCCCATCTGCGTGCTCGTGAACACGATCTCGCTCTGCGCCGGCACGAGCGTCGCCACGGGTTGCGCGTGGACGAGGCCGGCGAACAGAACCAGCGCGAACAGCAGCGTCTTCATCGTTCGGCCCTGCGCGGCCACATGCGCCAGAACAGGCCGTCGCGGTCGACGAACTGGTGTTTGAGCGTCGCCGCCACATGCAGCACGACGAGCGCGGCGAGCGCGAACGCGAAGGTCTGGTGCAGCGGCTTCAACACCGCGTCGGCGAGTTCCTTGTTCACCGGCACCCAGTCGGGCAGCGGCAGCACGCCGAACCAGACGATAGGGAACCCTGCGGCCGAGCTGTAGGCCCAGCCCGACAGTGGCACCGCGAAAAAAAGCAGGTACAGCAGCGCGTGCGTTGCGTGGTGCGCGCGGCGCTGCCACGCCGGCATCGTGGCGAGGACCGCCGCCGGCAGCGCCGGTGGCCGATGCGCGAGCCGCCACAGCAGCCGCGCCGCCGACAGCGCGAGGATCGTGATGCCGGCCCATTTGTGCCAGTTGAAGAGCTTCAGCCGCTGTGGCGAAAACGGCAGGTCGTGCATGTAGAGCCCGACGCTGAACGAGCCGACGATCGCCAGCGCGAGCAGCCAATGCAGCGCGATGGCGATGCTGCCGTACACGTTTGCATCGGCTTGGCTGTTCACGCGCCGTGCTTGTCGGCTTCGGACGTGAACGAGTCCGCGTAGAACTCGTCGTCCGGCAGCCCGCTCTTCATCACGAAGTCGCGTTGCGCCGACTCGACCATGATCGGCGCGCCGCAGGCATACACCTGATGGTTCATCAGGTTCGGGTGGTCGTGCATCACGGCTTGGTGAACGAGGCCGGTGCGGCCGGTCCACGCGTCTTCGGGCTTCGGCTCCGACAGCACCGGGATGTAGGTGAGATTCGGCAGCGTCGCCGCCGCGTTCAGCGCCCAGTCGTGCAGGTACAGGTCGGCCTTGCTGCGGCAGCCCCAGTACAGCACCGCATGGCGCGTGTTGCCCTTGTCCTGCCCATGCCTGAACTGCAGGTGTTCGATGATCGCCTTGATCGGTGCGAAGCCGGTGCCCGAGGCGAGCAGGATCATCGGCTTGTCGCTGTCTTCGCGCAGGAAGAAGCTGCCGAACGGGCCTTCCATGCGCAGGATGTCTTTCTCTTTCATCGCGCCAAACACGTGGTCGGTGAACTTGCCGCCGGGCAGGTGCCGCACATGCAGCTCGATGCCGGGCTTGTCGATTTGTGTGTGCGGCGCGTTCGCCATCGAGTAGCTGCGGCGCGCGCCGTCGCGCAGAATGAACTCGACGTACTGGCCGGCGTGGTACTGCAACCGGTCGTTGGCCGGCAGCTGCATTTGCAGGATCGCGACATCGGGTGCGGGCTTGCTGATCGACGTGACGCGCGACGGCATCTTGCGGATCGCGAACTCGCCGGCGCCGGGCACGGTGCGCGCTTCGACGACCACGTCGGTCTGCGGCGCGGCCTGGCAGGTGAGGATCCAGCCGGCGGCCTCTTCCTCGGCGCTCAGCGCTTTGGTCTGGTGGGCGCCGTGGATCACGCGGCCTTCGAGCATCCGGCTCTTGCACGAGCCGCAGGCGCCGTCCTTGCAGCCATAGGGCAGGCCGACGCCTTGGCGGATCGCGGCGGCGAGGATGGCTTCGTCGCGGTCGACCGAGAAAGTGCGGCCGCTGGGTTGAACGGTGACGGTGAAAGACATGGAGGGCGAGCGCGTGCGCGTTCTCATTAAACTGAGCCGGTGATTTTGCCTGCACATCCCAATCCCCCATGAGCGCCTCTTGATGGACCGCGCGACGCGCTTCAAACGGCCGACCTTGCTGATCGTCGGCTGCGGCGATATCGGCCTGCGCGTGGTCAGGCTGCTGCGCGGGCGCGGGCGCTGGCGGCTGATCGCACTCACGTCGAGCGCGGCGCGCTGCGCCGACCTGCGTGCGGCGGGCGCGCTGCCGCTGGTCGGCAACCTCGATGCACCGGCCACGCTCGCGCGCCTCGCCGGCCTCGCCGACGCGCTGCTGCACCTCGCGCCGCCGCCGGCCAGCGGCGCGACGGATCCGCGCACCGCACACCTGCTGCAGGCGCTGGCGCGCAAGAGCCGGGTGCGGCGCATCGTCTACGGCAGCACCAGCGGCGTCTACGGCGATTGCGACGGCGCGCGTTTCGACGAGACGCGCGCGGTGAATCCGGCAACCGATCGCGGCCGGCGGCGCGTCGATGCTGAACAGCGGCTGCGCTGGTACGGCCGCGCGTTCGGTGCGCGCGTGAGCGTGCTGCGCATTCCGGGCATCTACGCCGGCGACCGCGCCGGTGGCCACCCGCGCGAGCGCCTCGCGCGCGGCGCGCCGGTGCTCAACGCCGCGCACGACGTGTTCACGAACCACATCCATGCCGACGACCTCGCGCGCGCCTGCGTCGCGGCGCTGCACCGCGGGTTGCCGCAGCGCGTGGTGCATGCGAGCGATGACACCGAGCTGAAGATGGCCGACTATTTCGATCTCGCCGCCGACCTCGAAGGCGTGCCGCGCCCGCGCCGCATCACGCCCGAACAGGCGCGCGATGAACTCTCGACGATGCAGCTCAGTTTCATGGGCGAATCGCGGCGACTGATCAACACCCGCTTGAAGCGCGAGTTGCGCCTTCGCCTTCGCTACCCGACCGTCACCGAAGGCCTGATCGCCTGAGCACCCCGAACATGAAGACACTGCTGCTGACCGACCCGATGTCCGCCGGCTATTTCACGAAGGCGATCCACGCGATCGCCCCCGATGCGGAACTCGTCGAGTACCGGCGAGACATCAGCGACGCCGAGCTCGCGCAGATCGACGTGGTGCTCGGCTGGCGTTTCCCGGCCGGCGTGGCACAGCGGCTGCCGAAGCTGAAGTGGGTCTGCTCGGTCGCGGCCGGCGTCGAGAAACTGCTCGTGCCCGAGCTCGCGCCGCAGGTGCCGCTGTCGCGCATCGTCGACACCGAGCAGGCCGAGGGCATCGCGCAGTTCGTCGTGTTGATGGCGCTGCGGCACGTGCGCGGTCTCGAAGCGTATGAAGCGCTGCAGCGCGAGCGCGCGTGGACGCGCCAGCCGATGGCCGCAGCGCGCAGCCGCGTCGCGGTGCTCGGCATGGGCACGATGGGCGGGGCGGTCGCGCGGCTGCTCGGCGCGGTCGGCTTCGCGGTGACGGGCTGGAGCCGCCGCACCGGCGCATCGCTCGAGGCCTTGCTCGCGTCGAGTGACATCGTCGTCTGCGCGCTGCCGCTGACGCCCGAGACCGACGGCATTCTCGGTGCGCGCGCGTTCGCGACGATGCCCCAGGGCAGCTACCTGATCAACATCGCGCGCGGCGCGCACGTTGTCGAGCCCGAACTGATCGACGCGGTGCGCAGCGGCCACCTCGCCGGCGCCGCGCTCGATGTGCAGCGCCACGAGCCGATGCCGGCCGACGACCCGCTGTGGGCCGTGCCCGGCATCACGATCACGCCGCACATCGCGGCGCAGTCGTCGCCGCAGACGATCGCGGCGCAGTTCGTCGCCGGGTTGCGCTGCTTGGAGCGCGGTGAGCCGCCGCCGCAACGGGTCGATCGGTCTCGCGGGTACTAGACGAGGGCTTGGCCGGCGCCGGGCCGCCCCCAAGGCGGCCGAGCCCCCGCCCGGCGGGCGGGGGCGTACTCGCCCCCGAGTGCCTCATTCATTTGCCGAACGGCGAACGACCCTGCCAGTAGCGGATCATCAGAAAGCCGCCGAGCATGCCGCCCAGGTGCGCGAAGTGGGCCACACCCTGCATCGTGCCGGTCACGCCGAACAGCAGTTCGAGCCCGCCGAAGATCGCGACGAAGTACTTGGCCTTCATCGGGATCGGCGGGAACAGCGGCATGATGATGCGGTTCGGGAACATCATCCCGAAGGCCAGCAGCAGCCCGAACAAGCCGCCCGAGGCGCCGACGGTCGGGTAGATCGCGCCGGTCAGCGCCGCGAACAGCAGCTGTGTCAACCCGGCCGTCAGCACGCTGGCGAAATAGAACTGCAGAAAGCGCTTCGGCCCCCACAAGCGTTCGAGGTCGGAGCCGAACATCCACAGCCCGAGCATGTTGAAGAACAGGTGCGTGAAGCCGCCGTGCAGGAACCCGTAGCTGACGACCTGCCACGGCAGAAAGCCGGCGCCCAGCGGCCACAGCGCCAGCAGGCGCGTGAACCATGGCCCGAGGAAGTAGTCGAGGCAGAACGCCGCCACGTTGATCAGCAGCAGGGCTTGGGTCACAGGGGGCATCGACGGCATGCGCGAACTTCCGGGGTTGGGCGGCAAAGGTACAGAGTCTAAAGGGCGGGTCGCGGCGCGCGAATTCAACTTGACCGTGTGGCAGAATCGCGCCCTCAAGGACACAGGCCCCTGTGGCGGAATCGGTAGACGCGCCGGACTCAAAATCCGGTTCTGAAAGGAGTGTCGGTTCGAGTCCGACCGGGGGCACCAACACACGGCGAGACCTTGCCGCGGCACGCTCATCCCCAGCCTGCGAGAATCCGCGGCGAGGAGAGTTCATGAGCGCCACGCCCCGATCCAAAGCCGCCCCGAAGTACAACACCGTCGAAGACGTCATCGGCAACACGCCGCTGGTGCGCCTCGTGCGCATCCCGGGCCTCGACAACGAGCAGCGCGGCAACGTGATCCTCGGCAAGCTCGAAGGCAACAACCCGGCCGGCTCGGTGAAAGACCGGCCGGCGATCGGCATGATCCGGCGCGCCGAGGAGCGCGGCGACATCCAACCCGGCGACACGCTGATCGAGGCGACATCGGGCAACACCGGCATCGCGCTCGCGATGGCCGCGGCGATCCGCGGTTACCGCATGCTGCTGATCATGCCGGAGGACCTGAGCGTCGAGCGCGCGCAGACGATGAAGGCCTTCGGCGCCGAACTGATCCTGACGCCGCGCTCGGGCGGCATGGAATACGCCCGCGACCTCGCCGAGCAAATGCAGAAGGACGGCAAGGGCCGCGTGCTCGACCAGTTCGCGAACGCCGACAACCCGCGCATCCACTACGAGACGACCGGTCCCGAGATCTGGCGCGACACGAAGGGCCGCGTCACGCACTTCGTCAGCGCGATGGGCACGACCGGCACGATCACCGGCGTCTCGCGCTTCCTGAAGGAGCAAAGCAAGGTGGTGCGCGTGATCGGCGCGCAGCCGACCGAGGGCTCGCGCATCCCTGGCATCCGCAAGTGGCCCGAAGCCTACCTGCCGAAGATCTACGACCCGACCTTCATCGACGAGATGGTCTACGTCAGCCAGGCCGATGCCGAAGACATGGCGCGCCGCATGGCGGCCGAGGAGGGCCTGTTCGCCGGCATCTCGGCGGCAGGCGCGTGCTGGGTCGCGCTGCAGATCGCGAAGCAGGTCGAGAACGCGACGATCGTGTTCGTGGTCTGCGATCGGGGTGATCGCTATCTGTCGACCGGGGTGTTCCCCGCATGAGCGCGGAGCGCGAATCAACATGACGCAAGCATTCAACTTTTGCCCGAACTGCGCGACGCCGCTGCAACTGCTGTCGCAGCTGGAAGACGGCGGCGAGAAGGCGCGCATGCGCTGCGCGGCCTGCTCGTTCACCCACTGGAACAACCCGACGCCGGTGCTCGCGGCGATCGTCGAATGCGCCGATCGTGACGGCCTGGTGCTGCTGGCGCGCAATGCCGCGTGGTCGGGCCGCATGTTCGCGCTGATCACCGGCTTCATGGAGGCCGGCGAAACGCCCGAAGAAGGCATCGCGCGCGAGGTGAAGGAAGAAACCAACCTCGACGTCGATTCGCTGAAGCTCGTGGGCGTCTACGATTTCCAGCGCATGAACCAGGTGATCGTCGCGTATCACGCGGTCGCGCGCGGCGAGGTCAGGCTCTCGCCCGAACTCGCCGAGTACCGGCTCTATCGCCCCGAAGACATCAAGTGCTGGCGTGCCGGCACGGGCTACGCGGCGGCCGATTGGCTCACCGGCCGCGGCATCACGCCGCAGTGGGTCGATTTGCCTGCGCGCCCGGCGTCCTAGAATCGCGCATCAACAAGGGAATCCGGATGAACGCGCAAAGAGAACTCGACACCCGCGGGCTGAACTGCCCGCTGCCGATCCTGAAGGCCAAGAAGGCGTTGGCCGACATGCTCAGCGGCGAGGTCCTGAAGGTGGTCGCGACCGACCCGGGTTCGATCCGCGACTTCCAGGCCTTCGCGCGCCAGACCGGCAATGAACTCGTCGAGCAGGAAAGCTCGAACGACGAGTTCATTCACTTTCTGCGCAGGCGCTAGCCACAACGGGTTCAGATCTCCAGGGCTTTGAGGTACGCGCGAAAGCCTGGCCCGAGCGTCGGGTGCGCGAGCGCGAGTTCGACGTTGGCTTGCAGGAAGCCTTCCTTGCTGCCGCAATCGTAGCGCTTGCCTTCGTAGCGGTACGCGAACACTTTCTCGCGCCGCAGCAGGCCGGCGATGCCGTCGGTCAGCTGGATCTCGCCGCCGACGCCGCGCTGCTGGTTCGCGATTTCGTGAAATACGCCCGGCGTCAGGATGTAGCGGCCCGCCACACCCAGGCGCGACGGCGCGTCTTCAGGCGCCGGCTTCTCGACGATGCGGTTCACGTCCATCAAGTGGTCGTTGATCGGCGTGCCGTCGACGATGCCGTAGCGGCGCGTTTGCTCGGCCGGTACTTCCTGCACCGCCAGGATCGACACGCGCCACTCCTCGTACTGCTCGACCATCTGCTTCAGGATCGGCTTGTCGCCCACCATCAGGTCGTCGGCCAGCAACACCGCGAACGGGTTGTTGCCGACCAGCCGCTGGCCGCACAACACGGCGTGGCCAAGGCCCAGCGCCTGGGCTTGGCGCACGTAGATGCACTCCATGTCGTCGGGTTTGACGCTGCGCACCACGTCCAGTAACTCTTGCTTACCCGCCTGTTCGAGGGCTACCTCCAACTCGAAAGTCATGTCAAAGTGATCCTCGATGGGGCGCTTGTGGCGTCCCGTCACGAAAATCATCTCGCGGACGCCTGCGGCATAGGCTTCCTCCACCGCATACTGAATCAGCGGCTTGTCTACGACCGGCAGCATTTCCTTCGGCTGAGCCTTCGTGGCAGGCAGGAAACGCGTGCCCAGACCGGCCACGGGAAAGATCGCCTTGGTGACTAACATTTGCTTACAATGCCCTTCAGAAGTTCTTTCGGTCGAGCTTCATTCTGGCATGGCCACCTGTGACGGCTTCGTCGGACAACACCTCACGGTTGCCCAATAGCGCATGGATCTGTTGATCATCGAACCGCTCGAAGCCGAGGTCATGGCGTGGCTCGAGGCGCGCTATGTGCTCCGGTATGCGCCCGAGCTCGCCGGCGATCCGCGCGCGTTTCGGCAGGCCCTGTACAACGTCAGGGCGCTGATCGTGCCGCCTTCGGTGACGATCGACGCCCAGGCGCTGCACTTCGCGCCGGTGCTGCGCGCGGTCGGGCGGGTCAGCGCCGGTGCTGAGAACATCGACCTCGACGCGTGCGCGCGTGCGCGGGTCGAGGTCGTGCGCGGCCTGACGGCCACTGCGCAGGCCGAGGCCGAGTTCATGATTGGCGCGCTGCTCTCGCTGTTGCGTCGCGTGCCAGTCGTCGGCTCCGACGGCATGCTGGTCGGGCGCGAACTCGGTGCCGCCACTGTCGGTCTGGTTGGCATGGCACCGGCGGCGCGCTCGATGGCGCAGATGCTCGCCGGCTTCGGTACCAAGATGGTCGGCTACGACCCCGCGCTGCACGCCAGCGACAGCGTGTTCGAGCGCTGGCGCGTCAAGCCGCTGGGCTTGCGCGAACTGCTTGAGCAGTCGGATGCGGTCTGCGTGCAGCTCAGCTATTTCAGCCGCTACCACGGCTTGCTGGGCGAGCGCTTCCTGCCGTTCTGCAAGCCCGATCAGGTGATCGTCAGCATCGCGCACTCGGGCCTGTTCGACGAGGCCTCGCTGGCCGCTGCACTGGGCAGCGGGCGAGTGGCTGCGGCTTGGCTGGACAGCCTGGAGCCCGGCGCGCTCGATCAGGGCCGGCCACTGCACGGCATCGAGAACCTGCAGATCACGCCACGGGTTGCGAGCACGACGCGCGAGTCGCGTCTGCGCAGCGCCTGGGCCGTGGCCAAGCGCATCGACGAGATGCTGGGCGCGGCCGCGAGCGCGCCCTACGCGTTCAAGGCAACGGCGCCAAGCGAGCCTGCTGATCTCGCAGCCGAGCCAACGTCGACGTGAAGTCGGCAACGCGCTGCCGTTCCTGAGCGACCACGGCCGCCGGCGCGCGCGCGACGAAGCTCTCGCTCCCGAGCTTGGCCGAGGCCTTGGCGATCTCGGCTTCGAGGCGCGCGATTTCCTTGCCCAGGCGTGCGGTCTCGGCCGCTACGTCGATCTCGACATGCAGCGCAAAGCGTGATTCGCCGGCGACGGCAACGGCCGCGCTGCGCGTCGCCGCCGCGAATGCGGCTTCAATGTCGAACCGCTTGACCTCCGAGACCTTCGCGAGCGCTTTCAGAACCGGCTCGGCCTCGGCAATGAATGCGTCATCGCCGGTGACGCAAAGCGGCACGCGCGCCGTCAGGTTCATCTCGCTGCGCAGCGCGCGCACAGCGCCGACCGCCGTCTTGAGCTTTGCGACCCAGCGGTCGGCATCGACATCGATCCGATCGAGTTGCGCCTTCGGGTACGCCGCGGTGACGATGCTCGCGCCGTCGGCCTTGCGGCCCGCGACCGCGGCCACCGTGTCCCACAACTCGGCGGTGATGAACGGCATGACAGGGTGCATCAGGCGCAACACCGTTTCCAGCACACGGATCAGCGTGCGGCGGGTCGCGCGCTGTTGGGCGTCCGAACCGGTCTGAATCTGCACCTTCGCGATCTCGATGTACCAGTCGCAATACTCGTCCCACACGAACGCGTAGATCGCGTTGGCGACGTTGTCGAGGCGGTAGTCGGCGAAGCCTTGCTCGACCGCCGCTTCGACGCGCTGCAACTCGCTCGTGATCCACTTGTCGGCCGGGCTGAATTTCAGGTAGCCGTGGGCTGGCCCACCCGGCGCGCACTCGGCCTTGGTGTGCTCCTTCAAGCCGCAGTCCTGCCCTTCGCAGTTCATCAGCACGAACTTCGCTGCGTTCCAGAGCTTGTTGCAGAAGTTGCGGTAGCCCTCGCAGCGCTTGGTGTCGA
>JAZJZJ010000116.1:0-17291 GCA_040389925.1 Pseudomonadota bacterium
GCGCCGCGCGAATAGTCGCCGGTCACGTAGTTCACGCCCTGCCCCATCAGCTCGATCACGAACAGGCCACGGTCGAGCTTTTTCAGCATCGCGGGCAGATCGTCGCCGGGCTTCGTCAGCCGGCTCGTCAACGTCAGGTTCTGGGAGCCGCCGGCGTGGCCGGTGGTGCGCATGCCGAGCTTGCGGCCCGAATAGGTCGACAGGAAGTAGCCCTGCACCTCGCCGGCTTTCAACACGTCGCGCGCGGTCGTCAGCACGCCTTCGTCATCGAACGGCGCACTGCCTTTGCCACGCGGGATGTGCGGGTCCTCGAAGATGTCGATGTGTTTGGGCAGCACCTGCGTGCCCAGGCTGTCGAGCAGGAAGGTCGACTTGCGGTACAGCGCACCGCCACTGGTCGCCTGCACGTACGCGCCGAGCAGGCCGGCCGCGAGCGACGACTCGAACAGCACCGGCACCTCGCAGGTCTTGATCTTGCGCGACTTCAGCCGCGACAGCGCACGCTGCGCCGCGTAGCGGCCGACCGCCTCGGGCGAGGCCATCTCATCGGCCGAGCGCATTGAGGTGTACCAAGCGTCACGCTGCATGTCGTCGCCGCGGCGGCCCGGCAGCGACGCGATCGGCGCGACCGAGAGCGAATGCCGCGAGCTCGCGTACCCGCCGCGAAAGCCGCGGCTGTTGCCGGCGAAAAAATGCGACTGCTGGGCCGAGACGCCGGCGCCCTCCGAATTCGTGATGCGCTTGTCGACCCCGAACGCGGCGGCCTCACAGGTCAACGCGATCTGCAGCGCGCGTTCGGCATCGACCGCCCACGGGTGGAACAGATCGAGGTCGCGGGTCGCGCCGGCACCGGTCGCGATGTCTTGCGCGTCGGGCAGGCCGGCGGCCGGATCCTCGGCGGTGAAGCGAGCGATGTCGTGCGCGGCGCGCACCGTCTGCTCGAGCGCGGCGCGCGAAAAATCGGAGGTGCTCGCGTTGCCGCGCCGCTGACCGATGTAGACGGTGATGCCCATCGACTTGTCGCGGTTGCGCTCGACGTTCTCGGTTTCGCCCTTGCGGATCGAGACCGACAGGCCGACGCCTTCCGAGACTTCGACCGCCGCATCGCTGGCCCCGATCGAGCGCGCGAGCGCCAAGGCGTCCTCCACATGCTGCTGGAACTGCGCGGGCGCATAGGCAAAACCGGAGTGGGGTGTCGCCGAGGGCTGGGGAGAAGACATGGGTGGGGAGTGACCGGTGAGGAGCATGTCGCCGGGTGGCGGAACGCGGATGCGCGACTATGATACCGAGCCCCTCGCTCAGCCTGATGCGCCCCGCTTTTTGCCCTCCACCGCCTTGATGAACTCCCTGCCCGACACCCCCGAAGACGACCTGCCCAAACCGGCGCCAGTCTTCTCGTTCGACGATCGGCCGAGCAAGACACGCATGAAGCAGGCCTCGCACGAGCTGCAGGAACTCGGCGAAGCCGTGGTCGCGCTGCCCGACGCGCGCATCGACGGTCTGGCGATCGCCGAGGAGCTGCTCGACGCGATCCGCCAGTTCAAGAAGACCAAGTCCTTCGAGGGCAAGCGCCGCCAGATGCAGTACATCGGCAAGCTGATGCGCAAGCACGAGGTCGAGCCGATCCGCCAGGCCGTGACCGACATGCAGCTCGGCCGCGCCCAGGATTCGCTCGCGCTCCACCAGGCCGAGCGCTGGCGTGCCGAACTGCTCGCCGACGACGCCGCCGCCACGCGCTGGATCACCGATCACCCCGAGACCGACGTGCAGCAACTGCGCAGCCTGATCCGCGCTGCCCGCAAGGACCAAGCGCTGGTGCCCGAAAAGCGCAGCGGCCGCGCGTTTCGCGAACTGTTCCAGTTCATCAAGGAGCACCCTGTCGAATGAGCGCGTACGAATCGGTCCGCATCGGCCTGGTCTCCATCAGCGACCGGGCCTCGGCCGGCGTCTATGCCGACCAGGGCATCCCGGCGCTGCAATCCTGGCTGGCCTCGGCCGTGCGCAATCCGATCCACTGGGAAACACGCTTGATCGCCGACGAACAGCCAGGTATCAGCGCGGCCTTGATCGAGCTCGTCGATGTGCAGCGCTGCGACCTCGTGCTCACCACCGGCGGCACCGGCCCGGCACCGCGCGACGTGACGCCCGAGGCCACGCTCGCCGTGGCCGACAAGGTCATGCCCGGTTTCGGCGAGCAGATGCGCCAGATCAGTCTCGCCTTCGTGCCGACCGCGATCCTGTCGCGCCAGGTCGCGGTGATCCGCGGCAAAGCACTGGTGATCAACCTGCCGGGGCAACCGAAGGCGATTGCCGAGACGCTCGCCGGCTTGCCGACCGCGGTGCCGGCCGTGCATGGCATCTTCGCCGCAGTACCCTACTGCGTCGACCTGATCGGCGGGCCGTACATCGAAACCGACCCGACGATCTGCAAGGCGTTTCGGCCGAAATCGGCGCAGCGCACCCAACCCGCCGTCTGAGGAACACGACCATGCCGAGTCATCGTCCCGATTTCGCGAGCGCGCGCGCGCTGCTCGCGGTGGCGCTGGCGGCCACCCTGGCGACGGGCGCACGCGCCGCCGACACGATGGTCGAGTTCGTGGTCGTGCGCGCCGACACCCTGATCGGCCTGTCGAACAGCGTGCTGGTCTCGCCGACCGCTTGGCGCGAGGTCGCGAAGATCAACAAGCTGGCGAATCCGAACCTGATTCTGCCGGGGCAGCATTTGCGCATCCCGACACGGCTGCTGCGCGGCGATGCCGTCAGCGCCTCGCTCGTCAGCGTGACCGGCGACGTGCAAGCCGGCGGCGCGCCGGCAGCCGTCGGCGGCGCGATCGCCGAAGGGCAAGCGCTACAGACCGGGCCGAACGGTTCGGCGGTCGTCGCGCTCGCCGATGGCTCGCGCGTGCGCGTCCCGCCGTCGAGCCTGGCCGAGGTCGCGGCCAGCCGGAATTACGGTGCTCGTCGGGTCGCCAGCGCCGACGCGCCGACCGCCGCGAACTCGACCAGCCACTGGTTCGCCGGCACGCTGCGCGTGTTGCGCGGCTCGGTCGAGGTGCTCGCAAGCAAGGTGCCGCGCGCCAAGCCGCTCGAGGTGGTGACGCCGACCGCGGTGATCGGCGTGCGCGGCACCCACTACCGCGTCGCGTACGACGAGGGCGCCAACGGACGCACCCACGCCGAGGTGATCGAAGGCGCGGTGCGCTTCGATGCGCGCAGCGGCAAACACGGCGACGACTTGCGCGCCGGTTTCGGCGCCTCCGCCGACACCAGCGGCCGCGCTCCGATCGTCGCGCCGCTGCTGGGTGCGCCCGATCTGGCGGCGCTGCCCGAGCGTTTCGAGCGCCCGATCGTGCGCTTCGTCGTGGCCGGCAATGCGACGCCGCTGCGCGTGCAGGTCGCCGCCGATGCGGCGTTCGACAAGCTGGTGAGCGACCAGCAGGTCGCTGCCGGCGCCGAGGTGCGCATCGCCGGCCTCGACGACGCGCAGTGGTACCTGCGTGCACGCCGCGTCGACCCCCAAGGCATCGAAGGCATCGACGCGACGCGGCCGTTCGTGTTGAAGGCGCGGCCCGAGCCGCCGGCGTACCAGGCGCCGCGGGCAGGCGCGAAGCAGGCGGTCGGCGCGGTCGAGTTCGCGTGGGCGCCGAATGTCGACGCGTCGCGCGCGCGCCTGCAGGTCGCCGAAGACGCCGCGTTCACGCGCATCGTGCACGAGCGGGACAACATCGACGCCGCGAACCTGCGTTCGGACATGGCCAAGCCGGGCTCGTACCACTGGCGTTTGGCCAGCGTGCGCCCCAACGGCGATCACGGCCCGTTCGGCGACCCGCAGCGCTTCGAACTCCGGCCGACGCCCGAGCCGGCGCAGGTCACGCGCCCGGCGGATGGCAACGGTCTGGTCTTCAGGTGGAGCGGGCGCGCTGAAGACCGGCAGCAGGTGGAGTTCGCGCGCGACATCGGGTTCACGCAGATCGTCGCGAAGGCCGAGGTCAGCGGCTCCGAATGGGTTGTGCCGATGCCGGCCAGTGGTGGCCGCTACTACTTCCGCTACCGCAGCGTCGAACCCGACGGCTTCGTCAGCCCGTACAGCGACAAGCTGATGGTGGACGTTCCGCGCGACTGGTCGGGGCTGGGCCTGCTGCTGCCGCTGCTGCTCTTGCTGCTCTGACCGGAGCCGGAACCCGGCTCACTTCATCAGTTGGGTGAAGCGCTCGGCATCGAAGGTTTCGGTCGTGTTCGCATCATGCGGCACGCAATCCGGCGTCGGCAGTTCGCGCGAGCGCGACGACAGCTTTTCGATCGCCTGCCACAACAACGCGATCTGGTGCTCGTGGCCGGAGGCGTTGTCGATCAGACCCTTCATCGCGTGCGCCATCGGGTCGTCGCCCTGCGTGATGCCGTAGGCCGAGAAGCCCATCTTCGCGGCGGCGGCCTCGCGCACCGCGTCGGCTTCCTTGTGCAGCACGCGCGCCGGGTTGCCGACCGCCGTCGCGCCGGGCGGCACCTCCTTCAGCACGACCGCGTTCGAGCCGACCCGCGCACCGTCGCCGACCGTGAAGCCGCCGAGCACTTGCGAATTGGCGCCGACGATCACGCCGCGGCCCAAGGTCGGGTGCCGCTTCGTGCCCTTGCCGAGCGACGTGCCGCCCAGCGTCACCCCCTGGTAGATCGTGCAGTCGTCACCGATCTCGGCGGTCTCGCCAACGACCACGCCCATGCCGTGGTCGATGAACACGCGCCGGCCGATCGTGGCGCCCGGATGAATCTCGATGCCGGTCAGGAAACGCCCGACATGCGACGTGAAGCGTGCCAGCCAATGCATCCCGTTGGCACGAAACCAGCGCGCGCGCCGGTGCAGAACCAGCGCGTGCAGGCCTGGATAGCACGTCAGAACCTCCCACGCGCTGCGCGCCGCAGGGTCGCGCTCGAGGATGCAGGCGATGTCTTCGCGAAGCCGCTGGAACATGACAAGTCTGGTGAGATGGGGTCGGCGCAGTTTATCCGCTGCCTCTGACATGCGCAGGCGGAATGCCAATGCCGCGTTGCCGTGTCGTCAGCGCCGTGCCTTGTCGACCGCGCGGGCGACGCCGCGCAGGATGTGCACTTCATCAATCGTCAGCTGCGCGCGGTTCAGCAGTTGCTGCAGCCGCGGCATCAGTTTGCGCGGCACGGCAGGATCGAGGAAGTCGATGTCGACGAGCGTCTGGCGCCAGTGATCGAGCAGGCCCTGCACCGCCGCGTCGCCGGCGCGGCGCGCATCGACCGTGCGCGACTGCACCGGGAACCCGCCGAGCGCCTGACGCCAGTCATAGGCGAGCAACTGCACCGCCTGCGCCAGATTCAGCGAGCCGTACTCGGCCAGCGTCGGGATGCTGAGACAGACGTGGCATCGGTACACATCGTCGTTGCTCATGCCGAAGCGCTCGGAGCCGAAAACGAACGCGACCCGGTGCCCGGCGGGCGCGAGCTCGGCGAACAGCTCGCGCGGTGCGCGCGTCGGCGGGCCGAAATCGCGCGGCGTCATCGCCGTGGCGCAGGCCCAGGTGACGCCGTCGAGCGCGTCGGCCAGCGTCGGCACGATGCGGGCGCGCTCCAGCACGTCGGTCGCGCCGCTCGCCAGCGCGTGCGCGTCGGCCTGCGTCAGCACATCGGCGAAGCGCGGTGCGACCAGCACCAGGTCCGAGAACCCCATCACCTTCATCGCCCGCGCCGCGGCGCCGACGTTGCCCGGGTGGCTGGTGCCGATCAGGACGAAGCGGGTCGAATCTTGTGGGTCGGACACGATCAAGGGTGGCAGGTAAAATGACGATTATCCGCAGCGGCGCCCCCGCCGCACCGCTCTTTCTTCCTGCCAGCCCCGCGTTGCTCGCCCGCGCCTCACGCCTCGATAGGTCCGCCATGTCCCAAGCCCTGCATCCCATGCTCAACACCGCCATCAAGGCGGCCCGCAGCGCCGGAGCGATCATCAACCGGGCCTCGCTCGACCTCGACATCCTGAAGGTCAACACGAAGTCGCCGAACGACTTCGTCACCGAGGTCGATCACAAGGCCGAGGCGGTCATCATCGAGACGCTGCTCGGCGCGTATCCGGGCCACGGCATCCTCGCCGAAGAATCGGGGCGCGAACATGGCGCGAAAGACAGCGAGTTCGTCTGGATCATCGACCCGCTCGACGGCACCACCAACTTCATCCACGGCTTCCCTGTTTACTGTGTTTCGATCGCGCTCGCGCACCGCGGCCAGGTGCAGCAGGCGGTCGTCTACGACCCGACCCGCAACGACCTGTTCTACGCCTCGAAAGGCCGCGGTGCGTTCCTGAACGACCGGCGCCTGCGCGTCTCGAAGCGCACGCGGCTGACCGACTGCCTCGTCAGCACCGGTTTCCCGTTTCGCAAGGGCGACAACTTCAAGCGCTACATGCAAATGATGGAAGCGGTGATGCCCGCCTGCGCCGGCCTGCGCCGCCCGGGTTCGGCCGCGCTCGACCTCTGCTACGTGGCCGCCGGCTACACCGACGGCTTTTTCGAGAACGGCCTCTCCCCCTGGGACATCGCCGCCGGCTCGCTGATGGTGACCGAGGCCGGCGGCCTGATCGGCAACTTCACCGGCGAAGCCGACTACCTCTACCAGCGCGAATGCCTGGCCGCGAGCCCGCGCATCTACGGTCAGCTGGTGGCGCTGTTGAGCCCGTTCACGCACGTGATCGCGGCCGACGCGGCGGTCGCGCCGGGCGAAACGACGGTCGGCATCACCCCGGAAGCTGCGCTCGCCGCCGGCGTCAGGATCGAACGCGATGCGAGCGGCGACACCCCTGCCCCCGCGCCGGTCAAACGCGTCGCCACCCGCATCAGCAAGGAAACCATGGCCGCCGAGAAGCAGGCCGCCGCCGAGGTCGACCGCAAATCGGCGCCGCGCCCGCGCGGGCCACGGGGAGGCGACGCGCCGTTCTGAGGCCGCGTGTAGTCGCTGACGGGCGCGCTGCGTCATGCAGATGCCGCCGCTGAACCTCGAAGCGATCCCGTCGCTGCGCCACTCGGTGTGGCTGCGGATGTTGCTCGGCCATCGTGTGCTGAACGGTCTCGCGGTCGGCTTGGGCCTCGCCGTGATGTCGGTGCTGGTCTACCTTGCGGCCGGGCCGATCGTCGCGGCTTCCGCGTCGGTCGGCATGCTGATTCTGAGCATCGGCGATCAGGTCTCGCCGGCGCGCGGCAAGCTGCGCCAAATCGCGCCGTTGTTGTGGATGGCGGCGCCAATGACGGCCGCGGTGCAGTTCGCGCACCTCGTGCCCGACCACTCGACCGCGCTGATCGGCGCGATCGTGGGCATCGGCGGCTTCATCGGCATGCTCGGCACCGCGTGGGGCTTGCGCGGCGGGCCGCTCGGTTTCGCGCTGCTGCTGGCGATCGTGTTCGCCATGTCGACGCCGCCGCCGGTCGACTGGCGCGAAGCCCTCACGCACATCGCATGGTTCCAGGTCGGCGCGCTGCTGTTCGCGGTCTGGGCCGTCTTCAGCGCGCGCCTGCTGAACCTGCGCTTTCGCACCCAGGCGCTTGCGGACGCGATCAACGAGCTCGCGGTGATGCTGCGCCAGCAAGGCGCGCGTCTTGCCGCGACCGGCGACCGGCGCGAGAACCAGTTGCGCGCGCTGCTCGGCGAACAAGCAACGCTGGCCGACAAGCTGCAGACCGCACGCGACCTGGTGCTCGACCTGCCGACAACACCGCGCGAGCTGCGGCTGACCGGCATGCTGGTCGCGGCGATCCGCCTGCGCGAACAGGCGCTGGCCTGCGAGCTCGAACTCGACATGCAGCCGGCACGCGGCCGCGCGCCGCCGACGGTCGCGCAGACACAGGCGCTCGAATCGCTGTGGGGCGATTTCAGCGCCCATCTCGACCGCGTCTGCTGGGCGCTGTTCACCGGCGGCGAGTTACCGGCGCGGCTCGCCGAATCGCTGATTACCCGGACCACCGATGCGCAACGCGCGGTGCCGCCTGCGCTGCGCAGCGCCATCGACGCGATGTGCGCCGAGATGCAAAGCCTGCTGCGCCTGGCCGAGCACGGTGGCGACGAACCGCGTCTGGCGCTCGCCGCGCAGGCGCGCGACTGGCCGCGCTTTCGCACCTCGATGCGCTGGCCGATCGCGCCGCTGAAGCGCGCGATGAGCGGCCACTCGCCGGTGCTGCGCTACGCGCTGCGCGTGGCGATCGCGCTGCTCGTCGGCTACAACATCGGCCTGCATTTGCCATGGGCGGCGCACCCGCAGTGGATCCTGCTGACGACCGCGGTCGTGATGCGGACCAACATCGCGCAAACGCTGGAGCGCCGCAACGCGCGCCTGATCGGAACGCTGATCGGCTGCGTGCTGGTGACCGCGCTGCTGAGCCTGAAGCCGAGCGTACCGGTGCAGTTTCTGATCCTTGCGATCGGCGCCGGCATTGCGCACGGCTTCGCCCAAGTGCGCTACCTCGTCGCCGCGACGGCCGCAACCGTGCTCGCGCTGATCCAGGGCCATCTGCTGCACACCGCCGGCGAGTTCGCGCTGTTCGAGCGTCTGGCCGACACGCTGATCGGCACCGCGCTCGCCTGGGCCTTCAGCTACGTGCTGCCGGCCTGGGAGCGACGCCAGGTGCCGGCACTGTTGAAGCGGCTTCGCACCGCACAGCTGCAGCACGCGCGCGTAGCGCTCGGCGGCGTCGAGCCGTCGACCGCGAACGCCGACTGGCGTCTCGCGCGCCGCGAGGTGCACGACAGCCTGGCCGCGATCGGGCTGGCCGCGCAGCGCGCGCAGAGCGAGCCGCGCGCGGTGCAGCCACCATTCGATCTCCTGGAGAAGGTGCAACTGCGCAGCTACCGACTGCTCGCGCAACTCGGCGGCGTGCGCGCCTGGCGTGAACAGCCGCGCGCGTTGCCGGATGCGCAAGCCGCGCCGCTGCTCGCGGCGCATCTGGCGCGCATCACCGCGGCGCTCGAAGCGTCGTCGACACCCGCCGCGTCGCTGGCACCGGTCGAGGCGCGTACCGAAACCATCTCCGGCCATGAAGAAGCCGCGCAACTGCACCAGCGCCTGCGCGACGCCGCCGACGAAGCCCGCGCCCTCGGCGTCGATCTGGCGGCGGCTCAGGCTTGGGAGGCCGCGCGGCTGCAGGACAAGCAGCACTGATGCCGGCACGCGCGCCGCGGCGCGCCGCGACTACGCGCCGTCGGGAGCTGCGGCGGCGAAGTGGCTGGCGTGCCGGCCCAGTTCGGGCGCGATGCGTTGCAACTCGCGCCGGTGCAGCACCGCCACCCGGTTCAGCACCCGCTTGCCCTGCGCGGTCAGTGCGACCACGACACTGCGCCGGTCGCTGGCCGACGGCTGGCGCGCGATCAGTCCGAGCTGCTCGATGCGATCGACCAGACCGACCGCGCTGTTGTGCTTGACGAGCAGGCGCTGCGCCAGGATCGTCACCGTCATCGGCCCGTCTTCCTGATGCGCCTTGATCGCGAGCAGCGCCTGGTACTGGGGCGAGGTCAGGCCCTGAGCCCCCGCGGCCTGCTCGCTGAAAGACTGGAACTGCCGCAGCAGCATCCGGAAGGCCGCGAGCCTTCTGAGTTCCTCTTCAGGCATTTCTCTCGCGCCTTTTTGCTGACTCGAACCTGTCGCCGACCCGGAGGCCAACGAGTGTATTCGCATGGTTGACTTTATATCGTATAGCGATGCACATCAACATCGCCGCGGCGAACGGCTGGTTTCGTTCGGACGCGTACCAGGCGCTGATCCCGCTGCGGCGGCAGGCCGCCGCGACGCGCCCGCGGCGCCGTCGGTGACAATGCGCAGGCCCGCCACCGGGCGCCTCGGCGTCGATCACGGCGCGCCACGCCCCACGCTCCCGCTTCATGTCGTCACCGCCCCCTCTTTCGACCGGTCACACCCCCATGATGGCGCAGTACCTGCGCATCAAGGCCGACTTCCCCGACACGCTCGTGTTCTATCGCATGGGCGACTTTTACGAGCTGTTCTTCGACGACGCGCGCAAGGCGAACCGCCTGCTCGACATCACGCTGACGGCGCGCGGCACCAGTGGCGGCGCGCCGATCCCGATGGCCGGCGTGCCGGTCGTCTCGCTCGACGGCTACCTCGCGAAGCTGATCCGCATCGGCGAGGCGGTCGCGATCTGCGAGCAGATCGGCGACCCCGCGACCTCGAAGGGCCCGGTCGAGCGCAAGGTCGTGCGCGTCGTCACGCCGGGCACCGTGACCGACACCGAGCTGCTCGCCGACAAGAGCGACGCACTGCTGCTCGCGGTCTCGAAGCAAGGCAAGCAGATCGGCCTGGCGTGGCTCGCGCTGACCAGCGGCGAGCTCGGAATGACCGAGTGCAATGAGGCCGAATTGAGTGCCTGGCTCGCGCGCCTGGCGCCGGCCGAAGTGCTGGTCGATCGCGACCACGTGCCGGCCGCGCTCACCAGCGCGCGACTCACGATCACGCACCGGCCCGCATGGCAGTTCGACGCCGCGCTCGGCTTGCGCAAGCTGTGCGAGCAGCTGCGGGTCGCCAGCCTCGCCGGCTTCAACGCACAGGACCTGCGCGCCGCCCAGGCCGCCGCCGCGGCGTTGCTGAGCTTCGCCGAGCACACGCAAGGCCAGGCGCTCGCCCACGTGCGCACGCTCGAAGTGCAGCGGGCGAGCGATCTGCTCGACCTGCCGCCAACGACGCACCGCAACTTGGAGCTGACCCAGACCCTGCGCGGCGACGACGCGCCGACACTGCTCTCGCTGATCGACACCTGTCGCACCGGCATGGGCTCGCGCGCGCTGCGCCACTGGTTGACGCACCCGGGGCGCGAGCGCCGCGCGGCAACCCAGCGCCTTGACGCGATCGACGCGCTGCACACTTCGCGCGTGAGCGAACTGCGCGACGCGCTGCGCGGCGTCAGCGATGTCGAGCGCATCACCGCGCGCATCGCACTGCGCCAGGTGCGGCCGCGCGAACTCACCGGCCTGCGCGCGACGCTGCATGCGCTGCCCGCGCTGCGCGAGCAGGTGCCGCTCGGCGAGGCCACGCTGCTCGACATGCTCGGCGAGGCGCTGACGCCACCGCCCGCGATTCTGGGCCTCCTCGCCGCCGCGATCGCCGACGAACCCGCGGTGCTGCTGCGCGACGGCGGCGTGATCGCGCCCGGCTTCGATGCCGACCTCGACGAGTTGCGCGGCATCGGCGCGAACTGCGACGCCTTCCTGCTCGAGCGCGAAGCGCGCGAACGCACGCGCACCGGCATCGCGAACCTGCGCGTGCAGTTCAACAAGGTGCACGGCTTCTACATCGAGGTCACCCAAGGTCAGGCGAGCAAGGTGCCGGCCGACTACCAGCGCCGCCAGACGCTGAAGAACGCCGAACGCTTCATCACGCCGGAACTCAAAACCTTCGAGGACAAGGCGCTGTCGGCGCAAGACCGTGCGCTGGCGCGCGAGAAGCTGTTGTACGAACAGCTGCTGGATCAGTTGCAAGCCCACATCGAGCCGCTCTCGGCGCTGGCTCGCGCGCTCGCGAGCGTCGACGCGCTCGCCGCGCTGGCCGAGCGCGCGACCACGCTGAACTGGTGTCGCCCCGAGTTCGCGCGCGAGCCCTGCATCCGCATCGAGGCCGGCCGGCATCCGGTGGTCGAAGCGCGGCTGATGGAGACCGGCGCCGGCAACTTCATGGCCAATGACTGCAAGCTCGACGCGGCGCAGAAGATGCTCGTGATCACCGGCCCGAACATGGGTGGCAAGAGCACGTTCATGCGCCAAGTCGCGCTGATCGCGCTGCTCGCCGCGATGGGCTCGTTCGTGCCCGCGCGGGCCTGCCGCCTCGGGCCGATCGACGCGATCCACACCCGCATCGGCGCGGCCGACGACCTCGCGAACGCGCAGTCGACCTTCATGCTCGAAATGACCGAGGCCGCCGCGATCATTCACAGCGCGACCGAGCATTCGCTGGTGCTGATGGACGAGATCGGTCGCGGCACCTCGACCTTCGACGGCCTCGCCCTCGCCAGCGCGATCGCGAGCCACCTGCACGACAAGACACGCGCGTTCACACTGTTCGCGACGCACTACTTCGAGCTGACCGAGCTGCCGGTGAAGCACGAGCGGGCGCTGAACATGCACGTCTCGGCGGCAGAGAGCGGCGATGACATCGTGTTTCTGCACGAGTTGCAGCCCGGCCCGGCCAGCCGCAGCTACGGCGTGCAGGTTGCACGGCTCGCCGGCATGCCGCCGGGCTTGCTCAGGCAAGCACGCGCGACACTCGAAGCGCTCGAAACCGGCAAACATGCCGCCGACGCGCAGATCGATCTGTTCGCCGCGCCGCCGGCAGCGCCTGCGGCCGAGCTGTCACGGGTCGATGTGGCGCTCGCGGCACTCGACCCCGATATGCTCTCGCCCAAAGAGGCGCTCGCCGCGCTCTACGAACTCAAGTCTCTCCAAGGAAAATCATGACCTACTGCGTAGGCATCAAGCTCGACGCCGGCCTGGTGTTCATGTCCGACTCGCGCACCAACGCGGGGCTCGATCAGATCAGCACCTACCGCAAGATGATGGTGTACGAGAAGCCGGGCGAGCGCTTCATGGTGATGCTCTCGGCCGGCAACCTGTCGATCAGCCAGTCGGTGCGCGAGATTCTGCAGGTCGAGAAGATCGAGGACCGCGACGGCAACCCCGTGACGATCTGGAACGCGAAGAGCATGTTCGACGCGGTGCGCGTGCTCGGCGCTGCAGTGCGCCGCGTCTACGACCAGGACGGTGCCTCGCTCGCCGCGGCCGGCGTCGACTTCAACGCGTCGATGATCTTCGGCGGCCAGATCGGCGGCGAGGCGATGCGCCTGTTCCTCGTCTACTCGGCCGGAAACTTCATCGAGGCGACGCGCGAGACCTGCTATTTCCAGGTCGGCGAATCGAAGTACGGCAAGCCGGTGCTCGATCGGATGATCACGCCGACCACACCGCTCGACGAAGCAGCCAAGTGCGCGCTGGTGTCGATGGACTCGACGCTGAAGTCCAACCTGTCGGTCGGTCTGCCGCTCGACCTGCTGGTCTATGAGGCGCACAAGCTGCAGACCGACCAGATCGTTTGTGTCGACGAGCACAACCCGTACTTCCAGATGATTCGCGGCAACTGGGGGCTGAAGCTGCGCGAAGTGTTCGAGTCGCTCGAAGACCCGCAGTGGGGCACCGGCCCGACGACCGTGCCGCTGTGCGTGCCGTCACCGCGCTACGAGCCGATGAAGAAGATCACCCACCCGGACGAGAAAATCGTTTGATGGTGGCGGCACCAAAAACCATCGTCTTCTCGCATGCGAACGGATTCCCGGCCGGCACCTACCGGCTGATCTTCGAGGCCTGGCGCGCCGCGGGCTACGAAGTCCATGCGATCGAGAAGTACGGCCACGACCCGCGCTTTCCGGTCACCAGCAACTGGCCGCACCTGCGCGCGCAGTTGATCCACTTCATCGAACACGAGGTCGGCGGCCCGGCGTTCCTGGTTGGCCATTCGCTCGGCGGCTTTCTCAGCCTGATGGCCGCGTCGAAGCGGCCCGACCTGGCCAGCGGCCTCGTGATGCTCGACTCGCCGGTGCTGTCGGGCTGGAAGGCCCGGGCCGTGCAGGTCGCCAAAGCCGCAGGCATCGGCGAGCGCTTCTCTCCCGGCCACGTTTCGAAGCGCCGGCGCCAGCAATGGGACAGCGCCGACGCGGCGTTCGCACACTTCGCCGCCAAGCCGGCGTTCGCGCGCTGGGCGCCCGGCATGCTGCGCGACTACATCGCCGCCGGCACCGAAAGCCACGGCGCGCACCGGCGCCTGGCTTTTCACCGCGATGTCGAGACCGCGATCTACAACACGCTGCCGCACCACCTCGCCCGTGTGCTGCGCGCTCATCCGCTGCAGTGCGAAATGGCGTTCGTGCGCGGCACCGAGTCGGTCGAGATCCGCCAGGTCGGCTTGCGCGCCACCGAGCGGCTCGCAAAGGGCAACATCACGGCAATCGAGGGTTCGCACCTGTTCCCGCTCGAACATCCGGGCGAAACCGCCGCCACCGTCTTGAAACTGATCGAATCGATGCGCCGGCAGGCTCGAACCCCACGCCTATAATCGCGCTTTACCACCACGGCATTTGTGTCAAACAGGTGCTGCACAGAATGACCAAGTACGTCTTTGTCACCGGCGGTGTGGTGTCCTCGCTGGGCAAGGGCATCGCTTCTGCATCGCTCGCCGCGATCCTCGAATCGCGCGGCCTCAAGGTCACCCTCATCAAGCTGGATCCGTACCTCAACGTCGATCCGGGAACGATGTCGCCGTTCCAGCACGGCGAGGTGTTCGTCACCGACGACGGCGCCGAGACCGATCTCGACCTCGGTCACTACGAGCGCTTCATCAGCACGCGCATGAAGCGCAGCAACAATTTCACCGCCGGCCAGATTTACAAGACCGTGCTCGAGAAAGAGCGCCGCGGCGATTACTTGGGCAAGACGGTGCAGGTGATCCCGCACGTCACCAACGAAATCCAGGAGTTCGTCAAGCGCGGCGCGGCCGATGTCGACGTGGCGATCGTCGAGATCGGCGGCACGGTCGGCGACATCGAATCGCTGCCCTTTCTGGAGGCGGTGCGGCAAATGGCGCTGCGCGCCGGCCCGAGCAACTCGGCCTTCGTGCACCTGACCTACGTGGGACGTCGACACGATCTACAAGGTGCCGCGCATGCTGCACGAGCAGCGCTTGGACGAACTGATCTGCATGAAGCTGCAGCTGCTGACCAAGCCGGCCGATCTGAAGCGCTGGGACCGGCTGGTGCACGAGCTCGCGCACCCGAAGTTCGAGGTGACGATCGCGATGTGCGGCAAGTACACCGACCTGTCGGATTCGTACAAGTCGCTCAACGAAGCGCTGCGCCACGCCGGCATCCACAACCATGCACGCGTGAAGATCGAGTACGTCGACTCCGAAACACTGGGCGACGACAACATCGACCAGCTCGAAAAGTACGACGCGATCCTGGTGCCGGGCGGCTTCGGCAAGCGCGGCGTCGAAGGCAAGATCCGCACCGCGCAGTACGCACGGGAGCACAAGATTCCGTACCTCGGTATCTGCCTGGGCATGCAGGTTGCGACGATCGAGGTCGCGCGCAACCTCGCCGGGCTGACCGACGCGAACAGCACCGAGTTCGAGCCGAACACGCCGCATCCGGTGATCGCGTTGATCGACGAGTGGCAAGACAGCGACGGCACGATCCAGAAGCGCGATGCGAACTCCGACATGGGCGGCACGATGCGCCTGGGCGCGCAGAGCTCCGACGTGACCCCCGGCACGCTCGCACACCAGATCTACGGCAAGGTCGTGACCGAGCGCCATCGGCATCGCTATGAAGCCAACGAGCATTACCTCGATCGGCTGCAGAAGGCCGGTCTGGTGATCTCGGCGATCACGCAGCGCGAGAAGCTGACCGAGATCGTCGAGCTGCCGCAGACCCAGCACCCGTGGTTCGTCGGCGTGCAGTTTCACCCCGAGTTCAAGAGCACGCCGTGGGACGGGCATCCGCTGTTCACGAGCTATGTGAAGGCGGCGCTCGATCACCAGCGCGAAGCGGCTGCTGTGAAAGTCGCGGCATGAAGCTCTGCGGATTCGACATCGGCATCACGCAGCCGTTCTTCCTGATCGCCGGCCCCTGCGTGATCGAGTCCGAGCAGTTGCAGATGGACGTGGCCGGGCAGCTGAAGGAGATGACCTCGGCGCTCGACATCCCGTTCATCTTCAAGAGCAGCTTCGACAAGGCGAACCGTTCATCGGGCAGCACCTTCCGCGGCCCGGGCATCGACAAGGGCCTCGCGATCCTTGCGAAGGTCAAGCGCGAGTTGGGCGTGCCGGTGCTGACCGACATCCACGACGAGTCGCAGATCGCGCAAGTGAGCAGCGTCGTCGACGTGCTGCAAACGCCGGCCTTCCTGTGCCGCCAGACCGATTTCATCCGCGCCATCGCGCAATCGGGCAAGCCGGTGAACATCAAGAAGGGCCAGTTCCTCGCACCGCACGACATGAAGAACGTGATCGACAAGGCCCGCGCCGCCGCGCGCGAGAAGGGTCTGAGCGAAGACCTGTTCATGGCCTGCGAACGCGGCGCGAGCTTCGGCTACAACAACCTCGTCTCCGACATGCGCAGCCTTGCGATCATGCGCGAAACCAACGCGCCGGTCGTGTTCGACGCGACCCACTCGGTGCAGCTGCCTGGCGGCCAGGGCACGAGCTCGGGCGGCCAGCGCGAGTTCGTGCCGGTGTTGGCGCGCGCCGCGATCGCGGTCGGCGTCGCCGGTGTGTTCATGGAAACGCACCCCGACCCGGCGCACGCGCTGAGCGACGGCCCGAACGCGGTGCCGCTGAAACACATGCGGGCGCTGCTCGAACAACTCGTGTCGATCGACCGCGTGGTCAAGTCGCAGCCGCTGCTCGAGAACGATTTCTCCTGCTGACTTCTTTTGCCAACACCAGGAACGCCATGCCCGCCGCCTACCTGATCGTCGAGTCGAACATCACCGACCCCGAGGGCTTCAAGCGCTACATGGCGGCTGCGCCCGAGATCGTGAAAGCGTTCGCCGGCGAGTACCTGGTGCGCGGCGGCCGCATGAAAGTGCTCGAAGGCGACTGGCAGCCGCCGCGCCTGACGGTGCTGCGCTACCCCAGCTTCGATGCGGCCCAGGCCATGTACGACAGCCCGGCCTATGTGCATGCGCGCAGCCTGCGCGATGGCACGACGGCCTGCTTCAACATGGTGCTGGTCGAAGGCGTCGAAACAGCGCCTGTCTGAAATTTCAAACTTCCCCAAGGACAAGAATGAGCGCCATTGTCGATATCGTCGGTAGAGAAATCCTCGACAGCCGCGGCAACCCCACCGTCGAGTGCGACGTGCTGCTGGAGTCCGGCACGATGGGCCGTGCGGCCGTGCCCTCGGGCGCGTCGACCGGCTCGCGCGAAGCGATCGAGCTGCGTGACGGCGACAAGTCGCGCTACCTCGGCAAGGGCGTGCTGAAGGCCGTCGAACACGTCAACACCGAAATCAGCGAAGCCGTGCTCGGGCTCGATGCGAGCGAGCAGGCGTTTCTCGACCGCACGCTGATCGACCTCGACGGCACCGACAACAAGAGCCGCCTCGGCGCGAACGCGACGCTGGCGGTCAGCATGGCGGTGGCGCGCGCCGCGGCCGAGGAATCGGGCCTGCCGCTGTACCGCTACTTCGGCGGCATGGGCGGCATGCAGATGCCGGTGCCGATGATGAACGTGATCAACG
>JAZJZJ010000117.1:0-3025 GCA_040389925.1 Pseudomonadota bacterium
CCACGACCCCTTGGTTCGTAGCCAAGTACTCTATCCAGCTGAGCTACAGCCGCGCAGCCACGCAGTATAGCAGTTTTGCGAGAGCCTCAAACCAGCCGCGCGGCCGATTCGAAACAGTGCGCCGCGCGCGGCTCGTCGCCTTCCTGTTGCGCCAGTGTCGCGAGTACGAGCCAGGCCTTGCGGCGTGCAGCGCTGGCGAGCAGCGTGTCGTTCGCAGCCTGCTCCAGCAGCCGCCGCGCCTTGCCCCAGAGCTGGCGTTCGGCCAGCGCGCAACCCACCGCGAGCGCAACCGCGCCTTCGCGCGTCCAAGCGGTGGCAGCCGCTTCGAGCCGCGGCAGCCACTCGGGGCCGAGACCCGAGATCGCGTTGACGAGGCCGAGCGATACCGCCGCGCGCTCTTCGGGCCCGAGCTCGCCGGGCTGGTCCCAGAACGGCCGCAGCCACGCGCGCGCGTCGTCGAACGCGCCGAGCGCGGCAGCGCGGTCGCACGCACGCGCCGCGACGAACGCATCGCGCCGATCGACCGGCTCGAACTGGCCCCAGATGCGCTTCAGTTGGTCGATGTCGTGCGCGGTGTCGAGCGACTCGAACGCGAGCGAGCGCAGCAGGCCCTGCGCGGCGATCTTCGAGAAGCCCTGGTGCTTGGCGAGCAGTCGTGCGGTCTTCAGCGCTTCCTGCGGCTGACGGCCCAGGCGCGTGGCTTGCAGCCGCAAGCGCAGCGCATGCGTGCGGCGGGCCACGCCTTGCGGCAGTTCGCCAAGCAGTTCGAGCGCGCGCGGCGCGTCGCGATCGTCGAGCGCCCATTCGGCGGCGAGCAGGCGTGCGCCCTCTTCGGCCGAGCGCGCGGCGGCGCTGCGGCGCGAGAGATCGAGCGCGTGGCGCAGTTGCTCGTCGCGCACCGGCCGGTCCTGCAGGCGGTGCGCACTGCCGGCGGCGAGCAGATGGCTGAGCACGGTGAACTCGTTGTCCTGTGCGAGTTCGGGCGTGTCGGCCTGGATCACGAGCGCGCGCTGTGCGGACTTCTGCGCGCGGCTGTAGCGTCCGCCGAAATACTGCGCCAGCGCGTCGCGCAGTGAGGCCTGCGCGCTGCGGTCGCGCCGCGCCACGCGCCACTCGCGCGCACGCTGCGGCAGGCCGACGAGCGCGCTGATGGCCTGAATCGCCGCGACGACGACGAAGCAGCTGCCGATCAGCGCGAGCAGAAACAGGTTCAGCGAGACGTCGACGCGCCAGTCGCGCCAGTAGAAGGTCGCCAAGCCATCGTTGGTGCCGAGCGTGGTCGCGGCGAGCACGGCCACGCCGAACAGCAGCACGAACCAGATGATGTTGCGCATGGGTCAGTCTCAGCCCAGCGCCGGGCCGCCCCAAGCGGGCTGAGCTCCCCGCGGGGGACGGTGCCGAAGGCGCCTGGGGGTCGTCATTTCTCTAGCGGCCAGCCGACGCGGCCGTCAGCGCCGCAAGCGTGTCGTCGGGCCGCGGCACGACGACCTGGCGCGCCTGGCCGGCGACCTGGCGGATCAGCTCGGTCACCAGCACGGTGCGCTTCGAGCTGCGATCGAAATAGCGATCGAGCGTGGTCAGCGTCGCCTGCAGGTCGGACTGCGCGGTGTCGAACTGCCGGCTCAGCAGCGCGAGGCGCGCGTTCAACAGCCGCAGCTTCAGGTTCTCGCGGACGAAGAACGATTGCTCGGGCGCGAGCAGCATCGCCTCGGGGTGATTGATGCGGGTCACGCGCACCAGCGACTTCGCCTCGCTCCAGACGGTCTCGCCGAATGCGTTCCAAGTGTCGATCAACTGGCCGCTCCAGCTCGCGGATGCGCTGGCGGCGGAAGCCGGCGTGGCCGCGCTCGCTGCGCCGGTGCCCTTGCCGGCACGCGCCGGTTGTTTGACGCTGTCTCTGGCGCTGCGCGAATCCGCCACCGCGAGCAACGGCAGGTCGTCGACGATGCGGATCGCCTCGTCGAGCTTGATGCCGAGCGAGGCGATGTCGGCGACGCTGGTGGCCTTGACGCGGGCAAGGTCGCGCGCGATCGCGCGGCGCACGCCTTCGAGGCGCGGCTGGTTGTAGCGCGCGAGGCGCTCGTCGCTTTGCCTCAGCGTCGCCACCAGCGGCTCGGCGCTGCCGGTGATCGCGTTCTGCTGCAGCGCGACGCGGATCGCGGCCTCGATATCGACCAGCACGTTCTCGTCGCGCGAGCGCGAGAGCGACTGGATCAGGTCTTCGAGCTGGCTGCGCTGCACTGCCACTTCAGCGACGCGCGCTTCGAGCAGCGCGGTCTTCGCGGCGGTGGCGCCGGCACTCTCTTGCGCCTGCTTGGCGAAGGCGCGCGCCTCGGTCGCCTTGCCGGCGCTCTCTTGCTGGCGGCGCACGAGCTCCTGTTCGAGGCTGGCGCCGCGCTGGTCGGCCTTCCAGGCCAGCACCAGACTCGCGACGCACAACGCGCCGAGCACGGCCAGCGCGAGCCAGAGCCAGCGTGCGGGCGACGCCGGCATCGGTGCGGTGGCTACCACGACAGGCAGCGCGGCACCCGGCGAGGCGCCGGCGGCAGGAGGATTCAGGTCGTCGTTCACGGTCGCATCGATTGTATGCAGGCGACCACGTCCGCCAGCGCCGGTCGCGCCTCGGTCACGCGTGCGAACCCCAATTGCCGTGCCCGGGCGACGATGCGCGGGTGGGTGGCGATCGCGCGCGCGGCGCCCCAGTCGGCGCCGGCGCCTTGCACAGCGGCGAGGTTGTCGATCGCCTCGGAGCTGCTGAAGAACCACAGGTGCGCGGCCGGCCGGTCGAGCGCGGCGCGCAACACGGCGGACTCGGCCGCGCCGAACACCGGCGCGATGCGCTCGTACGCCGCGACGTGCGCGACTTGCGCGCCAGCCTCGCGCAAGGTTTTCGCGAGCCAGTCGCGGCCGCCGTCGCCCCGCACGATCAGCACGTTGGCGCCGCGCCACTCGTGATGGCGCAACTGCCGCCACAACGATTCGGAATCGAACTGCGGCGCATCGCTCGCCGGCTCGACGATGCGTT
>JAZJZJ010000118.1:0-3738 GCA_040389925.1 Pseudomonadota bacterium
TCATCGTCGCGCTGCTCCTGCACGTCTGGGTGGGCATGCGCGAAGTCTTCATGGATTACATCAAGCCGGTAGGGCTGCGGCTCGTGCTTCAGGTCTTCACCATCGTCTGGCTCACCGCGTGCGCGGCCTGGGCCATCCAAGTTCTCTGGAGACTTTGAGCAATGTCGTATACCTCCAACAACATCACCAAGCGCAAGTTCGACGTCGTCATCGTAGGCGCAGGCGGCTCCGGCATGCGCGCCTCGCTGCAGCTCGCGCGCGCCGGCCTGAACGTGGCCGTCCTGTCGAAAGTCTTCCCCACCCGCTCGCACACGGTCGCGGCCCAGGGCGGCATCGGCGCGTCGCTCGGCAATATGTCCGAGGACAACTGGCACTATCACTTCTACGACACCGTCAAGGGCTCGGACTGGCTGGGGGACCAGGACGCGATCGAGTTCATGTGCCGCGAGGCGCCCAAGGTCGTCTATGACCTCGAGCACATGGGCATGCCGTTCGACCGCAACCCCGACGGCACGATCTACCAGCGCCCGTTCGGCGGCCACACCGCGAATTACGGTGAGAAGCCGGTGCAACGCGCCTGCGCCGCCGCCGACCGCACCGGCCACGCGATGCTGCACACGCTGTACCAACAGAACGTCAAGGCACGCACCAACTTCTTCGTCGAGTGGATGGCGCTCGACCTGATCCGCGATGCCGATGGCGACGTGGTCGGCGTGACCGCGCTCGAAATGGAGACCGGCGAGGTCTTCATCCTCGAAGCCAAGACCGTGCTGCTCGCCACCGGCGGGGCGGGGCGCATCTTCCAGGCCTCGACGAATGCGTTCATCAATACCGGCGACGGCCTCGGCATGGCCGCCCGCGCGGGCCTGCCGCTCGAGGACATGGAGTTCTGGCAGTTCCACCCGACCGGCGTCGCCGGCGCCGGCGTGCTGCTGACGGAAGGTTGCCGCGGCGAGGGCGCGATCCTGCGCAACAGCGACGGCGAGCGCTTCATGGAACGCTACGCACCGACGCTGAAGGATCTGGCGCCGCGCGACTTCGTCTCGCGCTGCATGGACCAGGAAATCAAGGAAGGCCGCGGCTGCGGGCCGAACAAGGACTACATCGTCCTCGACATGACCCACCTCGGGGCCGAGACGATCGCCAAGCGCCTGCCGAGCGTGCTCGAGATCGGCCACAACTTCGCGAACGTCGACATCACGAAGGAGCCGATTCCGGTCGTGCCGACGATCCACTACCAGATGGGCGGCGTGCCGACCAACATCCACGGGCAGGTTGTGGCGCCGAAAGACGGCGACCCGAACGCAGTCGTGAATGGTCTGTACGCGGTCGGCGAATGCTCATGTGTGAGCGTTCACGGCGCGAACCGCCTGGGCACCAACTCGCTGCTCGACCTGCTGGTGTTCGGCAAGGCGGCGGGCGACCACATCGTCGACAGCGGCCTGAAGGCCAAGGGCCACAAGCCGCTGCCGGCCGATGCCGCCGACTTCACGCTTGCGCGCCTCGCGCGGCTCGATGGCAGCACCGGCGGCGAGTACGCGCAAGACGTGGCCAACGACATCCGCGACTCGATGCAGCAGCACGCCAGCGTGTTCCGCACCCAAGCGCTGATGGACAAGGGTGTCGGCGAGATCAAGGCGCTGGCCGAACGCGTCAAGAATATTCACCTGGCCGACAAGTCGAAGGTGTTCAACACTGCGCGCATCGAGGCGCTCGAGGTCGACAACCTGATCGAGGTGGCGCAGGCGACGATGATCTCGGCGGCCGCGCGCCGCGAGAGCCGCGGCGCGCACACGGTCGACGACTATGCCGACACGCCCGAGCACCCGAACGGCCGCAACGACGCGGTCTGGATGAAGCACACGCTCTGGTACTCGGACGGCAACCGCCTCGACTACAAGCCGGTCAACCTGAAGCCGCTGACGGTCGAGTCGGTGCCGCCGAAGGTCCGCACGTTCTGAGCATCACAGAAAGCAACGCATGAAGCGCACGTTCCAGATCTACCGCTACGACCCCGACACCGACGCGAAGCCGCGCATGCAGACGATCGAGGTCGAGCTCGACGGCCACGAGCGCATGCTGCTCGATGCGCTGAACAAGCTGAAAGCCGTCGACCCGAGCCTGAGTTTCCGCCGCTCGTGCCGCGAAGGCGTTTGCGGCTCGGACGCGATGAACATCAACGGCAAGAACGGCCTCGCGTGCCTGACCAACATGCTCACGCTGCCCGGCGTGATCGTGCTGAAGCCGTTGCCCGGCCTGCCGGTGATCCGCGACCTGATCGTCGACATGACGCAGTTCTTCAAGCAGTACAACTCGATCAAGCCGTATCTGGTGAACGACGAGACGCCGCCCGAGAAAGAGCGCCTGCAGTCGCCCGAAGAGCGCGACGAGCTCAACGGCCTGTACGAGTGCATCCTGTGCGCGAGCTGCTCGACCTCCTGCCCGAGCTTCTGGTGGAACCCCGACAAGTTCGTCGGCCCGGCCGGCCTGCTGCAGGCCTACCGTTTCATCGCCGACAGCCGCGATCAGGACACGGCAGGGCGCTTGGACAACCTCGAAGACCCGTACCGCCTGTTCCGCTGCCACACGATCATGAACTGCGTCGATGTCTGTCCGAAGGGCCTGAACCCGACCAAGGCGATCGGCAAGATCAAGGAACTGATGGTGCGCCGCGCCGTCTGATTTCGATGGAAGAAGTGGCCACGCTGATCGACGAACGCGCGCTGAGCAAGCTGCGCTGGCGTTGCCGGCGCGGCCTGCTCGAGAACGACCTGTTCATCGAGCGCTTCTTCGCGCGGCACGACAAGCGCTTGACCACGTCACAGGCCCGGGGCTTGCTGACGTTGATGGACCTGTCCGACAACGACCTGCTCGACCTGCTGCTCGCTCGCAAGCAGCCCGAAGGCGAGTTGCTGGACGACGATGTGGTGCAGGTGCTGCGCATGATGCGCGTGCCCGCGTGACGAGAGGCCTCCGAGTGAACCGAGAGGCCCCGCGGCCGGAGACAGCTGGCGTACTTCCATTTTTTGCACTATCAAGGAAAGCTCATGACCCCGTCTGACGTGAAAGCCACCCTGTCGTTCTCCGATGGCAGCCCGACCATGGATCTGCCGATCTACAAGGGCACGATCGGCCCCGACGTGATCGACATCCGCAAGCTCTACGCCCAGACCGGCAAGTTCACCTACGACCCGGGCTTCCTGTCGACGGCGTCGTGCAACTCGACGATCACCTACATCGACGGCGACAAGGGCGAGTTGCTGTACCGCGGCTACCCGATCGAGCAGCTGGCCGAGAACTGCGACTACCTCGAGACCTGTTACCTGCTGCTCAAGGGTGAGTTGCCCGATGCGACGCAGAAGACTGACTTCACCAAGCTCGTCACGAACCACACGATGGTCAACGAGCAGATGCAGTTTTTCCTGCGCGGTTTCCGCCGCGATGCGCACCCGATGGCGATCATGACCGGGCTGGTCGGCGCGCTGTCGGCCTTCTATCACGACAGCACCGACGTTCACAACGCCGAGCACCGCGACATCGCGGCGATCCGCCTGATCGCGAAAATGCCGACGCTGGTGGCGATGGCCTACAAGTACACGGTCGGCCAGCCTTACATCTACCCGAAGAACGACCTTTCGTACGCCGGCAACTTCATGCGCATGATGTTCGCCACGCCGTGCGAGCACTACGAGCCCAACGAGGTGCTGGTGCGCGCGATGGACCGCATCTTCATCCTGC
>JAZJZJ010000119.1:0-37527 GCA_040389925.1 Pseudomonadota bacterium
CCCTTGCCCTTGACCCAGCTGCGGTACGCGAAGCCGTCGCGGTCCTGGCGGCCGAACCATTGCTGGCTGCGGAGTTCTTCGGGCTTCTTCCTTGGTTTCGAATCGTTGCTCATTGAAGTACCTTCGTGCTGCGCCCTCCGGCATTCGCCCTTGGGGCGGCCCGGCGGGCTCATGGTGCTCGGTTTCCCGATGGCTGGGTGACGGAATGGGCTACATACTATGGTACGACGATTGACATTCACCTCGCTGAAAACCCGGGAGTTCCACCTTGCCAGCCCAATTGCCCATGCTCGAAATCCTTTCCGTCACCAACCCGCCGCCGTTCCTGCTCGAACCGCTGCGGGCCAAGTACGTCGTCCACCAGCGCCTGCACGAGACCGACCCGGCCGCGTTTGCAGAGATCGCACCGCGGATCCGCGCGATCCAGGCCAGTGGCGAATCAAAGGTGAGCGCCGAGCTGATCGCGCAGCTGCCGGCACTCGAAGTGATCTCGGTGATGGGCGTCGGCTACGACGGCGTCGACGTCGCGGCGGCCAAGGCGCGCAACGTCGTCGTCACCCACACGCCCGACGTGCTGAACGACGACGTCGCCGATCTGGCGATCGCACTGATGCTGGCGTGGTCGCGCCAAATCGCACGCGCCGACCGCTTCGTGCGCGCCGGCGAGTGGCCGAACGGTCCGCTGCCGCTGGGCCGCAAGATGTCGGGCGCGCGGCTCGGCATCGTCGGCATGGGCCGCATCGGCCAGGCGATCGCGCAGCGCGCCGCGGCCTTCGGCATGAGCATCGCGTACACCGCACGCAGCGCCAAACCCGCGCTGCCGTTCACCTTCTTCCCGAGCGCTGCCACGCTGGCCGCGAACAGCGACTTCCTCGTGCTGATCACGCCGGGCGGCGCCGGAACGCGCAAGCTGGTCGACGCCGAGGTGCTGCGCGCGCTCGGACCGAACGGCTGCGTTGTCAACGTCGCACGCGGCTCGGTGATCGACGAGACCGCGCTGATCGAGGCCCTGAAAGCCGGCACCATCGCTGGCGCCGCGCTCGATGTGTTCGAGGCCGAACCGAACGTGCCGCAGGCGCTGCGCGAGATGGACAACGTCGTGATGACGCCGCACATCGGGAGCGCCACCGCGCAGACGCGCCGCGCGATGGCCGATCTGGCGTTCCGCAACCTCGACGCAAAGCTGAGCGGCGAGCCGGTGCTGACGCCGGTGCCCGAGTGCCGCTGATCGCCCGGCCCTGAGACGCAGCCCCCGGGAAAGTCCGCAGAGGCGATTCCGTCAATCATCATACGATCACACCATAAGCAACCAGACCGGCCGAGCCGGAGGAGACAAGCGCATGAAGTTCAAGACGTGGATCGCCGGCGTGGTCGCCGGTGCCGCCGTGCTCGGGGCCACCCCGGTCATGGCCCAGGAGAAGCTCACCGTCTGGTGGGTCAAGGGCTTTTACAAGTCGGAAGACGATGCGCTGTTCGCGGCGATCAGGAAGTTCGAGGCCAAGCACCCGAAGGTCAAGATCGAACTCTCGCAGTACCCGATCCAGGACATGATCCCCAAGACCGTGTCGGCGCTCGATTCCGGCAGCCCGCCCGACGTGGCCTATGCCGACGTCTACGACTTCCAGGTCACGGCCAAATGGGCCTATGACGGCAAGCTCGAAGACATCACGAGCGTGATCGACCCGATCCGCACGCGTTTCGCGCCGAACACGATCGAGACCGCGTTTCTCTACAACGATCAGGCCAAGACCCGCGCCTACTACGCGTTCCCGATCAAGCAGCAAACCATGCACATCCAGTACTGGAAGGACATGCTGGCCGACGCGGGTTTCAAGCCAAGCGACATCCCGACCGACTGGAAGGGCTACTGGAGCTTCTGGTGCGAAAAGGTGCAGCCGGCCTACCGCGCCAAAAGCGGCACGCGCGCCTTCGGCATCGGCATGCCCACCGGCGTGGATTCGAGCGACTCGTTCTACTCGTTCCTCACCTTCATGGACGCGCACAACGTCAAGCTCGTCAACGACAGCGGCAAGCTGCTGGTCGACGACCCGGCCGTGCGTCAGGGCTTGATCAACGCGCTGACCGACTACACCTCGGTCTATGCGAAGGGCTGCACGCCGCCGTCGAGCACGAGCTGGAAAGACCCGGACAACAACGTCGCCTTCCACAACAAGACGACGGTGATGACGCACAACGCCACGATCTCGATCGCTGCGAAGTGGCTCGACGACATGAACAACGCCACGCTGACCGAAGCGCAGCGTGCCACTGCGAAGGCCAACTACACCGAGAAGATCGCCACCGCCGGTTTCCCGAACAAACCCGATGGCAGCAAGATGGTGTACCGCGCCGCAGTCAAGACCGGCGTGATCTTCAAGGACGCGAAGAACAAGGCGGCGGCCAAGCAGTTCGTCTCGTTCCTGCTGGAAGAAGCCAACCTGACGCCGTATGTCGAGGGTTCGCTCGGCCGCTGGTTCCCGGTCACCAAGGTCGCCCAACAAAGCCCGTTCTGGAAGTCCGACGTGCACCGCCAAGCCGTCTACAACCAGTTCATGAACGGCACGGTCACGTTCGAATTCACAAAGAACTACAAGTTCACGGTGCTGAACAACGAGAACGTGTGGGCCAAGGCGATGAACCGCATCCTCAACGAGAAGGTGCCCGTCGACAAGGCCACCGACGAGATGATCGAGCGCATCAAGACGGTGGCGCGCTGAAGCGCTGAACCGCAGGAACACCGAGCACCGAGATGGCCGCCACCGCATCCTCCCCAGCCCTGCCCACGCCGCGGCGCGCCGCGCCCGACCGCTGGCAGTTCTGGGGCCGGATGCTGGTATTGCCCTACGTGCTCGTGTTCCTGATCTTCGTGCTCTACCCGGTGGGTTACGGCCTGTGGCTGGCGCGCCACCCGGCGAGTTACGTCAAGCTCTTCGAAGATCCGATCTTCTTTCGCACCGTCATCAACACGATCGTCTTTCTGGTCGTCGCGATCAACGTCAAGATGGTGATCGCGCTGGTGCTGTCGGGCTTCTTCGTGCAGCAGCGCTGGTGGATCAAGGTGCTGTCGCTGATCTTCATCCTGCCCTGGGCGCTGCCGTCGATTCCGACGATCCTGTCGGTGCGCTTCATGCTCAACCCGGAGTGGGGCGTGATCAACACGCTGATCTACAAGCTGAGCGGCGCCGACGGCCCGAACTGGCTCAACAACCCGACGCTCGCGCTCGGCTTCTCGATGCTGATGCACATCTGGAAGTCGCTGCCGTTCTGGACCCTGATCCTGATCGCCGGGCGCCTGGCGATTCCGACTGAACAGTACGAAGCTGCTTCGGTCGACGGTGCAACGAACTGGCAGAAGTTCAAGTTCATCACCTGGCCGTCGATGCGCACGCTCTATGTCACCTCGCTGATCCTGTCGATGATCTGGACGCTGGGCGACTTCAACAGCGTCTACCTGCTGACCGGCGGCGGCCCGGCCGACCTGACCCACGTGCTGGCGACGCTCGGCATCCGCTACCTGCGGCTCGACCAGGTCGATCTGGCGATGGCCTCGATCGTGGTGGCCTTGCCGCTGGTGCTGCCACTCGTCTATTTCATGATGAAGCGGTTGTCCAAATGAGCAAGGGCATCACCTGGAAGAAGGTCAGCACCGAAGCCAAGCTGTTGCTGATCGGCATTCCGCTGCTGATCTGGACACTGATCCCGGTCTATCACCTGTTCCTCTTCGCGATCTCGGCGAAAGACTCCGCCACCTCCGGGCGCCTGTGGCCCAAGGAACCGACGCTGCAAAACTTTGCCATCGTGTTCAAGCGGCAGCACTTCTACCTCGACCACTTCTGGGTGCAGCTCGGCAACTCGGTGTTGATCGCCGTGGCCGTTGCCGCGATCACGCTGTTCGTCGCCACGTCGGCCGCGTTCGCGATCAGCCGGCTCAAGGTGCGCGGCGGGCGCACGGTGATGAACCTGGCGCTCTTCACCTACTTCATCCCGGCCGCGTTTCTGGCCGTGCCCATGTACAAGACCATGGGCAACTACGGCCTGCTGAACAGCCAGTGGGCGCTGATCCTCGCGATGGTGACGATCGCCTCGCCGTACTGCATCTGGGTGCTCAAGCAAGCCTCCGACAAGCTGCCCTACGAGCTCGACGAGGCGGCGCGCATGGACGGCGCCTCGCCGCTGCAGTTGTTCCGCCTCGTCTACCTGCCGCTGATGGTGCCGTCGCTGGTCGCGGTCGGCACCTACGCGTTGCTGCTGGCGTGGAACGAGTACCTCTACGCCTTCCTGCTGCTGTCGAACGACACCAGCGTGACGCTCGCGGTGGCACTCGGCAACTTCCTCTCGGCCGACGACTCGCCCTGGGAGTTGCTGATGGCCACCGGCCTGATCTACGCGCTGCCGCCCGCAGCGATCTACTACGCATTCAAGCGCTACATGGTGGGCGGCCTGACGGCCGGCGCCGTGAAGAGCTGACGACAAGCGAGACGAACATGGCATCGGTCGGTTTCCGAAACATCGAAAAGACCTACGGCAGCGTCAAGGTCATCCACGGCATCGGCTTCGACATCCAGGACGGCGAATTCGTCGTGCTGGTCGGCCCATCGGGTTGCGGCAAGAGCACGCTGCTGCGCATGCTTGCCGGCCTCGAAGAAATCACCGGCGGCGAGATCTCGATCGACGGCAAGGTCGTCAACGAGCTCGAATCGAAGGACCGCGACATCGCGATGGTGTTCCAGAGCTACGCGCTCTACCCGCACATGACGGTCGGCGAGAACATGGGCTTCAGCCTGCGCCTGCGCAACGCCGACAAGGCACTCACTGCGAAGCGCGTCCTTGAGGCCGCCCGCATCCTGAACCTCGACAAGCTGCTCGACCGGCATCCGCGCGAACTCTCGGGTGGTCAGCGCCAGCGCGTCGCGATGGGGCGGGCGATCGTGCGCGACCCGAAGGTCTTTCTGTTCGACGAACCGCTCAGCAACCTCGACGCCAAGCTGCGCGTCGCGATGCGCGCCGAGATCAAGGCGCTGCACCAGCGCCTGAAGACCACGACCGTCTACGTCACGCACGACCAGATCGAAGCGATGACGATGGCCGACCGCATCGTCGTGATGCACGACGGCATCATCGAGCAAATCGGCACGCCGCTCGAGCTCTACGATCACCCGGGCAACCTGTTCGTCGCGCAGTTCATCGGCTCGCCGTCGATGAACGTGGTCGAGGGCGTGCTCCGAGGGTCGGGCGGCAGCACGGTCGTCGAGGCGGCCGGAACGCGCTGGCCGGTGCCGGCACAAATCGGCGGCAGCGACGGGCAGGCGGTGCACTACGGCATCCGCCCCGGCGACATCCACCTCGCGCCGACAGGCCAGGGCATTGCGGCAACCGTCATCGTCGTCGAGCCGACCGGCGCCGAAACCGAGCTGCTGCTGCAGGTCGGCAATGTGCAACTCGTCGTCGTGATCCACGGCCGCACCGCTGCCAAGCCCGACGAGACCGTGTACCTGGCGATCGACGCCGACAAGGCGCACGTGTTCGACACGGCGTCCGGAAAGCGTCTCGGCTGAAATGACCACCGGAGTCGCCCCTCTCGTCGTCGTGATGGGCGTCAGCGGCTGCGGCAAGAGCACGGTCGGCAAGCGGCTCGCACACACTCTGAGGGCCGAGTTCCTCGAAGGCGACGACCTGCACCCGCCGCGCAACATCGAGCGCATGGCCGCCGGCATCGCACTGACCGACAACGATCGCCGCGACTGGCTGCTCGAGATCGCGCAGCAACTCGCCGATGCGCACGCCAGCGGGCACGCGCTCGTGGTCTCGTGCTCGGCGCTGAAGCGCAGCTACCGCGACATGCTGCGCACCGCCGCAAGCCAGCTCGCCTTCGTGCACCTGCACGCCAGCCGCGAGCTGCTCGAAGCGCGGCTGGCCGCGCGCCCCGGCCATTTCATGCCGGGTTCGCTGCTCGACAGCCAGTTGCAGACGCTGCAGCCACCCGGCACCGACGAACACGCGATCACGCTCGACGCGGCGTTGTCGCCGGCCGAGATCGCCGCGCAGGCGGCCGCGTGGCTGGCGCTTCCGGTCCCCACTCCGGCGCGCAAGCGCTGACACCCATGACGACGCCATGACGATCAACGCCCAAACCTTTCGCCTCGACGGCCGACTCGCGCTCGTCACCGGTTCGTCCGGCGGCATCGGCCTGGCGCTGGCGCGCGGCTTGGCGCAGGCCGGCGCCACGGTGGTGCTGAACGGCCGCGACGCCGCCAAGCTCGCGCAGGCGGTGGCGCAGCTCGGCCGCGAAGGGCTGGTCGCGCACGGGCATGCCTTCGACGTGACCCGGCGCGACGAGGTCGACGCGGGCATCGCGACGATCGAAGCCACGCGCGGGCCGATCGAGGTGCTGATCAACAACGCCGGCATGACGCGCCGCGCGCCGTTCCACGAGCTCGCGCAGGCCGACTGGGACGCAGTGATGCGCACCAATGTCGACAGCATCTTCCACGTCGGCCAGGCCGTCGCGAAACACATGGTGGTGCGCGGGCGCGGTCGCATCATCAACATCTGCTCGGTGATGAGCGAACTCGGCCGGCCGGGCACCGTCGTCTACACCGCGAGCAAGGGCGCGGTGAAGATGCTGACCAAGGGCATGGCGATCGACCTGGGCCCGCTCGGCATCAATGTCAACGGCATCGGCCCGGGCTACTTCAAGACCGAGCTGACCGAGAAGCTCGTCAACGACGCGAGTTTCAGCAGCTGGCTGGTCAACCGCACGCCGAGCCGGCGCTGGGGCGATGTCGAAGATCTGGCCGGCGCGTCCGTGTTCCTCGCCAGCGACGCATCGCGTTTCGTCAACGGCCATATCCTCTACGTCGACGGCGGTGTCACCGCCACCCTTTGAATGCACACCATGCCAACACAAAGCAAGCGGGCCGAGCGCCGGGCCGCTCCCAAGCCGGCCCGCACCCCCTCGGGGGGTCGGTCGACGTACCCGTCGGCCGGGGGGCTCCAGTGACCACTTTCACGCAAGTCACGCTGTTCACCGACACCGACGGTCGCGCGCGTTTTCGCGAGCACGACCTCGCATTGCCCGAAGGCACGCCGACCTCGATGCTCTCGGCGCTGATGCCCAGCGGCGGGCTGCAGCTGCGCCACAGCCCGGTCGGGTTTCGCAGCAGCTTCCACGTCACGACCACGCCGCAGTGGGTGTTCATTCTGAGCGGCAAGATGGAGATCAACCTGCAGGACGGCAGCGCGCGCGCGTTCGGGCCGGGGCAGCACTTCTTCTCCGACGACACCTTGCCCGCGGGTGCCACATTCGATGCGGCAGTCCACGGCCACTGGAGCCGCCAGCTCGGCGACGAGCCGCTCGTGACCGCGTTCGTGCGCACATGACGGCCCCCACTGTCGCTTCGCTCCTGCCCCCCAAGGGGGCGCGCAGCCACCTTGGGGCGGCCAGGCGGTGCCCGCGATGATCAAGAACGTCCACGGCGGCACCGTCGACCTGCTCGGCGAGGCGATCGTTACCGGCCGCTATCCCGTCGGCAGCTCGCTGCCGCCCGAACCGGTGCTGTGCGACGAACTCGGCGTCAGCCGCACCGTGATCCGCGAGGCAGTCAAGTCGCTGATCGCGAAAGGCCTGCTCGTCACCGGCCCGAAGGTCGGCACGCGCGTGCTGGCCGAGGAGCAATGGAACTGGTTCGATCCCGATGTGGTCGCATGGCAATCGCGCGCCGGCCTGTCGCGCGAGTTTCTGCGTGACCTGCAGGAGCTGCGCCGGCTGGTCGAGCCCGCCGCGGTGCGCCTCGCCGCCGAACGCGCAACGCCGGCCGACATCGCCGAGATCGAAGCGGCCTATGCCGGCATGCAGCTCTCGATCGAGGAAGGCGGCGACTACGTCAGCAGCGACCTGCGCTTTCACCAAGGCCTGCTGCGCGCTTGCCACAACCGCATGGTGGCGCAGATGAGCAAGGCGCTCGGCGCGCTGCTGCGCACCAGCTTCGAGATCTCGACGGCGCGCCCCGACGGCCCGGCGTTGTCACTGCCGCTGCACCGTGCGGTGCTCGACGCCGTCATCGCGCGCTCGCCGCAGAAGGCCGAGCGCGCGATCATCGTGCTGATCGACGGCGCCAACGACGACATCGAAGAGGTGCTGGCGACGCGCCGCAAGCTGCCGTCGCTGGGCTTGCCGGCACGGCGGCTGAAGGCGCGCGTCAAGGCCGTCGCACGCTGAGCACCATCACCGAGGAGCAAGCCATGCCACACGTCGCTTTCCCGATACGCGCAAGCGCGCGCGCAGCGTGGCGCGCCGCGCTCCAGGCGACGCTCATCGCGGCCGCAATGACCCTGAGCAGCTGCAGCACGACCCCGCCGCCCGCTTCCCGCAGCGCCACCACCGCGCCGGCCGCGCCGGTGAAGACCGCGCTGTGGGTCGGCAACAGTTTCTTCTACTACAACAACAGCATGCACGGCCATGTCAGCCGGCTGCTGGCCGCCGCCAACCCCGGCGAGAAGGGCTACCGCGCGACGTCGGCGACGATCAGCGGCTCGGGCATCAACTGGCACGATGTCGAGGCGCACTTCAAGCCCGGCGGCGTCGGCTCGTACTCGTTCGATGCCAACAACAACGTCGTCTTCAACCGCTTCGACAAGCCGTTCGACGTGGTCATCGTGATGGACTGCAGCCAGTGCCCGATCCACCCGGAGCTGTCGAAGCTGTTCCACGAATACGCCGCGAAACACAGCGCGACCGCACGCAAGTACGGCGCCGAGCCGGTCTTCTTCATGTCGTGGGCGTATGCCGACAAGCCCGAGATGACCGAGCAGCTCGCCGCCGCGTACCGGAAGGCCGGCGCCGACAACCGGGCCAAGGTCGTGCCGGCCGGGCTCGCCTTCGCGCGCTCGATCGCGAAGCGGCCCGACCTGAACCTGTACGAGGCCGACAAGCGACACCCGAGCCCGATGGGCACCTACCTGGCCGCGTCCACCGTACTCGCATCGGTCTATGGGCCGTCGCCGGTGGGCAACCGCTACACCGCCGGCCTGCCCGCCGATGTGGCGGCGCATCTGCAAACGGTAGCGTGGGAGACGGTGCAGACGTTCAGGCAGCCCTGAGCAAGCTCGCCGGCAGCCGCGGCGTCAGGTGGCGCTGCGCCGGTACAGCAGCAGCGAGCCGGCGAGCGCCAGCAGCGCAGCGCCGCAGGCCCGATCCAGCCACAGTACCGCGCGCCGCCGCAGCAAGCGGATCGCGTGGGCGCCCATCAACGCGTAACCCAGCATCACCGCAAAATCGAGCGCGGCGAACAGCAGGCCGATCACGACGTACTGCGGCCACTGCGGCGCGCCCGCGTCGATGAACTGCGGCAGCAGGGCCGAGCAGAACAGGTAGCCCTTCGGATTCGTCACCGCGACCAGAAAGGACTTGCCGAAGATCGCCCGCGCACTGGCCCCGCCCTCGCCCGCGGCGGCGAGCTCCAGCCCGCCTTTCGAGCGCAGCAGGCGCAGGCCGAGCCAGGCGAGGTACGCCGCGCCGACCCACTTGACGACCGAGAACCAAAACTCGGAAGCCGCCAGCAACGCGCCCAGCCCCAGTGCCACCGCGCCGACCAGAACGAAGTCGGACGCGACCGCGCCGAACATGCCCGGCACCGAACGTCGCACGCCGTAGCGCGAGCCATTCGTCAGCGCGAGCAACACCGTGGGCCCGGGTGTCACGATCGCGAGCAGCGCGACGACCGCGAAGACCAGCAGCGTCGCGGCACTCACCCGCCTACTCCTTCACCGACCCCGTCATCCCCGAGACGTAGTACTCGACGAAGAACGAGTACACGAACGCGACCGGCAGCGAGCCGAGCAACGCGCCGGCCATCAGCGGGCCCCAGTGGTACACGTCGCCCTCGACGAGCTCGGTGACGACGCCGACGGGCACGGTCTTGTTCTCGCTCGACGAGACGAAGGTCAGCGCGTAGATGAACTCGTTCCAGCTCAAGGTGAACGCGAAGATGCCGGCCGAGATCAGCCCCGGCACCGCGAGCGGCAGCACGATCTTGATCAGGATCTGCCAGCGCGTCGCGCCGTCGATCAGCGCGCACTCTTCGAGCTCGTACGGGATCGAGCGGAAGTAGCCCATCAGCAGCCACGTGCTGAACGGGATCAGGAAGGTCGGGTAGGTCAGGATCAGCGCCATGCGCGTGTCGAACAGCCCGAGCTTGACGACGATCGCCGCGAGCGGAATGAACAGGATCGACGGCGGCACGAGGTAGGCCAGAAAGATCGCGCCGCCGGCCGGCTTCGAGCCCTGAAAGCGCAGCCGCTCGATCGCGTAGGCCGCGAGCACCGAGGCGACCAGCGAGATGCCGGTCGAGATCACCGAGACGATCACGGTGTTCCACAACCAGGCCGGGTACTCGGTCTTGAACAGCAGCTTCTCGAAGTGCGCGAGCGTCGGCCCGACGATCCAGAACGGGTTGCCGTCGCGCGAGAGCAGTTCGTTGTCGGGCTTGAACGAGGTGATCGCCATCCAGTAGAACGGGAACAGCAGCACGATCACGAACAGCACGATCGGGATGTAGATCGTGACCCAGCGGCGCGGCATGGACTGCAGGAAGTCCATGCCTTGCGAGGCATCGTTGTTCTTGGCGTTGCTCATGGCTGGGTCATCACTTGTCGCCGCCCTGCTGCCAGGCGCGGCGTTGCAGGCCGAAGTAGCTGAACATGATCGCGGCCAGCAGGAACGGCACCATCAGCGTCGCGATCGCCGCGCCCTCGGCGAGCGCGCCGCCCGAGATCGCACGCTGGAACGCGAGCGTGGCCATCAGGTGGGTCGCGTTCAGCGGGCCGCCGCGCGTCAGCACGTAGATCAGCTGGAAGTCGGTGAAGGTGAACAGCACCGAGAAGGTCATCACGACCGCGATGATCGGTGTCAACAGCGGCAGCGTGATCTTGGTGAACTGCTGCCACGGCGTCGCGCCGTCGATCGCCGAGGCTTCGTAGTACGACGGCGAGATCGTCTGCAGGCCCGCGAGCAGCGAGATCGCGACGAACGGGATGCCGCGCCAGACGTTGGCGATGATGGTCGAGATGCGCGCGTTCCACGGGTTGCCGAGGAAGTCGATGTAGGTGTCGATCAGCCCGAGCTTCAAGAGCATCCAGCTGATGATCGAGAACTGCGCGTCGAAGATCCACCAGAACGCGATCGCCGACAGCGCGGTCGGCACGATCCACGGCAGCAGCACGACGGCGCGGAAGAAGCTCTGGAACGGCAACCGCTTGTTGAGAAGAATCGCGAGCCACAGCCCGAGCCCGAACTTCGCGATGCTCGCGACGACCGTGTAGAACAGCGTGTTGAACAGCGCCAGTTGGGTGACGCTGTCGGTCACGAGAAAGCTGAAGTTCTCCAGGCCGATGTACTCGCCATCGCGCCCGATCTTGGCATCGGTGAAACCCAGCCACGTTCCCAAGCCCAACGGGTAGGTCAGGAACAGCAGCAGCAGCACGGTCGCCGGCAACATGAACGCCCACCCCAGCGCGTTCTTGTTGTTCTGAAACCTCTCAAGCATCGTCATACATCAGCACCCACGCGAGCCCCGCCGCCAAGTTGACCCGCACGTCCGCCGCCAGGCGAACGTGTCGGGTCGAACGCGGCGAGATCGTGCCGCACCGCAGGTGTCGTGCACTATCAGACCTTGTAATAGCGTTCGGCGCGCTTTTGCGCACGCTCCATCGCCTCTTTCGGCGTCTTCGAGCCGCTGGCGGCCTCGGCGACCATGTTGGTGACGATGAAGTCGGCACCCGCACCCGCCGAGGCGTAACCCAGTTTCCCCGCGTAGCCTGCCGGCCGCATGTTCTTCACGGCGTTCCCATACGGGGTGTTCTTCGGATCGACGGTCCAGATCGCGCTCTTCTCGTAGGCCTTCAGCGGATGGGCGATGTAGCCGCCGGCGCCGGTGAGCCAAGCATCGAATTGCTCCTGCTCCATCATGAAGCGCAGGAATTCCTTCGCCGCCTGCGGGTACTTCGTGTACTTGAAGATCATCTGGTTGAAGAACAGGTGCGACTCGGTCGGCACGCCCACCGGGCCGATCGGGTACGGCGCGTGATTGATGTCGGCGGCCATCTCCTTGATCTTCGGGTCGGTCGAGTTCTTCGCCGCGTAATAGATCGAGATGCCGTTGTTGGTCACGCTGACCTGGCCGTCGAGGAAGGCCTTGTTGTTGTTCGGGTCCAGCCACGACAGCGTGCCGGGGATGAAGTTGGCGTACATCTCCTTGCCGTATTCGAGCGCCTTCAGCGTCTCGGGGCTGTCGATCACGACCTTGTTGTCCTTGTCGACCAGCTTGGCGCCGTGCGACCAGATCAGCCAGTTCGTCCACAGTCCGTCGCCGGTCGCGTTGCCCAGCGCCATGCCGGCCGGCGTGCCCTTCTCCTTCAGCGCCTTCAGCAATGCGAGGAACGCGGTCGTGTCCTTCGGGAAGGTCTCGAAGCCGGCCGCCTTCACGTGGCTCTGGCGGTAGACCAGCATGGCGCCGGCCGAGCCGAGGGCGATACCGATCCACTTCTTGCCGTCGGGGCGCAGATAGGCCTCGCAGGCCGGGTACCAGCCGCCGTACTTCTTGCCGAGGTACTCGGCCAGGTCAGTCACGTCGACGAGTTTGTCCGGGTAGAGGTTCGCGTCGTCGTTGGTCGACAGAATGATGTCGGGGCCGGCGCCGGTGTTCGCGGCCACCGCGGCCTTCGGGCGCACGTCTTCCCAGCCCTCGTTGTCGACGCGCACCTCGATGCCGGTCTTCTCGGTGAACTTCTTGACATTGACCATGTAGGCGTCGATGTCGCCCTGCACGAAGCGGCTCCAGCGCAGCACGCGCAGCTTGGCGCCCTTCTCGGGCTTGAACGCGATCGTCTGCGCCTGCACCGCGGGCGCGAACACCGCGCCGCCGGTGCCGATCGTGGCCGCGGCGGCGACGCCGGCGGAGCTCTCGAGAAACTTGCGGCGATTGAACTCGGTCATGGGGTGTCTCCTTCTGTGATCAGGCTGTTATTGACGCGGGAAAGAAAGCTCAGGCGGCCAGGCGCTTGCCGCTCGATGCATCGAACAGGTGCGCGCGCTGCAGATCCGGCAGCAGGCGGATCGTGCTGCCGGGCGCGAAGTCGTGGCGCTCGCGGAACACGGCCGACAGCTCGACGCCTTCATGGCGACAGGCGACGAAGGTGTCCATGCCGGTCGGCTCCATCACGGCGACCGTGGCCGGGATGCCGCCGACATCGACCAGCGTCAGGTGCTCTGGGCGCGTGCCGAAAACGACCGGCTGCCCGTCCACGCCGCCGGTGCCCGATGGTGCATCGAGTTGGGTGCCATCGTTCAATTCGATGTGCGCGGTGCTCGCGGTGCGGCGCAAGGTGCCGGGCAGGAAATTCATCGCCGGCGAGCCGATGAAGCCGGCGACGAACTGGTTCGCCGGGTGGTCGTACAAATCGAGCGGCCCACCGGTCTGCTCGATGCGGCCCTCGCGCATCACGACGATCTTGTCGCCCATCGTCATCGCCTCGATCTGGTCGTGCGTGACATAGATCGATGTGGTCTTCAGGCGCTGGTGCAGTTCTTTCAGCTCGCTGCGCATCGCGACGCGCAGCTTCGCGTCGAGGTTCGAGAGCGGTTCGTCGAACAGAAACACCTGCGGGTCGCGCACGATCGCGCGCCCCATCGCGACGCGCTGGCGCTGGCCGCCCGAAAGCTGGCGCGGGTAGCGGTCGAGCAGCGCGCCGAGCCCCAGGATCTCGGCGGCGCGCGCCACCTTGGCCTCGGCGGTGGTCTTGTCGACCTTCGCGAGCGCCAGCGAGAACGCCATGTTCTCGCGCACCGTCATGTGCGGATAGAGCGCGTAGTTCTGGAACACCATCGCGATGTCGCGCTCTTTCGGCTGCAGGTCGTTGACGACGCGGTCACCGATGCGGATCGTGCCCGAGTTGATCTGCTCCAGCCCCGCGATCATGCGCAGCAGCGTCGACTTGCCGCAGCCCGAAGGGCCGACCAGCACCGTGAACGAGCCGTCGCGAATGTCGATGTCGACACCGTGCAGGATGGGCACATCGCCGAAATTCTTCTTGACTGCCTGGATCGTGACGCTGGCCATGCACTCTTTTCCTGAAGGTCGCGGCGGGTTCTCGCCTGGGGTCGTGCGAGATGCGCCGGGCAGGCGATTCTCACAATGCCGCGGCAGTATCGGCAATGCCGCCGCCCGCCGCCATCAGGGCAAACCGGTAGACGGTCGGCGCCTCGAATTTGTATGATGACCTGATAACCATGCTCGATTCACCCAGCGCCATGCGGGGCGCCGCCGCGCCCTGCCCTGCGACCCGCCTGATGCCGCTGCGCCTGTCCGACCGGCTCGCGGCGCTGCTGGGCGACCAGATCGATTCGGGCGCGCTGCGCCCGGGCGACCGCCTGCCCACCGAGGCGCGGCTCGCGCTGACGCACGGCGTCTCGCGCACGGTCGTGCGCGAGGCGGTGCACCAGCTCAAATCGCGCGAGCGCGTCGTCTCGCGCCAGGGCTCGGGCGTGTTCGTCGCCGCAGCGCCGACGCACCAGCCGCTCGCGTTCGACCCGACCGTGCTCGGCTCGGTCCAGGCGGTCGTGCACGTGGTCGAGTTGCGCCGCGTGATCGAGGCCGAGATGGCGGCGTTCGCCGCCGAGCGGGCCACGCGCGTGCAGGTCGCGACGATGCGGCGCGCGCTGAAGGCGATCGACCGGGCCGCGGCGGCCGGGCACGACGGCGTCGCCGAAGACCTCGCCTTCCACCGCGCGATCGGCGAGGCCACCGGCAACCCGCAGTTCACGCTGCTGCTCGGTTTTCTCGAGCAGTACCTGCGCGAAGGCATGCGCATCACGCGCGGCAACGAGGCGCGCCGGCTCGATTTCATGGAGGCCGTGCGCGGCGAGCACCGCGCGATCGTCGACGCGATCGCCGCGCGCGACCCGACGCTGGCCCGCCGCCGCGCACGCGAGCACATGGCGCACAGCGAACAGCGGCTGATCGAGGGCGGTGTGATCGCCAGGACAACCCCAAAAACGAAGCGGAGCAACAGCAAGTGACTGAACAAGCGACGACAGACAAGGTCCTCGGCGTGATCGGCCTCGGCTCGATGGGCTTCGGCGCGGCGCTCACGGCGCTGCGCAAGGGCGTGCCGACGATTGGCCTCGACACCCGCGCCGAGGCGCGCGAGCGTTTCATCGCCGAAGGCGGCCGCGCGACCGATTCGATCAAAGAGCTCGGCGCGCAGTGCGACGCGGTCGTGGTGCTGGTCGTCAACGCGGCGCAGACCGAGACCGTCCTGTTCGGCGACGACGGCCTGATCGGCAGCTTGAAGCCCGGCTCGGTCGTGATCTGCTCGGCCACCGTCGACCCCAACTACCCGCCGGCGTGGCAACAACGCCTCGCGCAGCGGGGCCTGTGGCTGATCGACGCGCCGGTCTCGGGCGGCGCGACCAAGGCCGCGGCCGGGCAGATGACGGTGATGGCCTCGGGCGCGCCGGCCGCGTTCGAGGCGGCCGGCGCGATGCTCGATGCGATCGCCGGCAAGGTCTATCGCCTCGGCGACCAGCCCGGCATCGGCTCGACCGTGAAGATGGTCAATCAGCACCTCGCCGGCGTGCACATCGCGACCGCCTGCGAGGCAATGGCGCTCGGCATGCGCGCCGGAGCCGACCCGCGCGCGCTGTACGAGGTGATCTGCAACTCGGCCGGCATGAGCTGGATGTTCCAGAACCGCGTGCCGCACATCCTCGACGGCGACTACACGCCGCTGTCGGCCGTCAACATCTTCGTGAAAGACCTCGGCATCGTGCTCGATGCGGCGCGCAAGCTGTCGTTCCCGCTGCCGCTGGCCGCGGCCGCACATCAGTTGTATCTCGCAACCGCCGCGGCCGGGCATGGTGCGGAAGACGACTCGGCGGTGATCAAGTTCTACGCCGAGCTGGCCGGGATCGAGTTGCCGAAGCCCGTGGAGAAGCCGTGATCCTCGGAATCATCGCCGACGATTTCACCGGCGCCACCGACGTCGCGAGCATGCTGGTGCGCGCCGGCATGCGCACGGTGCAGGTGATCGGCGTGCCGGATGGCCCGGCGCCCCAGGCCGACGCCGTTGTCGTCGCGTTGAAGACCCGCACGATCCCCGCAGCCGACGCAGTGCGCGAATCGCTCGCCGCACTGCGCTGGCTGCAGGCCGCCGGCATGCGCCAGTGCTACTTCAAATACTGCTCGACCTTCGATTCGACACCAGCCGGCAACATCGGCCCGGTCACCGAGGCGCTGATGGACGCACTCGGCGCCACGTTCACGATCGCCTGCCCCGCCTTCCCCGAGAACGGCCGCACGATCTTTCGCGGCCACCTGTTCGTCGGCGACGACCTGCTCAGCGACTCGGGCATGCGCCACCACCCGCTGACGCCGATGCGGGATGCGAACCTGGTGCGCGTGCTGCAGGCGCAGAGCGCGCGCCAAGTCGGGCTGATCCGCTACGACACGATCGCGCAAGGGGCCGACGCGGTGCGCGAGCGCATCACCACGCTGCAACGCGACGGCAGCTCGATCGCGATCGCCGATGCGACGACCAACGACGACCTGCGCACCCTCGCCGCCGCCTGCGCCGACCTGCCGCTGCTGACCGCCGGCTCCGGCCTCGCGCTCGGCCTGCCGGCGATCTACGCCGAGCGCGGCTGGCTCGTGCCCGACGCGCGCGCCGCCGTGCTCGACGCGACGAGCCACCGCGCCGCCGTGCTGTCCGGCTCGTGCTCGCTCGCGACCAACGCGCAGGTGCAGCGCTGGCGCGATGCCGGCCGGCCTGCATTCGCGATCGATCCGCGTGCGCTGGCGCGCGGCGAGCCGGTCGCCGCGCAGGCGCTGGCCTGGGCACGAACCCAAGGCGATGCGCCGGTGCTGGTCTGCGCGACCGCCTCGCCGCAGGCCTTGCAGGCCGTCCAGTCGGAGCTTGGCGCGACCGAGGCCGGCACGCTGATCGAAGCCTGCCTCGCGCAGATCGCGCGTGGCCTCGTCGACGCTGGCGTGCGCCGGCTCGTCGTGGCCGGCGGCGAAACCTCGGGCGCGGTCGTGCAGGCGCTCGGCGTCGCGCAGCTGCGCATCGGCGCGGCGATCTGCCCGGGCGTGCCGTGGACCCAGGCCGAGGGCTTGGTGCTCGACGCACCGCTGCACCTGGCGCTGAAATCGGGCAATTTCGGCGGCCCCGACTTCTTCGACGAGGCTTTGCGCACATGACCGCTTTCGCTGCGCAACGCGAAGAGATCTGCCGCGTTGGCCGCTCGCTGTTCGAGCGCGGTTACGTGCACGCGACCGCCGGCAACATCAGCGTGCGGGTTGACGATGGCTACCTGATCACACCGACAGACGCCTGCCTCGGCTTTCTTGCGCCGGATTCCATCGCGCACACCGACTTCGATGGCAAACCGCTCGACGGCGCGGTACCCAGCAAGACGCTGGCCCTGCATCGAAGCATCTACGCCGCCGACCCGACCGCGCAGTGCGTGATCCACACCCACAGCACCCAGCTCGTCGCGCTGACGCTCGAAGGTGTGTGGCGCCTGGACGCGATCTTGCCGCCGATCACGCCGTACTTCGTGATGAAGGTCGGGCGCGTGCCGCTGATCGCGTACCACCGGCCCGGCGACCCGAACGTCGCGACGCTGGTCGCGAACGAGATCGCCGCGGCGCGCGCGCGCCATGTGCCGATCCGCGCGGTGATGCTGGAGCGGCTCGGCCCGAATGTCTGGCACGATTCGCCTGCCGCCGCGATGGCCACGCTCGAAGAACTCGAAGAGACCGCGCGGCTGTGGCGCACCGCCACACCGAAACCTGCGCCGCTGACCGACGCGCAGATCGACGAACTCCGCAGCGCCTTCGGCGCACGATGGTGACGCCCATGCCGAAATTCGCCGCCAACCTGTCGATGATGTACACCGAGCACGCCTTCCTCGACCGCTTCAAGGCGGCCGCGGACGACGGCTTCACGGCCGTCGAGTTCCTGTTCCCGTACGAGCACCCGCGCACCGAGCTGGCCGCGCGGCTGGCTGACAACGGCCTGCAGCAGGTGCTGTTCAACGCCCCGCCCGGCGACTGGATCGCCGGCGAGCGCGGCATCGCGAGCCTGGCCGGGCGACGCGACGAATTCCGGCGCGGCATCCTGGAGCAGGCGCTGCCGTATGCGCTGGCGCTCAAGTGCCCGCGCGTGCACGTGATGGCCGGGCTGATGCCGCCCGGCGTCGAGCGTGCTGCACTGCGCGCCACCTATGTTGCGAACCTCGCGTGGGCGGCGCAGCAGGCCGCCTCCAGCGGCATCGACCTGTTGATCGAGCCGATCAACAAGCGCGACATCCCCGGCTACCTGCTGAACCGGCAGGACGACGCGCACGAGATCATCGAGGAGATCGGCGCGCCGAACCTGAAGGTGCAGATGGATCTGTACCACTGCCAGATCGTCGAAGGCGATGTCGCGATGAAGTTGCGCAAGTATTTGCCGACCGGCCGCGTCGGCCACCTGCAGATCGCCGGTGTGCCCGATCGCCATGAGCCCGATCTGGGCGAAGTGAACTACCCGTACCTTTTCGACGTGATCGACGAACTCGGCTTCGAGGGCCACATCGGCTGCGAGTACCGACCGCGCGCGCGCACCTCGGCCGGCCTCGGCTGGCTGCGCCCTTATCAACCCAACGGAGACAACCCCTCATGAAGATCCTGATCACCGGCGGCGGCGGCTTTCTCGGCGACCGCTTGGCGCGCGCGCTGCTCGCGCGCGGCACGCTCGCGGGCCAGAAGATCACCAAGCTCGTGCTGAGCGACATCGCGCCGCCGCGCGCCGACCTGCTCGCCGATGCGCGGGTCGTTGGCCGCACCGGCGCGCTGTTGACGCAGACCGATGCGCTGCGCGACGAGCCCTTCGACGGCGTGTTCCACCTCGCCTCGGCCGTGTCCGGCGAATGCGAGGCCGACTTCGACCTCGGCCTGCGCTCCAACATCGACAGCACGCGGGCCTTGCTCGACGCGATCCGCGCCAACGTGAACGCGGGCGGAAAGGCGCCGCGCCTGGTGTTCTCGAGCTCGGTCGCGGTGTTCGGCCCGGACCCGGCCGTGCCGCTGCCGAAGATCGTCGCCGACGACACGTTGCCCGCGCCGCAGACGTCCTACGGCACGCACAAGCTGATCTGCGAGCATCTCGTCGCCGACTACACCCGAAAGGGCTACATCGACGGCCGCGCCGCGCGCCTGATGACCGTCACCGTGCGCCCCGGCAAGCCGAACGGCGCGGCCTCGTCGTTCTTCAGCGGCATCATCCGCGAGCCGCTCGCCGGCGTCGAATCGATCTGCCCGGTCGACGCGAGCGTGTCGCACCCGATCTCGTCGCCGACGCGCACGGTCGAGGGGCTGATCCGGGTGTTCGAGGCGAGCCGCGAGGAGTTCCGCGGCCGCACCGCGCTGAACCTGCCGGCGCTGAACGTGCGCGTCGCCGACATGCTGGCCGCGCTCGAGCAGGTCGCCGGCAAGGCGGTGCGTGGCCTCGTGCGCTTCGAGCGCGATGAGCGCATCGCCGGGATCGTCGCGAATTGGCCCGGCGGCGCCTCGGCCGCGCGGGCCGGCCAACTCGGGCTGCAGCCGCACGCCGACTTCGCCGAGATCATTCGCCAGTACATTGACGACTGCGCAGCCGCACCGAACGCCGACCAGACCTTGAAAGGCCTCTCCAAGTGAACCAGATCGATCTGAAGGGCCGCGTCGCGGTCGTCACCGGCGGCGCGCAAGGCATCGGCTACGCGGTGGCCGAGCGCATGCTGAACTCGGGCGCCGAGGTCGTGCTGTGGGACATCGACGCCGCGCGCCTGGCCGAGGCCGAGAACGCGCTCGCCAAACTCGGCAAGGTCACGACCTCGATCGTGGAGTTGACGATGGCCGCCGACATCGCCGCCGCGACCGCCGATGCCGTGAAGGCGCACGGCCGCATCGACATCCTCGTCAACAACGCCGGCATCACCGGCGGCAACGCGCCGACCTGGGAGCTCGCGCCCGAGGTCTGGCAGCGCGTCATCGACGTGAACCTGGTCGGCCCGTTCCTGACCTGCCGCGCGGTCGTGCCGCAGATGCTGAAGCAAGGCTACGGCCGCATCGTCAACATCGCGTCGGTGGCCGGCAAGGAGGGCAATCCGAACGCCTCGCACTACAGCGCCTCGAAGGCCGGGCTGATCGCGCTGACGAAATCGCTCGCGAAAGAACTCGCGACCAAGGGCGTGCTCGTCAACGCCGTTTCGCCGGCCGCCGCAAAGACCGCGATCTTCGACTCGATGACCGAACAGCACATCGCGTTCATGCTCAGCAAAATCCCGATGGCGCGCTTTCTCGAAGTCGGCGAAGCTGCGGCGATGATCGCGTGGCTGTCGTCCGAAGAATGCTCGTTCAGCACCGGCGCGGTGTTCGATCTGTCGGGCGGTCGCGCCACCTACTGAACCGATGAACGGCGATACCCGTCCGCCGCCGACGACGCCCGTGCGCCGCACGCGCGGGCGACCGAGCCCGCTGTCCAACATGGTCGCGGTGCTGCTGCTGATCGCACTGGCGGTGTTCGCCTATGCGCGCTTGTCGCGCGCGCCTGCCGACCACACCGCGCCTGCGGCCAGCAGCGTGGTGCCGCGCGCCGCCCCCGTCGAACGCCCGATCGACCTCGGCGGGGCCTGCGACGGCCGCACGCAGTGCGCGCAGATGACCTCGTGCACCGAGGCGAAGTACTTTCTGCAGAACTGCCCCGGCGTGCAGCTGGACGACAACCACAGCGGCGTGCCCTGCGAGACGACCTGGTGCAACAGCCCGCTGGCGCGGTGAACCCGGCTCGGCGCGACGGCATGCCGTCCGACAGACCGGTCACGCGGCGCGGCGCATGCTGGATGGGGAAGGTCCGCCCGCGTCGGGCCGCCCGCCCATTCCATTGTCTGGAGACCGACACCATGACCCGCTTGCCCTCACCTCTTCGCGCCAGCCTGCTTGCCGTCGCGCTCGGCGCCACCCTCGTCATCGGCGCCTGCGGCGCGATGTCGATGCCGAAGTCACCCGCGCCCATGACGATGGTGACCCAGACCTTCCGCGCGACGCTCTCCAGCGCCGCCGAGGTGCCATCGAACGCGAGCCCCGGCACCGGCACGCTCGAAGCGAGCTTCGACAAGGCCAGCAGCGTGCTGAAGTGGCGCGTCGTGTACTCGGGCCTGACCGGCCCGGCAACGATGGCGCACTTTCACGGCCCGGCGATGCCCGGCGCGAACGCCGGCGTCGTCGTGCCGTTCCCGAGCGCAGCCAGCCCGGCCGAAGGTTCGGCGACGCTGACACCGGCGCAACTCACCGACCTGATGGCCGGCAAGTGGTATGTCAATGTTCACACCGCGCAGTTTCCCGGCGGTGAAATCCGCGGCCAGGTGCTGGTGAATTGACGGCCCCAAGGCGGCCCGGCGCTGGCCTGAGGTTTAGTCGAGCGTCCACTTCCCGCCCTCGACCTTGACGATCACGCGGGCTCGTTGATCGAGCCCGAGGTGGTCGTTCTTCGACATGTTGCTGACGCCGTTGGACACAGGCAGGTTGCGCGTGCCTTCGATCGCTTCGCGCAGCGCGCTCCGGAATTCCTTCGTGCCCGGCTGCGCGGTTTTCAGCGCGACCGGGATGGCCTTCGCGAGCAGCAGGCCGGCGTCCCAGGTGTAGGCGCCGAACGCCGACACGCTGCCGGCGCCGTAGACCGCTTCGTAGGCCTTCACGTAGGCGAGCGCCTGCGCCTTGGCCGGGTGATCGGCCGGCAACGCGGCCGCGACGACGACCGGGCTGGTCGGCACGAACGCGCCTTCGATGTCCTTGCCGCCGACGCGCAGGAAGTCGTTGTTCGCGACGCCGTGGTTGAAGTAGACGCTGCCCTTGTAGCCGCGCTCGACCAGCGCACGCGCCGGCAGCACAGCCGGCGTGCCGCTCGCGCCGATCACGACCATCTCGGGGTTCGCGGCCGCGAGCTTCAGCACCTGCGAAGTGACGCTGGTGTCGCGCGGCGCGAAGCGCTCGTTGGCGACGATCCTGATGCCGCGCACCGACGCGAACTTCTCGAACTCGGCGTAGAACGCCTCGCCGAGCGCGTCGTTGAAGCCGATGTAGCCCATCGTCTTGATGCCGCGCTTCGCGGCGTGTTCGAGGATCGCCAGCACCATCATCGTGTCGGTCTGCGGCGTCTTGAACACCCAGGCCTTCTTCGCGCTCATCGGCTCGATGATGCGGGCGCTCGACGCGAGCGAAATCGTCGGCGTGCCGCTCTCGGCGACCGCGTCGGTCATCGCAAGCGAGTTCGGCGTCGTCGTCGAGCCGATGATCGCGTCGACCTTGTCTTCGAGCGTCAGGCGGCGCGTGTTGACAACCGCGGCGCTCGAATCGCTGGCGTCGTCAAGCACGATGTACTCGACGCTCTTGCCGGCAATCGTCTTCGGCAGCAGCGCGATCGTGTTCTTCTCGGGGATGCCGAGCGAAACCGCCGGGCCGGTGGTCGACAGCGTGACGCCGATCCTGATCTGGGCGAGCGCGGGCATTGCGGCGGCAGCCAACAACGTGAGGACGAGCAGCGAGCGTGAGGTCATGCGTGTGTCTCCTTCTGATAATTCGTTGGGGTCAGCCCGGCAAGGCGACCGGCAGCGCGAGGTGCCCGCGAAAGCGCACGCGCTGCGAGCGCACGGCCGGCCCGGCAAGCCGGTAGTTCGGGAAGCGCGCGAGAAACCGGCCGATCGCAACGCGCGCCTCGAGCCGCCCCAGGCCCATGCCGACGCACTGGTGGATGCCCGAGCCGAACGCGACATGGCGGTTCGGTGAGCGCGTGATGTCGAGCGCATCGGGGTTCGCGAACTGCGCCGGGTCGCGGTTCGCGGCGCCGATGCACAGCGTCACCTGCGTGCGCGGCGCCAGCGCAACGCCGCCGATCTCGGTCGCGACGGTCGTGATGCGGTTGCCGAGCTGGTTCGAGCTCTCGATGCGCAGAAACTCCTCGACCGCGGTCTTGATCAGTTCGGGCTGGTCCAGCAGCAGTTGTTTCTGTGCCGGCGCATCGAGCAGACTCTTCAGCCCGTTGCCGATCAAATTCGTTGTCGTTTCGTGGCCGGCGTTGAGCAGGAAGATGCAGTTGTGCAGCAGCTCCTTCGCCATGAGCTTCTCGGTCACGCCGCCGTCGCCGATCACCTCGCCTTGAATGAGGCGCGTCAGCACATCCGTTTCCGGGTCGCCCGGCGCCTGCGCGCGGCGCGCGACCAGCCCTTCGAGATAGATCAGCATGTCGCGCACCGCCGCGTTGCCGCGCGCGTGCATCGCGTCGCTCAGCACGGGTTCCAGCGCGCCGAGGATCGCGAGCGACCAGTCGCGCAGCGGCCCGCGCTCGGCATGCGGCACGCCGAGCAGGTTGCCGATGATCTCGACCGGAATGGCGGCGGCGAACGACTCGATCAGGTCGACCGGTTTGCCGGCATCCGCCCTCGCCTGCATCGCGTCGAGCAGGCCGTCGACCAGCACGACCAGGCCGTCTTCCATCGCGGCAACGTGCTTCGGCGTCAGCGCGCCGGCGATCAGCCGCCGCACGCGCGTGTGCAACGGCGGGTCGTTGAAGACGAGGCTGGTCGTGTGGTGCTCGAACAGTGCCGAATCCAGCCCGTACTTCGGGCCGAACTCTTCGTGCTTGTCGGAGCTGAAGGTCTTCGGGTCTTTGTAAACCGCGACGATGTCTTTGTATCGCGTCAGGAACACGCTGCCGTCGGGCATGCGCCTGACCGGCGCGTGTTCGCGCAGTGCGCGGTACGTGGGAAACGGATCGTCGTAGAACGCGTCGCTCAGGCGGCGAAGGTCGAAGCGATCGGCGAGTTCGATGTCGGTCATGCGTCGGCGAATCTAAGCGGGATCGTCCGAGGGCGCGCCGGGACATACCCCAGCCAGCTGTCAATCAGACTTTATGCGTCGACAGCAACAGGCTCGTCTCGGTGCTCGCGATGCCCTCGATCAGCCGGATGTTGCCGAGCGCGCGGTCGAAGGCTTCGAGCGTGTCGGCGCGCAGTTCGGCGATCAGATCCCAGCGACCGTTCGTGCTGTGCAGGCCGGTCACGTTCGGGTGGCCGCGCAGCGCGTGCAGCACCTCGGCGCCGCGGTTGCCTTCGACCACGATCGTCATCAGCGCGCGGATGCGGTGCGCCTCGGCCTGCGGCTTCACGCGCACCGTGTAGCCAACGATCACGCCGTCGCGCTCGAGCCGCTTCATGCGGTTCTGCACCGTGCCGCGCGCGACCTTCAGCCGGGTCGCGAGCGTCGCGACGGGCATGCGGGCGTCCTGCCGGAGCAAGGCGAGGAGTTCGCGGTCGGTGTCGTCGATGTTGTTCATCTTGCGCGATGTTCGTGAACGATTGGATCTGGAGACGCATCATATCGATCAGTCTGCTGTCTTTTCGTTGGCTGCCCATCCCGCGAAGATTCTCTTCATACCGGAGAGACCCATGACGCGATTCCTCGATGTTCCTGCCATGACCCGCCTCGTTCAGGCGGTCGGCGTCCCCCGCTTCATCACCGAGCTGGCCCAGGCCATTCACGACGACTACCTGCGCTGGAGCGAGTTCGACAAGTCGGCGCGGCTGGCCTGCCATTCGGAGGTCGGCGTGATCGAGCTGATGCCGGTCGCCGACGCGCAGCGCTTCGCGTTCAAGTACGTCAACGGCCACCCGCAGAACACCGCGCGCGGCCTGTTCACGGTGATGGCCTTCGGCGTGCTCGCCGAGGTCGAGACCGGCTATCCGCTGCTGCTCTCGGAGCTGACGCTGACGACCGCGCTGCGCACCGCCGTCACGTCGGCGCTGGCCGCCAGGGCGCTGGCCCGACCCGAATCGAGAACGATGGCGCTGATTGGCAACGGCGCGCAAAGCGAGTTCCAGGCGCTCGCCTTCCACACGCTGCTCGGCATCACCGAGATCCGCGCCTTCGATGTCGACCCGGCTGCGACGACCAAGCTGATCCGCAACCTCGCCGCGACCCCGAACCTGCGCGTGACTCGTGCCGCATCGACGCGTGACGCCGTGCGCGGCGCCGACATCGTCACGACGGTCACGGCCGACAAGACGCTCGCGACCATCCTGACGCCCGACATGATCGAGCCCGGCATGCACATCAACGCGGTCGGCGGCGATTGCCCGGGCAAGACCGAGTTGCATGCCGACGTGCTGCGGGCGAGTCGCGTGATCGTCGAGTACGAGCCGCAGACGCGCATCGAGGGCGACATCCAGCAGTTGCCGGCCGATTTCCCCGTCACCGAACTGTGGCGCGTGCTGAGTGGCCTCACCGCGGGCCGCGAGCATGCGCAACAGGTGACGGTGTTCGACTCGGTCGGCTTCGCGCTCGAAGATTACTCGGCCCTGCGCTACGTGCACGAACTCGCGCTGGCGCGCGGCATCGGCGAGGACGTGGCACTCGTGCCGCCGGGCGCAAACCCGAAGGACCTGTTCGGTCGCATCGCGGCGACGCCGGACCCTGCGCGCGACGCGATGGTGTCGGCGCTCGGCGCGCTGCGCGCAGTACAGCCGGCATGAGATCGGTCCAGGCGCCGGGCGCGGTCGTGATGATCCGCCCGCATCGCTTCCACCCGAACCTCGAGACCGCCGCCGACAACGCGTTCCAGCGCCACGGCGGCGAGGCGGGCGCGTCGACCATCGCCCATGCGGCGCGTGACGAGGTCACGGCCGCTGCCGTGGCGCTCGAGGAAGCCGGCGTGCGCGTGCACGTGTTCGACGATTTCGGCGAACGCGAGACGCCGGATTCGGTGTTTCCGAACAACTGGTTCTCGACCCATCGCAGCGGCCATGTCGCGCTTTATCCGATGGCCTTGCCGAGCCGCCGCCGCGAGCGCCGCGCCGACCCGGTCGCGCTGGAGCGCTTCTGCACCCACTTCAACTTCGAGCCGACGGCGTTCACGACCGCCGATGCGCAGGGTGCGCCGATCTATCACACCAACGTGATGATGAGCGTCGCGACCGCGTTCGCGCTGGTCGGCTTCGAGCTGATGAACGACGCGAACCGGCGCGACGAGTTGCGCGCGCGGCTCGAAGAAAGCGGCCGCGACGTCATCGCGCTCGACGCACGGCAGATCGGCGAGTTCGCCGGCAACGCGCTCGAACTGTCTGGCAGCGGTGGGCGCGTGCTCGCGCTGTCGGCACGCGCTGAGCCGGCCTCGCTCAGGACATCTGCAGGAACGCCAGCAGCAGGCGCACCACCTCGTCGGGCTGCTCCTGCTGCACCCAGTGCCCGGCGCCGTCGACCCAGTGGCAGCCCTGCATCTGCGTACAGGCGCGCGTCTGCATCGCGTCGAGCGCGCCCGGTGATTGCCACGCGCCCCAATCGCTGCGCCCGGCGATGAAGCACGAGGGCACGTCGATCGTGCGGCCGGCGAAGAGCTGCAGGTCGGCGTTGAGGCCGCCGGTCGCGCAGCGGTACCACTGCAGCCCACCCTGAAAGCCGGTGCGCGCGAACTCGGCGGCACAGACCGCGAGTTCGGCGTCGGGCAGCCAGCGGCACGCCGCGATCTGCGCCGCCGACGGCATCTGCGGCGCGACGGTTTCGGCCATGCCCTTGTGCAGGTCCATCACGTAGTAGTCGGGCAACTTCGCGTACTCGGCGGCGCTGGGCGCGCCGAGCCGGAACGGCTGGTTGCCGGGCCAGTCGGCGCTCTTGTGGTGATAGTAGGCGCGCAGGAAGTCGTGCAAGCCCTGCGGCGCGGCGCGCATGTCGCCCTCGGCCTCGCGGGTCGAGTAGTACCACTGGTAGTGTTTGCGCGGGCGCGCCAGCAGCGCGAGTTCGGCGGGCAGGTCGAAGGCCGGTGCCACCGCAGCGGCGAGCGCCGGCGGGCCGGCGAACGGCGCGCTCATCAACGCCACCGAGCGGAACACGTCGGGCCGAGCGAGCGCGCAACAGGCGGCGACCGGCGAGCCGAAGTCGTGGCCGATCACCGCGGCGACCGAGGGCACGCCGAGCGCGGCGAGCAGGCCGAGCGCGTCGGTCGCCAGGTGGGCCAGGCGGAACGACGCGAGGTCGCCGTCGTACGCGCCATCCCACCCGGTCGTGCGGCCGTAGCCGCGCTGGTCGGGCGCGATCACGTGAAAGCCGGCCTGCGCCAGCGGCAGCATCACCTTGCGCCAGCTCCAAGCCAGCTCCGGGAAGCCGTGCAGCAACAGCAGCGCGGGCCGATTGCCGCCTTCGAATCCGGCTTCGAGGATGTGGACGTTCAGCCCATGGCGGTTGTCGACGACGCGCGCGCGGATCCCGTCGGGCAACGGCAACGGTGGCAGCGCTTCGCTCATCGGATTGACGCGAGAAAGCCCGCCACCACCGGGTTGAACACCGCCGGGTTCTCGAGCCCCGGCAGGTGCGCCACGCCGTCCATCACAAACGACTGCGCATTCGGAATGCGCTGCGCCAGCACGCGCATGCGCGGCCCGTAGTGCGGGAAGTCGAGGCCGCCCCAGACGATCAAGGTCGGCACACGGATCTGGTCGAGCCGGTCCCAGGCCGACGGCGGCTCGACCACCTCGCCGGCATCGGGTGCGGCCAGCGCCATGCCGTTCATGTCGAGAAAGAGTTCGCGCAGCGCGCCGCCGACGTGGCCGGCCGGCTGCGCCGGGCCGTCGAGCCAAGCCTGTGCTTCGAGTTCGTTCAGGGCGGCGCGGTCGCCGCGCGCGTCGGCGGCTTCGAGCTGCGCGACCAGCGCGTCGATAGTCGGCGCGAACGGGCCGCTCGCGTCGTCAGGCGCACCGCTGACCGAGCACGCGACCAGCACCAGCGCGCTCACGCGATCCGGGTGCGCGAGCACCGCGTCGAGCGCGAGCCGGCCGCCCTGCGAGCAGCCCATCAGCACGGCGCGCTCGATACCGGCATCGTCGAGCACTGCCAGCAGGTCGTCGACGCGCGAATGCGGCTCGGGAGCGTAGCGCGTCTCGCCGAAGCCGCGCCGGTCGTACGCGAGCACGCGGTGGGTCGTCTGCAACCCGACCGCCTGCGGCGCCCACATGCGCCGGTCGCACACACCGGCGTGCAGGCACACCAGCGCCGGCCCCCGAGTCACTGAATCTTCGACGCACAGCCGCGCTCGACCCGTACGGACCAGGCGCTTCATTCGCTTGCCCATCGGAGTGTCTTCGGTTTCATTCTCAGCCTGTCGGACAGCACAGCGCGCGGATGGGTCCGTCGCTCCCTTCGCGGCCTCAGCGAGCGATGAACGCGACCCCCTTCTGGGCTTCACCGTCAACGACTGTGAATCGGCCCCCCGCCAGCAGCTTGTCACCAGCGACGGCCAGCGTGTACACCCCGCCGTAGGTATCCAGCTTGGGGTACCAGGGGAGCGCCAACCCCGAACCGAGGTCCACTGCAGCGAGGTTGCTTCGAAGCTGTCTGCCGAGGCTGGCGAAGCCTCCGCCGATGTAGGCGGTGGTGCCGACCAGCGCAATGGCGTTCACGCGGCCAGTGATGCCAACATCGGCATTCCACGCGCTGGCAAGGCCCGTATCGACGCTCAGTGCGGCCAGAGCAACACGGCGCTGGCCACCGATCGCGTCGAAGGTACCGCCGACATAGACCGTCGACCCTGAAACAAGCAGCGTGGCCACGTCGCCGCGGCCAGAGGTGAGCGTCGCATTCGGGTTCCAAGCCGTGGCCGCGCCCGTCGATGCGCTCAATGCGGCGACGGCGTTGCGCGTCTGGCCACCGATCGTGGTGAACCCGCCACCCGCGTAGACCGTATCGCCAGCGACGGCAAGAGCGGTCACCGCGGCGTTGGGATTCGGGTTCCATGCAGTGGCCAAGCCCGTTCCGACATCCAGCGCTGCGATGTTGTTGCGCGTTGCGCCACCCACCGTACTGAAATATCCACCGACGAACACCGTCGAATCGGAGACGACCAGCGCCGCAGCGGTGCCTTCGACGCCCGGGTTCCAAGGCGTCGCGACGGCGGTCGTGGCGCTCAGTGCTGCGATGTTGGACCGCGCCACGCCGCCGACCCGTGTGAAGGAGCCGCAGACATACACGGTCGTACCTGACAAGACCAGCGCATACATCGGGGTCTGCTGAGAGTCACTGCTGGCCTGCGGATCCCACGCCGTGGCTTTGCCGGTCGCTGTGTCGAGTGCTGCGAGGCTCTTCCGCGTCACGCCGCCCACCGAATTGAATGCGCCCGCTGCATAGATCGTGGCCCCCTCGAGCGCCAACGCAAACACTGAATCACTCGGCCGAGGGTTCCAAGCCGTTGGCGAACCATCGGTCGCGTGCACGGCGCCAAGATATTGACGCGCCTGCCCGCCGATCGTGGCAAAGAGGCCCGCCACGTAGACCGTATCGTTTGAAACCAGCAGCTTCGCAACATAGGGCCGCGGATCGGGGCCGCCATCGCCGAAGTCGGGCTGCCAAGCTTTGACGGCCCCTGAGGCCGCGTCCAGCGACGCCGCGCCGAGCCGCGCCACGCCGGCGATCGAACTGAACTGTCCACCAACATAGACCGTCGAACCCGCCAGCGCCAAAGTGGCGACGACACCCCCGGCGCTCACGCTCGGGTTCCAGCCGAGCGCAGCACCGGTCGTGGCGTCGAGTGCGGCAAGGCTGCTGCGTTGTTGCCCGCCAACGGAGACGAACTGGCCGCCGATGAAGACGGTCGAACCTGCTGGCACGATCGCGTTGACCGTGGCGATGAATGAACCGCCGTCGACGTTGGGGTTCCATGCGCCGAGCAAGCCGGAAGCGGTGTCGAAGGCCGCGAGGTGATTGCGCTGCTGCCCTGCAATCACGCTGAAGCTGCCGGAGACATACAAAGTAGCGCCCGATGCGACCAGGGTCGAGACCGTGCTGTTCGGGTTTGGCGCCCAACCCGTGACCGCCCCACTGCTGACATCGAGTGCCGCGGCGTAGTACCGCGGCAAACCACCGACCGTGTTGAAGGCGCCTCCGATGTACAGCGTGGAGCCAGTGCGAGCCAGCGTCCAGACGGCGCCATCGACGCCCGGGTTCCAGGCGCTGTCGAGCGAACCGTCGGCACGAATGTGCGCCAGGTTCATGCGAGCTGTCGACCCGACCCGCTCGAAGGTTCCGCCAATGAACCACCCGCCAGAGCCATCGGCCACCGAGGCAGAGACAACGCCATCCACGATCGGAAAATTACCCGTCACCGCACCCGTCGCGGACTCGATCGGCACGAAACCACCGGTTCGCGGACCGACGTAATTGAAGTCGCCTGCCATGTAGAGCGTGCCCGCGTCCGCAGACAAGGCGCTGGCACGCACCGAACCGTTCGTAACCCAGTTGTCGACCGCACAACTGACGACAACCCCGTCGACGTTCTGTCCAACCGTGGTGCCGGAGCCACCTGTGAGAGTGCAGCGCTGCCCTCTTGGTGGCGTCAATATCGAGACGGCATATGTCGAGCCTAACGCTTGCGCAGTTGCAAAAACAAAACTGCCATCGGTGGTCACGCGCAGATCGTCTCCACGATTGTTTTGCAACACCAAGCTGGCGCCGCTGGCGAGGCCGGAAAGAACACCACTGATCGTGTATGAAGCAGGCGGCGGCGGTGGCGGTGCCGAGCTGCCACCGCCACCGCACCCCCCGATCACCAGCGCCGAGAACGCAACGACCCTTGCTCGCGTCAGCACGAATTTCAACGGTCCCATGGGTTCAGTTCTCTTTCGATTTCTATCTCGTATCAAGGCTCAACGATGGCAGGGTAGATGCCCATCAACTGTGGCAGGCCTCGGCTTCCTGGTCTTGCAACAAGCGCCACATCACCTTGCCCGAGCCCGATTTCGGCAGCGCATCGACGAACTGCACGAGCTTGGGCACCTTGTAGGCCGCCATGTTCTCGCGCGACCAGTTCGTGATGTCGTCGGCCGTGGTCTTGCCCTTCGCCTCGGCACGCAGCACGACGACCGCCTTGACGGTCTCGCCGCGGTAGGCGTCGCGGGCCGAGATGATGCAGGCCTCTTGTACCGCCGGGTGCTTGTAGAGCAGCATCTCGACCTCGGCCGGCCAGACCTTGTAGCCGCTCGCGTTGATCATCCGCTTCAGCCGGTCGGTCATGAAGAAGTAGCCTTCGTCGTCCATGCGACCGAGGTCGCCGGTGCGGAAGAAGGTGTGGCCGTCGACCTCGATGAACGCGTCTTTCGTCGCTTCCGGGTGGCCCCAGTAGCCCTTGAACACCATCGGGCCGCGGCTGATGATCTCGCCGACCTCGCCGGGCGGCAGTTCCTTCAACGTGAGCGGATCGATCACGCGCGAATCGACGCCGAAGATCGGGATGCCCAGGCATTGCAGCTTCGCGCGCTCCGACGGATTGGCGTGCGTCGGCGCGGCGGTTTCGGTCAGGCCGTAGCCCTCGGCAAACGTCAGGTTGAATTCGTCCTGCAGGCGCTGCGCGACCGCCTGCGGCATCGCCGCGCCCCCGCCGCTCAGGTAGACCAGGCTGGTCAGGTCGAACGACTTGTAGTTCGGGCTGCCGAACAGGTCGATGATCATCGTCGGGATGCAGGTCCAGTGCGTGACTTTGTACTTCGAGATCATCCGGCCCGCGAGCTCGCGGTCCCAGCGCGGCAGCAGCACGCTGGTGGTGCCGGTGTAGACATTGCCGAGCAGGCCGTAGAGCATGCCGGTGATGTGGAACATCGGCACGACCGCCAGGCTCACGGTCTCGGGGCTCGCATGGCCCCAGATGCCGCCGCCGACCGAGTTCGACATCAACGTGCGGTGGGTGTGCATGCAGCCCTTGGGCAGGCCGGTCGTGCCCGAGGTGTAGGGCAGCAGCGCGAGATCGTCGGGCTTCGAGGTGAGCGCACCCGGCGCGAGCCGCATCGCCAGCACGTCGTTCCAGCGCAGGCAGCCGGCCGGCAGTTCGGGGTCGCTGCGCAACCAAGCGTCCATCGCCGGCGGCGGCGCGTCGGCCGGGTCGAGTTCACCCGCCGGCATCGCATCGGTGAAGCGCGTGACCAGCACCTGCGCGAGCCGCTGCGCCTCGGGCACCTCGGCGTTCGCCTTCGCGACGATCGCCGCGAGGTCGGCGGTGCAGATCACGACCCGGGTCTGCGGATCGGTAATGAAGTGCTTGAACTCCTCGGCCCGGTTCATCGGGTTGACCGGCACGACGACGCAGTTGGCGCGCAGGATGCCGTAGTACGCGGCCGCGTACTGCGGGCAGTTCTGCATGAAGATCGCGACCCGTTCGCCGGCCTGCACACCCACGCTTTGCAGCCAGCCGGCAATCGCCTCGGCCTGCGCCTTCAGCTCGGCGTAACTCAGCGGCCGGCCGAAGAACAGGTAAGCGGCCTTGGCGGGGAAGCGCGTGGCGGCGACCTCGAGGTTGAACCACAGCGTCGTCTCGGGCACCGCGAGCTGGCGCGGCAGGCGTTTCGGCCAGATGGCGTGGTGGGGGCGATCGACGGCGGCCGGTACTGCGTTCGGGGTCAAGGTGGACTCCACGGTGGATGGGCGACGGGGTGAAGCCGAAGGTATAGCGCAGGCTGCGACCACGGCCTACGGCGGGAACCCGGTGTCGCGCAGGTGACCGTGGCGCGCGGCGGTCGGCCGTGATCGCCCGAGAAGACCCCTTCGTGCGAGGTTCGTTGACGCATCGCCGCAGCCGGTGCAAGCCTATGCTGTCGTCCATGGCCAGCGCCGCCCTTTCCACCGCCACCGGGCCGGCGCTCGAGGCGCCAGCCGTGCTCGACATCGAGGCCTCGGGCTTCGGACGCGACAGCTATCCGGTCGAGATCGGCTTCGTGCTGCCCGATGGCCAGACCTGGTGCACGCTGATTCACCCGGCTCCGGCCTGGACCCACTGGGACCCGGCCGCCGAAAAGGTTCACCACATCCCGCTCGCGTGCCTGATCCGCCACGGTCGCGACGTGGTCGAGGTCGCGACCCAGCTGAACGAGCGCCTGCAGGGCCTGACGATGTATTGCGACGGCTGGGCGCACGACTACGCTTGGCTCAGCGTGTTGTTCGAGGCGGCGGGCCGGACGCCGTCGTTCAAGCTCGACAACCTGCGTGCGCTGCTGACCGAGCAGGAGGCGGCGTTCTGGGACATCGTGAAGAAGCAGGTGACGACCGAAATGCGCTTGCAGCGCCACCGCGCCAGTTCCGACGCGAAGATCCTGCAGAACACCTTGGTGCGCCTGCGCGCGCCGCTGCCACAGCCCGGCCGGCGCCGCGCCGACGGCTGACGGTTCGCCCGGCCGCCGGCCGCGCCCGGCACGGGCCTTGCTATCCATGCGCATCACAACGTTCCGCGTGGAGACCCGGCTATGCAACACCGCTCATTCCTCAAAATCGCCGGCGCGTTCGCGCTGGCGGCCGCGTTCACCCCCGCCTTCGCACAGACCGCGCTCGACGACGTGATGGCGAAGAAGCTGATCCTGATCGCGATCCCGACCGACGCCGCGCCCTACGGCTTCGTCGGCACCGACCTGAAGCCGCAGGGCCTCGATGTCGAGATGGCCGAACTGATCGGCGCCAAGCTCGGTGTCAAGGTCGAGCTCGTGCCGGTGACCAGCGCGAACCGCATCCCGTACCTGCAGACGAAGAAGGCCGATCTGGTGATCTCCACGCTCGGCAAGAACCCCGACCGCGAGAAGGTGATCGACTTCACCGCCGCGTATTCGCCGTTCTTCCAGGCCATCTTCGGCCCGAAGAGCCTGGTCGTGAAGACGCCGGCCGACCTCGCTGGCAAGAGCATCGGCGTGACCCGCGGCGCGATGGAAGACCAGGAGGTCGGCAAGATCGCCCCGCCCGGCGTCGACATCAAGCGCTTCGAAGATATGAACGGCACCATCTCGGCCTATGCCGCGGGCCAAGTGCAATTGATGGGCGTCGGCGCGTCGGTGGCCGGCAACTTCACGGCGAAGAACCCGCAGGTCAGCACCGAGTACAAGCTGCTGCTGAAAGACTCGCCGAACTTCATCGGCGTGGCCAAGGGCGAAGACAAGCTCAAGGCCAAGGTCAACGAGATCATCGCCGCCGCCAAGGCCTCGGGCGAGCTGAACAAGATGTCGCTGAAGTGGCTCGGCCGCCCGCTCGGCGACCTGCCCTCCTGATGCGCTGACCTGGCCGCGCGCAGGTGATCACGTTCGACTTTCTGGCGGTCCTCGCCGAGTGGCCGCTGCTGGCCCGTGGCGTGCTGTGGACGCTCGGCCTGACCGCCGTGTCGGCGAGCGTCGGCGTCACGCTCGGCGTGGCCTGCGCGTGGGCGCGGCTGCACGGCCGCCCATGGCTGAAGGCGGTCGTGGGCGCGTATGTGGAACTGATCCGCAACACGCCATTCATCGTGCAGCTGTTCTTCCTGTTCTTCGGGTTGCCGGGGATCGGCGTGCGGCTCTCGCCCGAGCTGGCCTCGGTGCTCGCGATGGTCGTGAACCTCGGCGCCTACGCGGCCGAGATCGTGCGCGCCGGCATCGCGACCACGCCCAAGGGTCAGATCGAGGCCGCGCAAAGCCTGGCGCTGAGCGAGATGCAGGTGTTCACGCGCGTCGTGCTGCCGCCGTCGCTGAAGCGCGTGTGGCCGGCGCTGGTGAGCCAGATCATCATCGTGATGCTGGGTTCGGCAGTGTGCGGGCAGATCTCGACACCCGAACTCTCGTACGCGGCGAACCTGATCCAGTCGAACAACTTCCGCGCGTTCGAGGCCTTCATCATCGCGACGCTGATCTACCTCGCGCTGTCGATGGCGCTGCGCCGGCTGCTGAATTGGGCCGGCCCGAAGTTCATCTTCGGCAAGTAGGCAGACAGCGCACATGGTCGACTTCTCGATCTGGGACATCTTCCGCAACCTGCTGCTGGCAGCGCGCTGGACCGTGCTGCTGTCGCTGATCGCGTTCGTCGGCGGCGGGCTGGTCGGCATGGCGCTGCTGATCGCGCGCATCGCCAGGCTGCGCGGCGCCGAAGTGCTGGTCGGCGGCTACGTGCAGTTGTTTCAGGGCACACCGCTGCTGATGCAGTTGTTTCTCGCGTACTTCGGCCTCGCGCTGTTCGGCATCAACGTCTCGCCGTGGGTCGCCGCCGCGCTCGCGCTGACGCTGTACACCAGCGCCTTTCTCACCGAGATCTGGCGCGGCTGCGTCGCCGCGGTGCCCAAGGGCCAGTGGGAGGCCTCGTCGGCACTCGCGCTGAACCTGCGCGAGCAATTGCGCTACGTGATCGGCCCGCAGGCGCTGCGCGTCGCGGTGCCGCCGACGGTCGGCTTTCTGGTGCAGGTGATCAAGGGCACGGCGCTCGCGTCGGTGATCGGTTTCGTCGAACTGACCAAGGCCGGCACGATGATCACGAACGCGACCTTCCGCCCGTTCACTGTCTACGCCTGTCTCGCGTTGATGTACTTCGCGCTGTGTTACCCAATCTCCGCCTGGAGCAAGTCGTTGGAGAGGAAACTGCACCGTGGCCGTTGAAGCATCGTCGGGAATCGTCGAAATCAAGGGACTCAAGAAGCGCTTCGGCACGAACGAGGTGTTGAAGGGCATCGACCTGTCGGTCAAGCGCGGCGAGGTGATCGCGATCATCGGCAAGAGCGGCTCGGGCAAGAGCACGCTGCTGCGCTGCATCAACGGGCTGGAGGTCTTCAATGAAGGCACGCTCAGCGTCGACGGCAATCCGCTGCTGCACGGCAACGCGAACGCGATGCGCACGCTGCGCCAGCACGTCGGCATGATCTTCCAGGGCTTCAACCTGTTCCCGCATCTGAGCGTCGGCCGCAACGTGATGCTGGCGCCGACCCTGGTCAGGAAGAAGAACCCGGAGGCCGCCACCGCGCAGGCTTCGAGACTGCTCGAACGCGTCGGCCTCGCCGAGAAGTTCGATGCCCAGCCCGATCAGCTGTCGGGCGGCCAGCAGCAGCGCGTCGCGATCGCACGCGCGCTGGCGATGGAGCCAGCCGTGCTGTTGTGCGACGAGATCACCTCGGCGCTCGACCCCGAACTCGTCGGCGAGGTGCTGCGCGTCGTCGAGTCATTGGCTGACGAGGGCATGACCTTGCTGATGGTGACGCACGAGATGAGCTTCGCGCGCAAGGTCTCGGACCGCCTCGTGTTCATGCACGCCGGCCGCATCCACGAGATCGGCCCGCCCGACGTGATCTTCGGCAACCCGCAGACGCCGGAACTGAAGCAGTTCCTGGCGTCGATCCACGACTGAGACGTTGCGAACGAACCCGCCGCGAGCCTCAGCCGCCGCCCCTCCCGCTGCGCAAGCGGTCGATCTGTTGCTGCTGCCGCTCGACCACGCCGGCGTACATCTGCAGCTGCTCGCCGAGCGCGCGCAGGCGTTCGCCGGTGCGCGAGCCCAGCCCGATCAGCAGCTTCACCGCGACCCGCGGCTGCTGGTCGATCAGCACTTCGAGGCCGTGGCGCGACAGCGCCGCCGCCTGCACGGCCGAGACCGTGGTGCAGCTCGCCGGGGGTGCGCAGCAGGTCGGCCGCGCGCTGCGCGAGCGCCGGCAGGTCGAACAGTGGCCGCGGCGCGCCACCGGCGAGCGGATCGGGATGAGTGGGGGCTTGCACGTCACGGACGGTATCACCCTGCGGGCTTGCACCTAAAATCGTCACCCTCCACCGACCGAACCGAAGCCGCTCCATGTCCACCATCCTCCAGCACCTCCCCGTCGGCCAGAAGGTCGGCATCGCGTTTTCCGGGGGGTTGGACACCAGTGCCGCGCTGCACTGGATGCGCAACAAGGGCGCCATTCCGTACGCCTACACCGCCAACCTCGGCCAGCCCGACGAGGCCGATTACGACGAGATCCCGCGCAAGGCGATGGAGTACGGCGCCGAAGCTGCGCGCCTGATCGACTGCCGCTCGCAGCTCGTCGCCGAGGGGCTGGCCGCGCTGCAAAGTGGTGCCTTCCACATCTCGACCGCCGGCATCACCTACTTCAACACCACGCCGCTCGGCCGCGCGGTCACCGGCACGATGCTGGTCGCGGCGATGCGCGACGACTCCGTCAACATCTGGGGCGATGGCAGCACCTACAAGGGCAACGACATCGAGCGCTTCTACCGTTACGGGCTGCTCGCGAACCCGTCGCTGAAGATCTACAAGCCCTGGCTCGATCAGCTGTTCATCGACGAACTCGGCGGGCGCGCCGAGATGTCGGCGTTCATGAGCGCGGCCGGCTTCAAGTACAAGATGTCGGCCGAGAAGGCGTATTCGACCGACTCGAACATGCTTGGCGCCACGCACGAGGCGAAAGACCTCGAGCACCTCAACAGCGGCATGAAGATCGTCAACCCGATCATGGGTGTGGCGTTCTGGCGCGACGAGGTCGAGGTCAAACGCGAAGAGGTCAGCGTGCGGTTTGAAGAAGGCGTGCCGGTCGCGCTGAACGGCCGGACCTTCGCGAGCGCGGTCGAATTGATGTTGGAAGCGAACCGCATCGGCGGCCGCCACGGCTTGGGCATGAGCGACCAGATCGAGAACCGCATCATCGAGGCCAAGAGCCGCGGCA